>JBCCFN010000006.1:0-45103 GCA_039029715.1 Actinomycetota bacterium | reverse complement strand
GCGGTCCGCTCAACCAGCATCTTCTGCTCCGTCTCGGACAAGAACTTGGCCACCGGCGAATCCAACGAGAGGTCATCGCCGACCTTCATCCAGACCATGCCCTTGGCCCCGAACGACTTCGCGGTGTCGGTCAGGCCGTCCAGCTTGTTCCGGCCCCAGTCCCCGGCCGCGCCCTTGGCGTTGATGCCCTTGATCGCCTCGGCCGACCCGAACGCCTTGAACTCGGTCTCGGCGAACACGTCTGTCAGCTCGACCAGCTCCATCTCGAACCGGAGATCCGGCTTGTCCGAACCGAACCGGTTCATCGCCTCGTGCCAGGTGATGCGGGGCACAGCCTCGGGGCGAACCCCGGTGACGGCCTCTGCGGCATCCAGCACCGAGACCTCGACCGCGGAGAGGACGTCGTCGACCTCGACGAAGCTCATCTCCATGTCGAGCTGCATGAACTCGTACTGACGATCGGCCCGGAGATCCTCGTCCCGGAGGCAGCGGGCGATCTGGAAGTAGCGGTCGAGTCCGCCGACCATCAGCAGCTGCTTGTACAGCTGGGGCGACTGCGGCAGGGCGTAGAAGCTGCCGGGCCGCTGCCGGGACGGGATCAGGAACTCCCGAGCCCCCTCGGGGGTGGTCGGCATCAGCATCGGGGTCTCGACCTCGACGAAGTCCTGGGCCACCATTGCCGACCGGATGGCGGCGTTGACGGTGGACCTGACCCGCAGGTTCCGCTGCATCCGCTCCCGGCGGAGGTCGAGGTAGCGGTGCCGGAGCCGGACCATCTCGTCCACCTCGTCTGCCCGCTCATCCAGAGGGAACGGGGGCGGCTCGGCCGCAGAGAGGACCTCGACGGTCGCGTCGGTGATCTCGATCCGGCCGGTGGCCAGGCCGTCGTTGACGGTCCCTTCCGGCCGCTCGGTCACCTCGCCGGTGATCTTGACCACGTACTCGCTTCGGACGTCGACCGAGTTGTCGACCACGCACTGGACGATGCCGGAGTGGTCGCGGAGGTCGACGAAGGCCAAGTGCTGGCTGTGCTCCCGTCGCTTGTTGACCCACCCGGTCACCGTCACCCGCTCACCGATGTGGGACTGGCGGAGCTCCCCGCAGAGATGGGTACGCATCATGACAACAACAACCTGACCTGCTCGACGACCTGGCGGCGCTCGACCGGGGCCTGGGTGGCTTCCCCGCGGAGCGTTCGAACTGAGACGGTACCGGCCTGGACCTCGTCCTCACCCACGATGACGGCGATTGCCGCCCCCGACCGGTTTGCCGCCTTCATCTGGGCCTTCATGGACCGGGCTCGACCCTCGTCGCCGGCGTAGCTCCGGTCGGTCCGGATCCCGGCTGCCCGCAGTTCCTCGGCCAACTCGAGCGCCTCGGTCCCGGGGGTGGTGGCCACAACCCAGACGTCGACCGCCGGCCCGGCCTCGTCGAAGAGGCCCTCGGCCTCGCAGGCCAGCAGGGTCCGGTCGACGCCGAGCGCGAACCCGACCCCGGGCTCCGGCGGCCCGCCGAGCGCCTCGACCAGGCCGTCGTAGCGGCCGCCACCGCCGACGGCGGTCTGGGCTGCATCGAGGCCGTCGGCCACGAACTCGAAGGTGGTCCGGGTGTAGTAGTCCAGGCCCCGGACCAGGCGGGGGGCGACCGTGAACGGGATGCCGAGCGCCTCAAGGCCCGTGGTCACCCGCTGGAACGCTTCGCCGGCGTCGGCAGACAGATGATCGAGGATCACCGGCGCCCCGTCCACCACGGGCCGGTCCTCCCGCCGCTTGGAGTCGAGGACCCGAAGCGGGTTGAGGGCCAGGGTGGCGATCGACTGCTCGGAGAGGGCATCCCGGTTGGCCTCGAAATAGGTCCGGAGGGCATCGAGGTAGGCGGGACGTTCAGCGAAGTCGCCGAGCGAGTTGACCTGGAGGCTGACCCCCGTCAGGCCGATCCGCTGGTAGAACCGCCACGCCAGGGCGATCAGCTCGACGTCGACGTCCGGGTCGTTGGAGCCGATCACCTCGGCCCCGACCTGATCGAACTGGCGGTAGCGACCCTTCTGGGGCTTGTCGTAGCGGAAGCTCGGGCCCGCGTACCAGGTCTTCCACGGCAGGAGCGGCCGTCGCTCGGCGAACGCCCGGCAGACCGAGGCGGTGAACTCGGGGCGCAGGGCAATCTCCCGACCGCCCTTGTCCTCGAATGCGTAGAGCTCCTTCGACACCACGTCCGAGGCCTCGCCGAGGCGGACGAAGACCCCCACGTCCTCGAACATGGGCGGCACGATCTGCCCGAACCCGGCCCGTTCGGCCTCGGTGGCGAACGCCTGGACCAGTTCTCGGACGCGCCCGGCCTCCGGCTCGACGAGGTCCCGGGTCCCGGGGAGCGTCTGGAATTCAGCACGTGCCATAGCCCCGAAGATCGTACTGGCCGCAACCACGGTCCAGCGGCCATTTCCAGCCGGTTGGACGACCCTCAGGCGTCGATGGGGCGGATGAAGTCGCAGCGAGGTCGACGGGTCGTCGTGTTTGCCAGCCGCGACGGGAAGTGCATCACGTAGCGAAAGTCCAGGTTCATCCGGCCGCCGTCGAGCGGCCGCATGGTCCCGTTGACCACCACATCCGACAGCGCGAACACGACGTAGCCGTCGTCCCGGAACGCCACGGTGGTCAAGGGGAACCGCCCCCGCCAGCGGGACACCTGCTGGGCATCGATGGCGTAGACCTGGTGGGTGCTGCCCTCCCCCGTTTTGATGGCCTGGACCGGCACCGAGCCCCCGCCGACCTCGACCACCTGGTCACCGACGACGGCCGGATCGACCTCGATCCCGTACCGATCCCGGAAGAAGTGGTAGGCCCCGGTCCGATACTCGTCTGTGTCCCGGGTCCACGGGTAGGAACGGGCTGCCGGTGATCGGTGAGCTGGCGGGAGATACAAGAATCATGTTGAACCGGCCGGTCGCACCTCCCGGGCCGCCTCCAGCGGCGGCAACCCGATCGACCAGTACTCGTCCAATCGCCGGAACAGCTCGACAACGATGGGGGCCAGGTGCCGGCCGATCAGGTCTGGCCGGTGCTCGGCCATGGTCACCAGCATCAGGCCACCGGCATCGCCATTGGCCTCCCAGACCACCTCGGCCAGATGATCCGGTGGGTCGGCCGGTTCATCGTCGACTCCTGCGGCCGGTGGCGACTCGACGACCAAGGCCCCCGCGACACCCCGCACCACTGCCCGGTGGGGTTCAGACGGAGCGTCCTCGGTGAACAGCAGGCCCCGCCCGGTCCGCCTGGCATCGAGGGCGGGGACGACGAACGAGTCGAGGGGCGGAAGATCGAGATCGTCCAGCACCCCTTCGACGATGGCGAGATTCAGGAGGAAGAGGTCGAGCTTGTCTCCTGCCGCCGTCTCATGGACCGACGGTAACGCTGCGCCGTAGCGCGGATTGACCTCGGTCGGGACGAAGCCGTCGGCGCCGAGAACGCCATCGACGGTGAACACCCCGCGGAAGCCGACTCGTCGGATCAGCACCTCACCGATCCGACCGGCCGCCGACCGCATCTCCGCTCGGTCCGCTGGGTCGGGATCCCAGTAGGTGCCAACCCGGCTGTAGACGAATCGGTGCTCGGCTGCGTTGCGGAGGACCATCATCTCGCAGGGCCGGAACACCACCACCTCCCGACCCCCGGCGCCATCAGGCACCGCCATCCCATGGATGCTGCACGGGACGCCCTCGACGAACGGCATGATCCGGACCCGATCGAACCTGGCCTGCAACTCGTCGATCAGCCGGCCAGCGGCGGCCTCGTCCGGGACCCACCGGGTGCCATCGCCCCCACCGTGCCAACCGGAGCGATTGTCTCCGGCCCAGACCGTACCGGACCCGGTGGCCAGGCGTCGATGGGCTCCGAGCACCGCGTCGGGGTCTGCCAGGTCGACCTGTTCGCTCGGGGCGGTACGGATCCCGGCCTCGGCCCACACCGCCTCGATGGCCAGCTTGTCCTCGAGCTCCCGCCAACTGGCAGACCGGGCACCGAAGGTCCGCCGGCCCATCGTCTCCTCGTCAACCATGGTCAACCCGACGACCACCCGGGCCAGGCCGCCCGGATCGAACCGGTCGACCACCGCTTGCTGTGCCGCCGTCGGGGTAACCAGCGCCCGCTGGGCCGCGTGCATGTTGGCGACCATCGACCCTGCGTCCTCGGCTTCGAGGTCGAGGGTCTCCATCTCCTCGGCCACGGGACCGACACCCGTCCGCCCGCCGACCGCCAGCACCGGGGCGTCCGGGACCAGGGTCCGGATGGCCGACCCGAGGTTTGTCGAGCCCTGCACCACCTCGGTGGCGGTCACCCACGGGTTGGCACCGTAGATCTCGCGGAGTCGCCCAACCAGGGTCGCCTGGAATGCGGCCAGTTGGTCGTCATCGAGCGTCTGTGGTTCGGTTCGATAGGGGTCGCCCATGGCAAGAGCCTCACGGCCAGGCCCGGTCGGCGCAATCGAATTTCGCCGCGTCGGTCAGAGCCCGACCGGTCAGACCCCGGCCTTGCCCGGCACGACCCGATAGACGTCGTAGACCCCGTCGACGGCCCGGACCGACCGCATCAGCGACTGGAGGTGGGACGGATCCGCGATCTCGAAGTCGAAGGTCAGCTTTGCCACCCGCTCATCGGTGGTGGTCGTGGTCGAGCCGATGATGTTGACGTGCTGGTCTGCGAAGGCCCGCGACACGTCTGCGAGGAGGTGGGACCGGTCGTAAGCCTTGAGTTCGACCGAGGCGATGAACACCTCGTCCTCGTACTCGGCGTCCCACTCCGCCTCGATCAACCGGTCGTTCTGGGATGACGCGAGCGACTCTGCGTTCGCGCAGTCGGTGCGGTGGATCGACACCCCGCGTCCCCGGGTCACGAACCCCATGATCTCGTCTCCCGGCACCGGGGTGCAGCAGCGTGACAGCCGGACCAGTACGTCGTCCAGACCCTCGATCCGGACCCCGGCCGCCCCCGGCGGTTCCCGCCGGTGGGGGTGGTTCTGGTTCTTGCCGGTCGGCCCCATGAGCTTCTGCTCTGGCTCCGGCTCGCCCTCCTGCTCGGCCTTCAGCTTGAGCAGCCGATTGGCCACGGCCTGGCTGGAGACGTGACGCTCACCGATCGCGGCATAGAGCTGATCGGCATCGCCGTAGTTCATGTCTGCGGCAACGGTCCGGATCGTGGTGCCGGCATCGGGGCCGAAGTCCGACCACGACACCCGCTCCCGCCGCAACGCCCGCTTGAGCTCCGCCTCACCGGTGGCGATGGCGTCCTCCCGGCGCTCCTTCGAGAACCACTGCTTGATCTTCGACGCCGCCCGGTGGGACGAGACGAAGTTCAGCCAATCCCGGGACGGTCCGGCACCGACCACCTTGGAGGTGAAGATCTCGACCGTCTCCCCGGATTTGAGCGGCTCCGAGAGGGAGACCAGGCGGCCGTCGACCTTTGCCCCGACGCAGCGGTGCCCGACGTCGGTGTGGATGGCGTAGGCGAAGTCGATGGGGGTCGACCCGACCGGGAGCGTGGTGACCTGGCCCTGCGGGGTGAAGACGAAGACCTCCTCGTCCTCCAGGTCGACCTTGAGGTTCTCCATGAACTCGGTTGGATCCGAGGTCTCCTTCTCCCAGTCGATGATCCGGGTCAGCCACGGCAGGTCGACGCTGGAGGCGGCCTCCTTGTCCTTGTAGACGTAGTGGGCGGCGACCCCGGACTCGGCCCGCTCGTGCATCTCCCTGGTCCGGATCTGGACCTCGATCGGCTTGCCCTGCGGGCCGACCACGGTGGTGTGGAGCGACTGGTAGAGGTTGAACTTCGGCATCGCCACGTAGTCCTTGAACCGGCCCTGCACCGGCTTCCAGGTCGCGTGGATCGAGCCGAGGGCGGCGTAGCAGTCCCGGACGGTCTGGACGATGACCCGGATCCCGACCAGATCGTTGATCTCGTCGAACTCCTTGCTCTTGAGCTGCATCTTCTCGTAGATCGAGTAGAGGTGCTTCTCACGGCCGACGACCTCGGCGTCGATCCCGAGCTCGTCGACCCGGGCCCGGACGTCCTCGAGCACCTGGGTCAGGTAGAAGTCCCGCTCCGGGGCCCGCTCGGCAACCATGCGCTCGATCTCGGCATAGCGCTTGGGGTGGAGGGCGGCGAAGCTGAGATCCTCCAGCTGCATCTTGGTCTCCTGCATGCCCAACCGGTGGGCCAGCGGAGCGTAGATGTGCAGGGTCTCGAGGGCATTCCGCTCCTGTTTCCAGGGCGGCATGGCGGCGATGGTCCGCAGATTGTGGAGCCGGTCGCTGAGCTTGATGATCAGGACCCGGAGATCCTTCGACATCGAGATCAGCATCTTCCGGAGGGTCGCGGACTGCTGGGCCTCCTTGGTGTCGAACCGGATCCGGTCCAGCTTGGTCACGCCGTCGACGATGACGGCGACCTCGGGCCCGAAGGCCCGGCGGATGTCATCCAGCTCGATCTTGGTGTCCTCGACCGCGTCGTGGAGCAGGGCGGCGGCGATCGCCACCTCGTCCAGGCCGAGTTCGGCCACGATCCGGGCCACCGCCAGCGGGTGGGAGATGTAGGGCTCACCGGAGCGCCGACGCTGCCCGGAGTGGGCCCGGGCCGCCATCTGGTAGGCCCGGGTGACCGTGTCGATCCGCTCCTCGGCCCCGTCACCGGTGAACCGGGCCACCAGCGGTTCGACCTGGGCCTCGATGCTGCGTCGTTTGCGGCGCCATGGCAGCACCCGTTCGACCGTGACCACGACCTGGTTGCTCTCCGTTCTCGGTGGCTGAGCGACCCAGTATAGCCGCCGGGTCAACCCCGCTTCGGCCCGTCCCCGGACCGGAAGCGGGTGCGATCCCGACCCTAGCCCTTGTAGTCGTAGACCTCGAACCAGTCGACCTCGAGCCGGACCGGGCGGGCCAGCTGACCGGAGGTCCTGGCATCGAGCTGGATGGCCGGGTGGTGGGCGACGTGGGGAATGTTGGCCGTTGGGACGACGTGGCTGCTGGTGGTGTAGCGGCCGTTCTGGTCCGGGCCGGCCCGGTGGATGATCATCTGGTCCGGGGTCCACACCATGGTCATGGTCTGGTAGCGATCGGCCGGGGCCTGGTGGCGGTACCAGTGCTGATGGCGGGAGTTCGACGAGTAGTCGCCGGGTCGATGGATGAAGGTCATGAAGGTCCGCCGGTCGGCCTGACGATGGGTGGTCTCGTAGACGTCGTTCTCGCCCCCGGCGTGTTGCCCACCGGATGAGGGCCACGTCATGATCACGCCGCTGGTCACGTTCGACCAGTCCCGATCGGTCCGGACCCGGAACCGGTAGCACCCGTAGCGCTGGGACAGGTTCCGGTTCGAGACCCCGCCGGAGACGGTCTGGCCACCCTGATTGGTGGCCGTGATCACCAGCTTGCCGTGCCGGGTGGTGACCGCCGAGGGCCGACGGAGGCCGTTGCCGGCGTGGCCCGGGCTGTTGTACTTGTTCCAGGCGTTCAGGTCGGAGCGACGGCTGAAGTCTGCCCGGTAGATCCGCTGGAAGCGATCGGTGTCGCAGAGGTTGCCTGAGGCGGCGTCGGCCGGTGTCGGAACAGCGACCGCAATGGTTGCGGCGACCAGTGCGCACAGCACCAGCCAGACTCGAACCCGACGACGGGGACGAGGACGGCGTGCGGCAGTCGTCTCATCACGATGGTTGGGGCGTTGGAACATGGGGCGAACCTAGCCAGGGCCGACCACCCGCTCCGACATGCATCTGTAATCGTGACGATACCCAACCGTTATATGGATCGGTGATTGGCGTTGTCGATTTCAGCCGCTACCGACGTTTGCCCTTCTTGCGGGGCCGCGGGCCGGTGCCACCGGGGCTGATCAGCGACCCATCCCGGTCATCGATGAACTTGGTCTCCCGCTCGGTGCTGACGCCGGCCCGGTTGTCCCGTGCCGCCTCGACCTCGGCCGCTCGCCGGGCCTCGGGGGCGATCCCCCGGAGCCACACCAGGATGGGAGCGGCGACGAAGATCGACGAGTAGGTCCCGAGCAGCAGACCGACGAACAGCGCGAGGGCGAACCCTCGCAGCGCCGCACCGCCGAGCAGCACCCCGCCGATGACCAGCATCGACAGCACCGGGAGCACGGTGGTGATCGTGGTGTTGATCGACCGCATCAGGACCTGGTTCATCGACTGGTTGATCAGGTCAGGGTCATCCAGTGTCTCACCGAGTGGACCGAACTGGTTCTCCAGCACCTTGTCGTAGACGACGACGGTGTCGTACAACGAGTAGCCGAGGATGGTCAACAGGGCGATGACGGTGGCCGGGGAGACCTCGAAGCCGAACAGCGAGTAGATCCCGGCGGTGATCACCAGGTCGTGGACCACCGCAGCCAGGGCACCGATGGCCATCCGCCACTCCAGCCGCCACGCCAGGTACGCAGCGACGGCCAGGAAGAACCAACCGAGCGCCGCGACGGCCTGGGACGTGATGCGATCACCCCAGGTCGGGCCGATGGTCGAGGTGGCGACGTCGTCGCTGGTCACGCCGGCCAGATCGGCCAGGATGGCCGAGATCTCAGACGAGCTGTCGACCGACTCGGTCCCGGCCTGGACCCGGAGCACGGTGGACTCTCCCCCACCGACCAGCTGGATCCGAGCGTCGGCCAGCTCCCCGATGGCGTCCCGGGCATCGGCGACCGACACGTCCTCACCGACCGGGACCTCCCACACCGCACCGCCGTCGAAGTCGATGCTGAGGTTCAGCCCCCTGGTCAGCAACAGGACGAGCGAAGCGACGAGCAGTGCGCCGGAGACCGCGAGGCTGATCCGCCACTTCGGTCGGAAGTCGATGGCGGCCCGGCCGCCGAACACGTCTCGGATCACGCTCATTCGGCACCTCCGGTTGCCTGCAGCCCAAGGAGCCGTGGATTGTCCTGGACCGCCTGGCGCCGAGCGAGCCACGACAGGGCCGGGCGCATGAACATCCAGGAGATCACGAGATCGAGGATCGTGGCCAGGCCCAGGTAGAAGGCGAAGCCTCGGACCGCCCCGACGGTGAGCAGGTACAGCAGCACCGCAGCGATGAGGCTGACCACGTCGGCCTTGACGATGGTCGAGATCGCAGACTCGTAGGCCCGCTCGATGGCTGTCGGCACCCGGCGGCCAGACCGGTACGAGTCCTTCACGTTCTCGAAGTAGACGATGTTGGAGTCGGTCGACACGCCGATCGAGACGATCAGGCCGACCACACCGGCCAGGCTGAGGGCCAGCCCGACCGATTCGCCGAGGAAGGCGACGATGGTCCACAGCAGCGCCGCGGACAGGATCAGCCCGCCGATGGCGACCAGCCCGGCCAGCCGGTAGTAGGCGAGCAGATAGACCGCGACCAGGCTGAGACCGATGAGGCCGGCGATGACACCGGACCGGAGGACGTCCTGCCCGATGGTGGCCGACACGGTCCTGGTCTCCTGGGCCACGAGCTCGAGCGGCAGGGCGCCGAACTTGAGGGCCTCGGCCAGGCGCCTGGCCTCCTCTTCCTCGAACCCGTCGACCGTGCCGCCCGAGATCACGATCTGGTTCCTGGCGAACCCGGCGGCGTTGATCGACGGGGCGGAGATGACCTGATGGTCCAGCACGACCGCCAGGCGGCCGCGGCCGCCGTTCGGCGACAGTGGGCAGATCGTCGGGTCGCCGATGAAGCACAGGGCGGCGATCTCATTGAACCGATCGATGCCGGCCGGGCCGGGGTTCAGCGTCGGGTTGAAGGCCCAACCCTGGCCGGGGTTGAGCGACACGTCAGCGGTCTCGACCATGTCACCGGTCAGGAACTCGCCGTTGACCACCGCCGGTCCGAGGCAGTACCGCAGTCCGTCCTCGCCGGTCAGGATGACGGCATTCTCGATCCGGTCGTCCTCATCCGCGGTCACGCCGTCCTGATTGCAGACGGCGAACGGGTCGTTGGCAACCACATCATCGTCCGGCTCCGGCTCCGGCGCCTCGACCGTGGCCGGCTCGTCGCCGGTCTCGTCGCCGTCTGTGCCATCCTCACCGTCGGTGTCGGCGGTGGAGAACGCCACCGGCGTCACCACGCCGGCCGACTCCTCCTCGGGGTCGTCCGAACCGTCGTCGGTCGATGACTCGTCCACGGTGGCGTCGTCTCCGCCGTCATCGGCCTCGGCATCGTCGTCCGCCGGCACGGCTCCGAGCGGGGGCAGGGTGGCCAGCACCGGGCGGAACCGGAGCTCGGCGGTCTGGCGGAGCCGGTCGAGCGCCTCTTCCTGCTCCGACACCAATCCGGGGAGGCCGACCACGATGTTGTCGCCCTGTCTCGAGATCTCCGGTTCGGCGACGCCGATCTCGTCGATGCGAGCCCGGAGCAGCTCGACGGTCAGGTCCAGCGCCTCGTCGGTGACCTCACGCTGCGGGGACGCACCGTCTCCCTGGTCGGCGGCGCCGTCCTCGGTGACGCCGGTCGGCTCCAGGACGACCGAAACCCCACCCTGGAGGTCCAGGCCGAGCAGTGGTTCGTTCCCGGCGGCCACCGTGTAGATCGCTCCAAGCAGGGCGACGGCTATGACGATGAGCGCCGAGGCTTTCTGACCGGTCGGCATGTCAGTCGTCCCCGTCCTCCGACGAGCCGGGGACCTGGACCTTGCTCGCTACCGAGCTCTTCGAGATCTTCAGCTCGGTCCCCTCGGCGACCTCCAGCCAGACCACGTCCTCCTCGACGGCGGCCACGAAGCCGTAGACACCAGCGTTGGTCACCACCTCGTCCCCCTCTTCGAGCGCCGCCAACAGCGCCCGGTGCTCGCGGTTCCGGCGCTGCTGGGGAAGAATCAGGATGGCGTACATCAGGACGCCGACGACGATGAGCGGGATGAACTCCATGGTCTACCTCCAGCCTGGAGACGGTATCTGGATTGCGGCGGGTTGCGTCGTGCTCCGCCGGCCTGGCTGCGCAGCTGTCACAGTCGGCGACCCCGGCGTCAGCCCGGGGGCACCTCGTCCGGGGCCCACAGCGCCCAGACCTCGGCCCGGAGCTGGTCGAAGGTACCGTCCAACACCGCCGACCGCATCCGGGACGTGAGCTCGGCAAGCCAGGCCAGGTTGTGGAGCGTGATGATCCGGCCGGCGGTCGGCTCATTGGTGACCAGGAGGTGCCGGATGTAGGCCCGGGAGTAGCGGGAGGACATCGGATGGTCGAACCCGGGATCGATCGGACCGTCGTCGGTAGCGAACCGCCGGTTCTTGAGGTTCAACCGTCCTTCGCCGGTCAGTGCGGTCCCGTGCCTGGCCAGTCTGGTCGGCAGGACGCAGTCGAACATGTCTATTCCGTTGTGGACCGCTTCGACCAGGCCGACCGGGTCCCCGAGCCCCATGAAGTAGCGGGGCCGATCGGCCGGCAGGCCGGCGGTCGCGGCGGCCAGGGCGGGAATCATGGTCTCCCTGGTCTCCCCGACCGACAGACCGCCGACCGCATACCCGTCGAACCCGATGGCGACCGTCCGCTCCGCCGACTCGGCCCGCAGGTCGACCTCCACCCCGCCCTGGACGATCCCGAACTGGGCCTGGTCGGCACGGTGGTGGGCCGCCTTCGACCGCTCGGCCCAACGCAGGGTCAGCTCCAGGGCGTCCCGAAGATGGTCCCGGGTGGCCGGCAGGGCGGCGCAGACGTCCAACACCATGGCGATGTCCGCACCGAGGAGCTGCTGGACCTCGACCGAACGTTCCGGGGTCAGATGGACCGCAGCGCCGTCGTAGACCGACCGGAACGTCGCCCCGTCCTCGGTGATCTTCGGCTCAAGGGAGAAGATCTGGTAGCCACCGGAGTCGGTCAGGAGGTGGCCGTCCCACCCCATGAACCGGTGGAGCCCACCCCGCTCCGCGATCAGCTCGGCCCCGGGTCGCTCCATCAGGTGGTAGGTGTTGCCGAGCACGATCGGCGGCCCGAGTCGCTCCAGGTCTGCGGTGTCCAGGGTCTTGACCGCGGCCCGAGTCCCGACCGGCATGAACACCGGGGTCGGGATCTCCCCTCGATCGGTGGTGATCGTCCCGGCCCGGGCCCGACCGTCGGTCCCGTCGATCCGGATGCGAAGGCTCATCGACCGTTTCCTACCGCCGGAGGGGCGGCGGTGGCAACCTCTCGGCCGAGCAGCATGCAATCGCCGAACGACAGGAACCGGTAGTCGTCGGCCAGGGCGATCCGATAGAGGTCCCGCCACCGGTCACCGACGAAAGCGTCGACCATCACCAGCAGCGAGGATCGTGGCACGTGGAAGTTCGTCAGCAGCACGTCGACGACCCGCCAGTCGAACCCCCGCCGGATGTACAGCGAGGTCTCGCCTGCCAGCTCGCCGGTGGCGGCCACCGACTCCAGGGTCCTGACCACCGTTGTCCCGACCGCCACCACCCGGCGGGCCGCCCGGACCCGGGTCCACGTCTCGTCGTCGACCGCGTACCGCTCGGCGTGCATCTCGTGGTCGGTCACCGTCTCGGCCGTGATCGGCCGGAACGTCCCGAGGCCGACCCGCAGCTCGACCCGGGCCAGCTCCACGCCCCGATCGGCCAGGCGGGCCAGTAGCCCATCGGTCAGGTGCAGCCCGGCGGTCGGCGCGGCGACCGAGCCGGGCGTGCGGGCATAGACGGTCTGGTAGCGGTCCGGATCGTCGAGCTGCTCGGTGATGTACGGCGGCAGCGGCACCTGGCCGGCGATCGTCATGGCGTCCGGGTCGACCTCGACCACCCGTCGACCGCCGGACAGCCGCGCCCCGACGGTGACCATCGGTCGTCCGTCGTCGAGCAGCACGGTACCGGGGGCCACCCGCTTCCCCGGTCGGACCAGGGCATGCCACCGGTTGTGCTCGCCCGTTGGCTCCAGCAGCAGGACCTCGACCGCGCCCCCGGTCGGTTTGTGGAGGTTGAGCCTGGCCGCCAGGACCCGGGTGTCGTTCACCACCAGGAGGTCGCCGGGCTTCAGCACCCGGTCCAGTTCGGCAACCGTCGGGTGTTCGGGGGCCCGGTCCGGGTCGAGGGCGACCAGCATCCTGGCCCGGTCCCGAGGCTCGATCGGCGTCTGGGCGATCCGCTCCGGGGGCAACTCGTAGTCGAAGCGATCCGTGGCCAGCGGATCCGAGGGATCGGTTGGCATCTCAGTCGAACAGGGTGGAGACGTCCGGCGGCTCCTGGCTGGCCGCCGGCGCCGCCAGCCCGAGGTGCTGCCACGCTGCGGTGGTGGCGACCCGACCCCGGGGTGTCCGCATCAGCAGACCCTGCTGGATCAGGAACGGCTCGATGACCTCCTCGACGGTGTCCCCCGGCTCGCCGACGCTGATGGCGAGCGTCGACAGCCCGACCGGCCCGCCGCCGAACCGCTCACACAGGTTGCTGAGCAGGATCCGGTCCACCTTGTCCAGGCCCCGTTCGTCGACCCCGAACAGGGCAAGGCCGTCGGCCGCCGTCTCCTGGTCGAGGATGCCCGGCATGCCGGTGTCCGCGCCCCGCACCTCGGCGAAGTCCCGAACCCGGCGAAGCAGGCGATTGGCGATCCGGGGCGTCCCCCGACTCCGGGAGGCGATCTCCGCCGCCCCGTCCTGCTCCACCTTGATGCCAAGTACCTCACCGGCCCGGAGCACGATCCGTTCCAGGTCCTCCCGGTCGTAGTAGTCGAGCCGGAACGCATACCCGAACCGGTCTCGGAGCGGCCCGGTGATCAGCCCGGTCCGAGTGGTGGCGCCGACCAGGGTGAAGGGCTCCAGGTCGAACCGGATCGAGCGGGCGGCGGGGCCCTTGCCGAGCACCACGTCGAGCTGCAGGTCCTCCATTGCCGGGTACAGGACCTCCTCGACCACCCGGGGGAGCCGGTGGATCTCGTCGATGAACAGCACGTCGCCGGGGGCCAGCTTGGTCAGGATGGCGGCCAGGTCACCGGCCCGTTCGATGGCCGGGCCGGAGGTGATGTGGAGCATCGCCCCCAACTCGTTGGCCACGATGCCGGCCAGGGTGGTCTTGCCGAGCCCGGGCGGCCCGGCGAACAGCAGGTGGTCGGCCGCCTCCTGGCGGGCCCTGGCGGCCCGGAGGATCACCCCGAGACGCTCCTTCAGCTCGGCCTGGCCGACGAACTCCTCGAGGCTGCGGGGCCGGAGCCCCTTCTCGTCCGCCCCCGGGTCCTGGCGCCGGGCGACGAGCGGCTCCTCGTGGTCGTCGTCCCCGTTGAACGACGGGTCGAGCATCTCGTCCCGTGCCATCTCAGCCGTTTGCCAGGGTCAGCAGGGCCCGCTTCAACAGGCGCCCGGCGTCGGCGTCGACCGTGTCCTCCTCGGCCAGGCCGGCCACCGCCCGGCGGACCTCCTCGGACGAATAGCCGAGGTTGACCAGCGCCTCCCGGACGTCGACCAGCGGGCTGGATCCGTCGGCTGCGACGCCATCGAGGGCGACCGACGGCCCCGGACCGTCGATGGTCGGGAGCACCAGGGTGTTCTTCAGTTCGACCAGCAGCCGTTGGGCCGTCTTCTTGCCGACCCCGGGCACCTCGCAGAGCGCCGTGACCGCCGCCGCAGCGTCGTCGTCGGCCAGGATCCGGGCCAGGTGGTCGACCGGATGGGTGGCCAGGACCGCCAAGGCCAGGGCCGGCCCGACGCCATGGGCGGACAGCAACCCCTCGAAGGCGGTCCGCTCCTCCTTCGACAGGAAGCCGTACAGCTTCTGGTCGGCCTCCCGGATGTGGTGATGGATGAAGAGCAGGATGGTCTCGTCCCCGGGCAATCGGGAGACAGTGGCGGCGGTGGCGGTGACCCGGTAGCCGACGCCCCCGACCTCGATCGTCAACTCGACCGCAGCGGAGCGGTCATCGATCATCGGGTCGCGGTCGATCACGGCTCCCCGCAGCGAGCCGATCATCGCAGCACCGGGTCGGCGACGTGGCGGAGACCGGGGTCATGGGCCAGATGGCAGAGGGCCAGCGCCGCAGCGTCGGCCGCATCGGCCGGTCTCGGGAGCTCCGGCAGGCCGAGCAGGACCTTGACCATCTCCTGGACCTGCCCCTTGTCTGCCCGACCGTCGCCGGCCACCACCGACTTCACCTCCGACGGCGAGTACTGGGCAACCGTGACCCCTCGCAACGCCGCCAGGGTCAGCGCCAGACCGGATGCCTGGGCCACACCGACCGCGGTCCGGGTGTTGTTCTGGAAGAAGATGCGCTCGACCGAGACGACGGCCGGGCGGAACTCGTCGAGGAGCTCGACCAGGTCCTGATGGAGCTGGGCCAGGCGGGGCGGCGTGGCCAGATCGGGAGAGGTCCGCAGCACGCCCATGGCCACCGGTCGCCCCCGACCGGCCCGCTGGGGCTCGACCACGGCATAGCCGCAGCGGGACAGCCCGGGGTCGATTCCCAGTACGAACATGCGTACGACGGTAGCCCGGATGTCGGGGGTTGAGGAGGACCCTCAACCTGCCGATACACCCGTGATGGACCATGCGGTGGCCGAGGCGGCACCACCCCGGAGCGGGGACGCGACAACGGCGGATCGAGCGGTGGGCGGGCGTGCACCCGACCCGGTCGAGCCGCCCCCGACCGCCCCACCACCGCCGGTCGACCGCTCGACGATGCTGGCCTCGGTGGCCGCCGTCGACAAGTCCTTCGGTACCGTCCAGGCGCTGCGGGGGCTGCAGATCGACATTCCCCGGTCCAAGATCACGGTGCTGCTCGGCCCGAACGGGGCCGGCAAGACCACGGCGATCCGCATGATCACCGGCGCCCTCGGGCCCGACCGGGGCGAGGTCCGGGTCTTCGGGGTCGACCCGAGCGGACCGGAGGGCGACGACGTCCGGCGACGATGCGGGGTCGTGTCGGCAAAGCCGTCGCTCTACGACCGCCTCGACGGGACAGACAACCTCCGCTACGCGGCCGAGCTCTACGGCCTCGGCCGGGGCCCGTCGGTCGAGCGGACGATCCGTGACGCGGCGGCGCGTTTCGGGATCGACCACGCCCTCGACCAGCAGGTCGGCGGCTACTCGACCGGCATGAAGACCCGGTTGGCACTGGCCCGGTCGATTCTCCACGACCCCGACCTGCTCCTGTTGGACGAGCCGACCTCCGGCCTCGACCCGGAGTCGGCCCAGGCGGTGCTGGCCATGGTCCGGGAGATGACGGCAGGCGACCGGACGGTGCTGATGTGCACCCACCTGCTGTCCGAGGCCGAGGGGCTGGCAGACGAGGTGGTCATCATCGAAGCAGGGACCACCCTGATGTGGGGCGCGCCGGAGATCCTCGGCCGCCGCTACTGGCCCCGCCCGGAGGTGACGATCCAGACCCCGCCGAACGCCGACCTGGACTGGCTGGTCGAGCATCCATCGGTCGTGACCGGAGTGATCGGGACCGGCCGGGCCGAACTCCAGCTGACCGCCGAAGCCGCGGTCGGCGACGTGGTGGCGGCCGTGGTGGCCCGCCGGATCCCGATCCTGGCCGTCGTGCCGAACCGACCGACGCTCGAGGATCTGTACTTCGCAGTTCGGGCCGAGCAGCGGCGCCTGACCGAGGGAGGCGAGCCGTGCTGAGCGACCTGCGATGGTCCCGAATCTCGACGGTGGCCCGGACCGATCTGAAACAGCTGGCCCAGGCCCGGGACTTCTGGCTGCCGATGAGTCTGCTCGGGACCTGCTTCTTCGTCCTGATCCCGACCATGCTGCTGCTGACCGTGACCCGGATCGGCCAGGTCGAGGTGGTCGACCAGATCGCAGACACCCTGGAGGTCCTGCCCCCGGCCGCCCAGGAGCAGATCGTCGGCACCAGCCCGGAGGGGCGGACCGGCTTCGCCCTGGCGGTGTTCCTGTTCGCCCCGGTGGCGGTCATCGTCCCACTCACGATCTCGACCGCGGTCGGCGCCTCGACCATCGTCGGGGAACGGGAGCGGGGCACCGGCGAGTTCCTGGCCCACTCCCCTGCGACGGCGCAGGAGATCTACGTCGGCAAGCTGATCGCCAGCCTCGTCCCCGGGTACCTGACCGTCGTGATCGGCTTCAGCTTCTACTCGTTGCTCGTCAACCTGATCGTCGGTCCGGAGGTCGGCGGCTGGTTCTTCCCGACCAGGCAGTGGTGGATCATGATCCTCTGGGTCCTGCCACCGTTCCTGGCCATCTGCCTGTCGTTCGTGCTCCGGCTGTCGGCCCGGGTCAACTCGACCGCAGCGGCCCAGCAGGCGTCCGGCCTGATCAGCCTCCCGCTGATCATGATCGCCTACAGCCAGGCGACGGGCATCCTGTTCGGGGCCGGCTCGCTGCCGATCTTCGTCGGCGGAGCGGCCTGGCTGCTGGCCATCTGGAGCATGAGCTCCGGGATCCGCAGCGTCACCCGGTCCCGCCTCCTCGGCGTTGCCGACGGGATCTAGCGTCCCGTCGGGGCTAGCCGAGTGCTTCCAGGATGTCGTCTGAGACGTCCACGTTGGAGTGGATGGCCTGGACGTCGTCGTGGTCGTCCAACAGATCCACCAGGTTGAACACCGCCTTGGCCGCGGAGGCCTCGGTCAGGGGCACCGTGTTGGTCGGCATCATCGTGGTGTCGGACTCGGTCACCTCGAGGCCGGCCTCCTCGAGGGCGGCCCGGAGCGACAGCACCTCGCCGGGCTCGGACGTGACCTGCCACACCTCGCCGTGATCCTCCAGATCCTCGGCCCCGTGATCGAGGCCGACCATCATCACGTCGTCCTCCTCGGCCGAGCGATCGACCTTGACGATGCCCTTCCGCTCGAACTGCCACGCCACGGCCCCGGGCTCGGCCAGTGAGCCGCCGTTCTTCGTCAACAGCGAGCGGATCTCTGACCCGGTCCGGTTCCGGTTGTCGGTCAGGGCCTCGATCAGCAGGGCCACCCCACCGGGGGCGTACCCCTCGTAGGTGATCGGCTCGTAGTTGACGCCCTCCAACTCACCGGTGCCCCGCTTGACCGCCCGCTCGATCGTGTCCAACGGGACCGAATTGTCCCTCGCCTTCTGAAACATGGTCCGCAGCGTCGGGTTGGCGTCGATGTCACCGCCGCCGGTCCGAGCTGCGACCTCGACCTGCTTGATCAGCTTGGCGAACAGCTTGCCCCGCTTGGCGTCGGCAGCGCCCTTCTTGTGCTTGATGGTTGCCCATTTGGAGTGACCTGACACGTGCTGCTCCTTGCCGGCGATCGGTCCCGAACGGGGATCCCAACCGTACCGCGGATTACCGCCCGGCCAACTCGTCCAGGAACCAGCCGTGGAGCCGGTCGTCGTTGGTCAACTCCGGATGGAACGACGAGACGAGCACGTGCCCCTGGCGGCACAGGACCGGGATGCCGTCGTGGGTCGCCAACACGTCGACCGCGGGGCCGACCCGCTCGACCAGGGGTGCTCGGATGAACGCAGCCCGCAGCGCCGGCGGGCCGATGGCTGCGACGTCGAGGTCGGCCTCGAACGAGTTGATCTGCCGGCCGTAGCCGTTGCGACGGACATCGATGTCGATGGCATCGAACGAGGACTGCTCCCGCTCCCCGTCTGCGTTCCGAGGACCGTCCGCCACCTCGTGGGCCAGCAGGATCATGCCGGCGCAGGTGCCGAACACCGGCATGCCGTCACCGACCAGCTTGGCCAGGGGCTCCCGCAGCTCGAAGGTGTCGAGCAGCTTGAGAATCGTTGTCGACTCGCCCCCGGGCAGAATCAGCGCCCGACAGGACTCCAGCTGGGCCGGAGTTCGGACTTCGATGGCCTCCGCGCCGGCCCGTTCGAGCGCAGACACGTGACGGGCGAAGGCCCCCTGGAGGGCCAGGACGCCAAGCGGCGCGGTCGAGCTCACCAACCCCGGTCGGCCAGCCGGACGTCGATGTCGTCCATGTCGATGCCGGTCATCGGTGCCCCGAGGCCTCGGCTGACCTTGGCCAGGATCTCCGGGTCGTTGTAGTTGGTCGTGGCCTCGACGATGGCCTTGGCCCGAGGGGCCGGGTCGTCGCTCTTGAAGATCCCCGAGCCGACGAACACCGCCTCGGCCCCGAGCTGCATGGCCAGGGCGGCGTCGGCCGGGGTGGCAAGGCCGCCGGCGCAGAACAGTGGCACCGGGAGGGCCCCGGTCTCGGCGATCTCCTGGATCAGCGGCAGCGGGGCCTGGAGCTGCTTGGCCCAGTCGAACAGCTCGGCCTGGTCGGCCTGGGTGATCTTGCGGATGTCACCGGTGATCGAACGGAGGTGCCGAACCGCCTCGATGACGTTGCCGGTGCCGGCCTCGCCCTTGGAGCGGATCATGCACGCCCCCTCGCTGATCCGGCGGAGGGCCTCGCCGAGGTTGGTCGCCCCGCACACGAACGGAACGGTGAACGCGAACTTGTCGATGTGGTGGGCCTCATCGGCCGGGGTCAGGACCTCGGACTCGTCGATGTAGTCGACCCCGAGCGCCTGGAGGATCTGGGCCTCGACGAAGTGGCCGATCCGAGCCTTGGCCATCACCGGGATGGTTGTGACGTCCTTGATCCCCTCGATCATCTCCGGGTCGCTCATCCTGGCAACCCCACCGTCGGCCCGGATGTCGGCCGGGACCCGCTCCAGGGCCATGACGGCGCACGCCCCCGCCTCCTCGGCGATCTTGGCCTGTGCCGGGGTGACGACGTCCATGATGACGCCGCCCTTGAGCATCTCCGCCAACCCCCGCTTCACCCGGACGGTGCCATCCGCCCGGTTGTCTTCGGTGCCGTTTGTCGTCTGCTCAGCCATGGCGACAGTGTATGGCCACCGCTCCGATCAGGGAGCATCAATTTCCGAGTCGGCCGGTCGGGTACTCGGCCGGTACCCGGTCCTCAGCCGTCACCGATCGTGGTCTGGCCGGTCTCCGGCATCAGGATCCAGGTCCGGCCGGGGGTGAGCCGGATCACCTCGCCCCGCTCCGACAGGAGCGTCGGCGGCTCGGTGGCATCGGGCCGCTCCCAGGTGCCGGTGATGGCGTGGCCGTCGGTCAGGACGATCACCTCACCGGTGCCGGTGGAGCGGACCTCCGGCGAGATGGCGTCCGCCGGGCTCGTCGAGTAATCGGTCACCATCACCACCACGTTCTCCGGCGCCAGCTGCTCGCCGTCGATCGAGGTCTGGGGCTCACCGTCCTGGGTCCGCAGCCAGCCGGCCCGATCCTCGTCCCAGGTGTGGGTCACGAGCGAGCTGCCGGTGAAATCGACCGTGACCGGCCCGGCAACCGGGGTGGCGCCGGCCGGCAGGGCCTCGCCGGGCAGGCGGTACTCGAACCACGGGCCCGGCGGTGGCAGATCGTCCGGGGCCAGGGCGTAGAGGTCGTCGGCGTTGACGAACAGGTTGTGGGGCGCCGAGTTCTCACCGTCCCGGAAGTACTCCTGCCTGGTCAGGTTGGTCAGGGCCACGATCGGGAGCCGACGGAGCGCCGAGGCCACGTAGTCGTTGCCGCCGGACGAGCCATACAGCGGGGTGTCGAATCCCAGCAGCAGATCGAAGTCCGAGGTCCGACTGGAGCGGACCGGCCCGACCGGATTCGGGATGTTGGTGTGGAACACCGCAGCGAACCGGGTCACCACCTCGGCCCGGACATCGAACACCAGATCGGCCAGTTCCAACCCGGTCTGCCCGCGCCGGGCATTCGGATGATTGTCGATCTTCATCATCAGCACCGGTCGCTCGATGTCGCCGCCGTTGGCCGGCAGCCCGGTCAACGGCCACAGCGGGCCGGCTGGCGGGGCCGCCTCGGTCGGTTCGTCCTCGGGCGGGACCTCCGGCTCCGGTTCCGGCTCGGCCGCAGCCAGCTGGTCCGGCGTCGACGCCGCAGCATCGGCCGCGACATCGGCAACGATCGACATGGTCCCCGATGTCGACGACACGGTGACGTCAGCTCGCGCTGCGACGACAATCAGTACTGCGGCAGTGGTGACTGCGAGCCAGTGACGGGCTCGCAGTCGGCCCATTCAGAGTTCCGCCAGGATGTCGATCCGCAGATCGAGCGGGGCTCGGGACGACTGGCCCTCGGCCGCCGGGCGGGGGTCGACCAGCCACAGATGAGCCAGGCCGGCGGCATCAGCGCCCGGTCGGGCCGACCCGGCGGCGATCTTGCTGAGCGCACCGAGCAGGCCGGGTGGGTAGCGGGTCAACGACACCGCCTGGCGATCGGCCTCCAGGTCGCGATGCTCGCTGAGCAGCCGGTCGAGGGCGGCCCGGGCCAGGGGCCCGAGGATCGGAGCAAGTGGCCCGTCGAGGATCGGACGGCCGAACAGGGCGGCACCGACGGTTGCCGCCTCGGCGTCTCCGTTTCGCAGCCGGCTCAGCAGCTCGGCGACCAACCCCTCCAGCTCGACGACCTCCAGCTCGGCCAACAGGCCCTGGGTCACGACCAGGTGGTTCCGACCCCGGTTCCGGACCGCCATGGCGTTGCGGGCATCGTCGTTCAGGACCACCAGCTCCGGCTCGACCACGCCGCCGGCCAGCGAGAGGCCCTGGACCATGTTGGTCAACCGGATCCCATCATCGGGGTTGTGGAGCCCACCGCCGAGACCGGAGAGGACCGTGCGGTCGGCGTTGGCGACCCGCACCGCAACGACGGCGGCGGCGATCAGCAGGCCGAGCGGAATCCCGAGCCACCACGGGCCGGGGAGCAGGGCGAAGACCAGAGACAGGCCCACCATCAGCGGGACGGCGACCACCAGCACGGCAAGGGCCAGAACCGGCCGGAGATCGGCGCCGGTGACGGCCTCGGTGGTTGTCGGCTGGTCTGACATCAGCCGACCATCGTAGTGGACCCGAGTCCCGGCGCGGTGTTGTCGACCACTGCGGGCTCAGCCGAGCAACCGCTGATACCGGGCGATGTAGGCGTCGGCCAGGGCCGACATGGAGAATGCCTCGGCCCGCAACCGGCCTCGCTCGACCCGATCCTCGATCCGCTGGTCCCGGCCGAGCGCATCGACCAAAGCCTTGGCCAGCTGTTCGTCGTCACCGGTCGGGAAGAGCGTCGCTGCTGCGCCGTCCTCGGCGACCACCCGGTAGGCCGGCAAGTCGCTGGCAACGACCGGCGTACCGGCGGCCATGCCCTCGAGCAACACCACGCCGAAGCTCTCGCCACCGAGGGATGGGACACAGAACACATCGGCCGCCCGCAACCGGGCCCGCTTGTCGTCCTCGGACAGCGGACCGAGCCACTCGATCCGGGGGTCGGCACCGTGACGGGCCCGCAGCTCCTCGGTCTCCGGTCCGTGACCGCCGATCCAGAACCGGACGTCCGCCGGCATCCAACGGGACGCCTCGAGCAGCACGGCCAGGCCCTTGCGCGGCTCGTGGCGGCCGAGGAACAGCACGGTCGGACCGTCCCGGTCCGCCGGCGAGGCCGAGGCGAACCGGTCGGTTTCGATCCCGTTGAACAGGATCTCATAGCCACCGTCCAGGTACCGCCGGGCCATCCCCGCCGCCTCCGGCGACACCGCGGTCCGGACGTCGAGCCTGGCCGCCAGACGCCTGACCCCGAACCGGGCCCACCGGTAGGGGGTGATGTCGCCGCTGGCGTGGAACGTGCCGACGAGCGGGACCGGCTTGACCATCACCGCAGTGAGGGTTGGGCCCGGTGCCAGCGGCTCGTGGAGGTGGAGCGCGTCGAACCGCTCGTCCCAGATGGCACCGAGCAGGCGGAGTTGGGCCGGAGGGTCCGGGGCCAGCGGGGCGAACGAACCGTTCTGGGCGTAGGGGATGGAATCACCGAGGGGGGTGACCCAGGGCTCGGGCGGTGGACCGTCGCAGGGGGCGAGAACCTGCGTCGCCACCCCCTTCGACCGCAGGCTGCGGGCCAACCCCAGCACCTGGGTCTGCACGCCGCCCCACACCGCCAGGCTGTACGGGCATACCATCCCGATCCTCACACCGTCACGGTACCCGATCGCTGCCCCGCCGCCGGTTCGCCACGGCGATCGACCCGCCGGCCATGAGTCGATCGGCCCCGACCGCCACGCCCCGTCGGTCGGTCCGCAGTCATCAGGCCGGGAGTGGCAAACCGTCCCGGTCGCTCGGCCAGTTCGGTTCGAGCAGGTGCCATTGTTCCGGGGCTTGGCGGATCAGATCCTCGAGGCTCCGGACGAACTCCTGGGTGACGGCGATCGCCGCGGCCCGGGTCCCGCCGGCGGGGCGACGCTCGGCCGCTGGCCAGACCGGCTCGCCGACCACGCAGATCCGCTGCCTTCCCCGGAAGAACACCGCGACCGGGATCAGGGGCGCACCGGTCCGACGGGACAGCAGTGCCGGACCGATCGGCACGGTGGTCCGCTCGCCGAAGAACTCGACCTCGACCCCGTTCCCCCCGATGTCCCGGTCGGCCAGGAGGCACACGATGCTTCGCCGCTTGACCGCGGCGATCAGGGCGCCGGTGGCCCCGGCCCCAAGCGGGATGACGGTGATCCCCAGGTTCCGACGGAGTCTGGCGAACCAGGTGAAGACCTCCTCCGGTTCCAGCCGTTCGACCACCGCGGTGACCTCGACCTCCGAGATCCGGCCGAGCCAGGCCGCCGCCCACTCCCAACCCCCCAGGTGGGGCAACACCAGGAGCGGACCGTAGCCGGCGGCCCGGACGTCCTCCAGCCGGTCGTAGCCGACGAAGGAGAAGCCCCGGTCCAGCTCGGTGTCGCCGAGACCGGGCAGCCGGAAGAACTCGACCCAGTACCGGGCGTACGATGCGATACCGCTTGCGGCCTGACCGGCCGCCGTCGGCACCGGCCCGGTGGTGGCGACCCGTTCCAGGTGGCGCTGGAGGATCGCCGCCTTGTCCGGCATCAGCCGGGGCCCGAGCCTGCGGGCCGCGGCCTGCACCACCGCGACCATCGGCCCGAGCGGCAGCACCCGGGACCCGATGGTCCCCAGCCGCAACACGGTCAGCGCCCGACCGGCCATCGCGGGCCCCGAACCTATCGACTCAGCGGCGGTTCCGGCGGCGGGCCTCTGCCCGAGCACGGGCCCGGGCCCGCATGTCGGCAACCGGGCGAGCGGTCCGACGATTGCGACGGGCCCGCATCCGGGGCTCCTCGGTCCGTCCGCTTGCCTGGAGCCAGACCTTACGGAATCGGAACACTGCGGTGGCCACCGTCAGGAGGAACATGACCCACAGGGTCTCTTCGAACAGCACGGGGAACAGCAGGCCGAACCCGAGGGCGATGAACCGCTCGGCCCGCTCCATCAGGCCACCCTTGGCGTTCCAACCGAACGCTTCGGCCTTTGCCCGCTGGTAGGAGACGAGGGAGGCGGCGATGTAGAGGCCGAACGGCAACATGGCCATGCGGGGGTTGTCCGTCCCGGCGAGGTACCAGCCACAGCCGGCGAACAGTAGGCCGTCGCTCACCCGGTCGGACACCGAGTCGAGGTAGGCGCCCCTTGGCCCGGATTTGCCGGCCGCCTTGGCCACCGCACCGTCGATGGCGTCCGGGAGGCCGGTGAGGATCAGCAGCAGCACCGCCAGCGGGAACCGCCCCAGACCGATGGCGACACCACAGCCGGCGGCCATCAGCACGCCGAACCCGGTCACCAGGTCCGGGGAGACGCCTGCCTGCTGGAGGCTGCGGCCGATCGGGGCCATGCCCTTCTCGAAGGAGGTGCGGAAGTTGCCGTCGAACATCAGGGCCCTTTCAGGAAGTTACCGACGAGTCTAGTTCCGTCGATCGAGACGTCGACCCCGTCGGCCCGGCCGAGCCCTGAACTGTTCAGCCGCTGATCTCGGCCCAGTCCTCGGGATTGTCCTCCACGAAGGAGTCGAGCACGGTCCCGTCGACCCCGTCGACCAGGGCGAACCCCCGCTTGTCTGGCGGTTCCTCGGCCGAGTAGAGCAGGACCCGCCAGGTTGGACGGCTCAGCAGGCCCCGCCACGACATCTGGGCCGAGGCATGCCCGACCGGGAAGCCGACGGTGCCGATGGCGGCCACCAGGGCGTCCCGCTCGTCGATGTTGAGATCCCAGCCGCTGATGATGCTGTAGACCCCGAATGCCCCGAGGACGACCGCCGCCCCGAGCAGGCCCCGGTTGACCAGCACCGCGTCCCCCCGGAGCAGGTAGAGCAGGACCAGCCCGGCAGCGATGGCCAGGTACAGGTAGCCGGGGACCCGACGTCGGTTATTGTTCGGGAAGACGTAGTCCTCGGGGTCGACCAGGTGGGGCTGGAGATCCTCGGGGAGCTGATCGCCCGCGGCGGACGTCTCGGCGTCCTCGTCCGGGGCGGGGGTTTCGTCGCTCACCGATCAGACGGTAGCGGTTCGGGCCAGGCGGCCCGCAGTCGGAGCCAGGAATCCCGAAGCGTCATCGGCAACACCCGGGCATCGGCCGAGGTGGTCATGAAACTGGTGTCGGCGTACCACCGGGGCACGACGTGCACGTGGAGGTGCTCGGGCACCGATCCACCGCCGGCCCGACCCTCGTTCAGCCCCACGTTCATGCCCTCGGGACCGAAGGCGTCACCGACCGCCCGGTAGGTGAGGCGAACCAGGTCCCAGAGATCCCGGTACTCCTGGTCATCGAGCTCGAGCATCGACCTGACCGCCCGTTTCGGGAGGACCATCGTATGGCCGGAGGTGTAGGGAAAGACGTTGAGCACGACGAAGGCGGAGGCCCGACGGCAGACGACATAGGTCTCCTCGTCCGGACGATCGGACTGCTCGATCGTCTCGAACAACGACTTGCCGGGCTCGGCCTCCAGCACGGCCCGGGGCAGGCCGTCGGCCCCCATCCCCGGCTCGACGGCGAGTCGCCAGCCGGCTTCGATCCGATCCATGCCCGCTCCTACGGGGCGTGCTCGGCGTCGAGCCGGGCCAGGAAGTCCTCGACCGTGACGTCCCGCTCCACCTCGCCACCCCGGGGGTTGACCCCGACGGTGCCGGCCGCGACGTCATCGTCGCCGACGACCAGGACGTATGGCAGCTTCTGGGTCTTGGCCCGCCGGATTCGCTTGCCGAGGGGATCGGTGGCCTCGGTCAACTCGACCCGGTACCCGGCGGCCACCAGGCGATCCTGTACCGACTCGGCGTAGGCCTGGTGGTCCTCGGCCACCGGCAGGACCTCGACCTGGACCGGGGCCAGCCACAGCGGGAAGTTGCCGGCGAAGTGCTCGACCAGCACGCCGAAGAACCGCTCGATCGAGCCCATCAGGGCCCGATGGAGCATTACCGGCTGCTGCCGTGACCCGTCTGCGGCCACGTACTCCAGCTGGAACCGGTCCGGAAGCTGGAAGTCGGCCTGGAGCGTCGACAGCTGCCATGACCGGCCGATGGCATCCCGGACGTCGATGTCGATCTTCGGGCCGTAGAAGGCGCCGCCGCCCTCATCGACGATGTAGGGCAGGTCGGCCCCCTCCAGGGTCGACCGCAGACACTCGGTTGCGTAGTCCCAGATCTCGTCCGATCCCACCGACTTCTCCTCCGGCCGGGTCGACAGCTTGGCCTGGAACTCCTCGAACCCGAACGCCCGCAGGATGTCGAGGATGAAGTCGAGCGTCCGATCGAGTTCCTCCGGCAATCCCTCTCGGGTCACGAACAGGTGGGCATCGTCCTGGGTGAAGCCCCGGATCCGCATGAGCCCGTGCAGGGTCCCGGCCCGCTCGTACCGGTACACGGTCCCCAGCTCGAACAGCCGGATCGGCAGGTCCCGGTACGACCGCTGCTGGGACCGGTAGACCAGCGAGTGCATCGGGCAGTTCATCGGCTTCGGGTAGTACGTGCCGTTGTCCATCTCCATCGGCGGGTACATCCCGTCGGCGTAGAAGTCGAGATGGCCCGAGGTCTCGAACAGCTTGGCGTTTGCCAGGTGCGGCGTGTAGGTGAACTGGTAGCCGCCCTCCTCATGCCGGCGGCGGGAGTAGTCCTCCATCAGCTTGCGGACCAGCGCCCCCTTCGGGTGCCACACGGCGAGACCACCGCCGAGCTCGGACGGGAACGACAGCAGATCCAGCTCGTTCGCCAGCTTGCGGTGGTCCCGCTTCGCCGCCTCCTGCAGCCGATGCAGGTGGGCGGCCAGCTGCTTGCGATCGGCCCAGGCCGTGCCATAGATCCGCTGCAGCATCTGGTTCTTCTCGTCGCCGAGCCAGTAGGCACCGGCGACGCTCATCAGCTTGAAGTGGCCGAGCCGCCCGGTCGATGGCACGTGGGGCCCGCGACACAGATCGATGAAGTCTGCGGTATTGCGGTAGAAGCTGAGCACCTCACCGCCTTGGTCGCCGGGCATGCCGTCGACCGAGCCCTCACCGCCCGAGGCTCGGTGGATGATGTCCTGCTTGTACTTGTGACCCTCCATCAGGGCCAGCGCCTCGTCTGCTGACACCTCGCTGCGATCGAACGGTTGGTTCTCGGCAACGATGTCCCGCATCTTGGCCTCGATCCGTTCCAGGTCCTCATCGTTGAAGGTCTGGGGGGCACCGTCCGGGCCGGGCGGCAACTCGAAGTCGTAGTAGAAGCCGTTCTCGATGGGAGGTCCGATGGCGAAGGTGGCCCCGGGCCACAGCTCGAGCACCGCCTGGGCCAGGACGTGGGCGGTCGAATGCCGGAGCACGGTGAGGCCGCGCTCGGAGTCCGGGGTGACGATCTCGACCTTCTGGCCGTCTGCCAGCGGGACTGCGAGGTCGACCTCGACCCCATCGACGACACCGATCAGGGCCTGCTTGGCCAGGCGGGACCCGATGTCGGCGGCCAGGGTCGCCACGGTTGCCCCCTCGTCGAGGGTCCGTTGCGAGCCGTCCGGGAGTACTACCGATATCTGATCCACGAGCCGATTCTAGGTTCTCCGACCCCGAACGAACGCCGATTTCGACCCGGGATCAACCGGTGGGTAGCAGGTCACCCAGCGGGGTCAGCGGGGCCGGGGCCAGCACCTGGGACGAGGACGGGCGGGCGATGGTCGGCCCGTCCGGGTCGGCGCCGCGGCGGCCGGCGGGGACCGGTACGGCATCGGTGACCCCGGCCGTCGTGGCCTCTGCCGACTTCCCGGCGTAGCTGTGGACGTACTCGAGGCCGGTGAGGGCCTGGATCTCGTACATCACCTCGTCGATCAGCTCCCGATACAGGGTCCGGTCCCCGACCCGGTGCCGGTACCGCCCCACGTCGATCGGCTCGCCGAACCGGACCGTCACCGGCAACCGGAACTTGGGGACGACCGAGTCGACCGGCTGGACCGCAGCGGTCCCGGACAGCCCGACCGGGATGATCGGGGCCCCGGTCTCGATCGCCAACCGGGCCGCCCCGGTGTGGCCCTTGTGGAGTTTGCCGGACCGACTCCTGGTGCCTTCGGGATAGATCCCGAACAGGCCGCCGCGCTCGAGCACGGCACGGGCGGCATCGAGGGCCGCCGTCGCATGATCTCCGCCCCGCCGATCGATCGGGATCATGCCGAGGACCGGGAACAGCCACCGGGTCTTCCAGTCGTCAAGGTATTCCGACTTGCCGACGTAGATCAGGTCCCGGGCGAGTGCCGCCGGGACGAACATCGAGTCGATGGCGGCGGCGTGGTTGGGGCACAACACCGCCGGGCCCGAGGTCGGGATGTGCTCCGCGCCCTCGACCTCGAACCGCCAGAGCCGTCCGACGAGCGGCTGCAGGACGCGACGGACCGGTCGCTGGAAGCGGCCGATCCCGTCCGGGATCACGAGCCGGCCCCGGTCATGGTCGGCGGGTCGAGCCGGGGCAGACCGGCGGTCAGATCGATGCCGAGGAGCATGGCGGCGGCGGAGACGCCCTCGCCCCGCTCGGCGGCGGCGTCGATGGCGGCGACCGCAGCCGGGGTGTCGAGATCGTTGTCTAGGGCGGCCCGGACCTCGTCGAGGGCGCCCTTCCCCTCGCCCGCGGCCAACCATCGCTCCAGCCGAGCTGCGGCTTCGGGCATGATCGAGTCGTCCCACTCCCACTCGGTCCGGTAATGGTGGATCACGATGCCGAGCCGGATGGCCCGGGTGTCGTACTCCTTGCGGAGCTCGCTGACGAAGACCAGGTTGCCGAGCGACTTCGACATCTTCTCGCCATCCATCCGGACCATGGCCTGGTGCATCCAGTGCCGGGCGAACGGCTCGCCGGTGGCGGCCGAGGACTGGGCCGCCTCACATTCGTGGTGGGGGAAGATCAGGTCCCCGCCGCCTCCGTGGAGGTCGATCGTGGTGTCCAGCTCCCGGATGGCCAGTGCCGAGCACTCGATGTGCCAACCCGGCCGACCGGGCCCCCACAGGGAATCCCAGGCCGGCTCACCATCGGCCGATGGCTGCCAAAGGACGAAGTCGAGCGGGTCCCGCTTGTTCGGATCGTCCGGGTTCCCTCCCCGCTCCGCCGCCAGGGCGAGCATGGTCTCCCGGTCATAGCCGGACAGCTGGCCGAACCCCGGCCAGGTTGCGGCCTCGAAGTAGACAGCGCCGCCGGCCTGATAGGCGTGACCGTTGTCGAGCAGGGTGCCGATCAGCCCCCGGATGTCTGCGATGGCCGACGTGGCCCGAGGCTCGCTCCAGCTCGGGATCATCCCGAGGGCGACCATGTCGTCGTCGAACCGGGCCGTCTCGGCCGCCGCCAGGTCAAGGTAGTGGACGTCGAGCTCCCTGGCCTTGCGGAGCAGGTCGTCGTCGACGTCTGTGACGTTGCGGACACAGCGGGTCTCGTGTCCGAGGTCCCGGAGCCGCCGCTGCAACACGTCGTAGCCGACGTAGACCGCGGCGTGGCCCAGGTGGGTGGCGTCGTATGGGGTGATCCCGCAGGTGTACATCGTCACGACCGGCCCGGGCTCGAACGGGACGACTTCGGCTCGGGCTGTGTCGTAGAGCTTGATCACCAGCGAGCAGCGTATCGCCCCGCCCGGTGTGGAGACCAACGGGCTGGCCGGTGGTCGACCGCCGGCGCCGGTCCCGGGTGTAACCGGGCCCGGGAGCGGATAGTCAGAGACGTATGGTCCTCCTCACTGGCAAGAAGCTGCTCATCACCGGCGTCCTGACCGACGACTCGTTGGCGTTCGGGGTCGCCGAGCTGGCCCAGGCCCAGGGGGCGGAGGTGGTGCTTACCGGCTTCGGTCGTGGCCTCCGGTTGACCAAGCGAACCGCCAGGAAGCTCGACCCGGTCCCGGATGTGTTGGAACTCGATGTGACAGACGTTGAGCAGGGGGCGGCGTTGCGGGAGGAGCTGGCGTCCCGGTGGGGCCGGGTCGACGGCGCCCTCCACGCGGTCGGCTTCGCCCCGGAGACCTGCCTCGGCGACGACTTCCTGGCCCCGGACTGGGACGACGTCGCCGTCGCCCTCCACGTCTCGGCGTACTCGCTCCGGTCGGTGGCAGACATCGTCACCCCGCTGATGGCCGACGGCGGCTCGCTGGTCGGCCTGACCTTCGACGCCACGGTGGCGTGGCCGGCCTACAACTGGATGGGGGTGGCCAAGGCGGCGCTCGAGTCACTCAACCGCTACCTGGCCCGGGAGCTCGGCCCGAAGGGCATACGGTCGAATCTGGTCGCTGCGGGGCCGATGCGGACGATCGCCGCCAAGTCGATCCCCGGGTTCGCTGCGTTCGAGGACGAGTGGGTCAAGCGGGCCCCGCTCGGCTGGGACGTCAACGACGCCGAGGGCGTGTCGAAGGCCTGTGTGGCCCTCCTGTCCGACTGGTTCCCCCACACGACCGGGTCGATCATCCATGTCGACGGCGGCTACCACGCCATCGGGGCCTGAGGGTCAGTCCTCGATCCACCCCGGATTGTTGACCGCCAGCCGGTCGAGCACGGACTCATAGACCACGGCGGTGACCTCGGCGGTCCGTCGATCGAGCGTGCCGGACCGTATCGCCGCAGCGAGCGCCCGCTCGGAGTCGAAGCCCAGCCCGGCCAGCCTGGCCGCCCGCCGGGAGGCCAGCACCGGGGCGGCGGCCAGGTCACGGGCCACGATGGCCAGCGCGTTGGCCGCCACCCTGGCATGGAACCGGGTCCGGCCCTCGGTGGCGGCGCCGACGTCGTCGCGGACGAAGTCCCCGACCGCGGCGATCAGATCGACCGGGCTCGGCCGGCCACCACCCTCCGCCGCACCGGTCCCGCCCGGGTCGCCGACGAGCGACAACGGGTCGGGGTGGACCGCAGCGCAGGTGTCGGAGGCGATGAGCCGAAGCACGTCGTACTCCTGCTCCGCCACCCGGGGACCGATCGAGACCAGCTCGACCGAGGGGACGAGGCCGGACAGGTGGCGGTCGGCCTGGGTGCCGCACATGATGCCCCACTTCAGGGTCCCGAGGGTCTGCCACCAGCGGACCGCGGCTCGGTCGACCGGCCGTCCAGCCGCCGCCTCGTAGGCGGCCAGGAACGGTGGCAGGTCGCCGATACCGGCGACGACGCCCGGCCCGCCGAACCGCCACGCACGGACGCACAGCCAGCCGAGGTCCTCCATCGGATCGCCGAGGTGACCGAGCTCCCAGTCGATGACGGCGGCAAGACCGGCGTCGTCGACGATCAGGTTCCCGAGCCGGAAGTCCCCGTGGACCACGGTCACCTGCTCCGCCGGCGGTTGGTTGGCAACCAGCCACCGGAACGCCAGCTCGAACGCCGGGCTGACCAGGTCCAGCTCGTCTGCCACCTCCCGGTAGCGGGCCAGTTGATCGGTCGCCTCCAGCCACGGAACCGCGGCCGGATCGAGTGAGGTGTGGAGCGCGGCCAGCGCCCGGCCGAGCTGGCCCGGCAACGCCGCCCGGGCTCCGACGTAGCGGTCGTCCCGCAGCAGCTTGCGGGCGATCGTCTCGCCGGGGACCGCCTCGGTCACCAGGAAGCTCGGCCCGATCGCCGGGCCGCCGTCCCGGTTCGTGGCAACCACCACCGGGGTCGGGACCCCGGCGTTGCGGGCCGCAGCGACCAACGCCCCCTCGTCGGCCATCCCGCCGGGGAACCGTGGCTCCTCGCTCAGTTCTCGCTGCAGGACGTACTGGCCGGCGCCCCCGGCGGTCCGGATGTCGAAGGTCTGCCTGCTCGCCCCGCCGCTGAGCTGGGTGACCTCGGTGACCGACAGGGCCGGATCGTGGCGTTGCAGCAGCGTCGCCAGCTGATCGAGGGCCTCCGGATCGAGCGTCATCGCCTCAACCTAGTGCCGCACCGGTGTCCGGTCCGGTTGTCGGCGGACGAGGGGCGGAGGGTCGTCAGTCGTATGAGGCGCCGCTGCAGACCGTCGCGGTGTCGAGGAACGGGTTGATGGCGTTGCCTCGGCCGCCGGGATGGATCTCGAAGTGGAGGTGGGGAATACCGGCCGCGTTGCCGTCGTCACCGACGTAGCCGATGAGCTGACCGGCCCGGACCTCCCCCTGGGTGTCGCCGTAGCCGGAGAGGTGGGTGCCGTAGAAGTAGTTGCCGTTCTCGTCCCAGAAATGGAACGACCGACCGCCGACCCGATTCGATCGGAACTCGACCGTGCCATCGACCGGGGCGACGATCGGCACCCCGATGTCGGCCAGGATGTCGACCCCCTTGTGGCGGCGACCACCGGACCGGGGGAACCCCCACGAGTCGATGAACTCGTGGGGCCCGTCGACCGGGCAGGTCCGGAGGTAGAACCCCTGCTTGGTCCCGAGCGATTGGGCCCAGATCGACGTCTGGGCCGACTCGGTCCGGGCCCGATCGTGCAGGTTCTGCTCCTCGAGCACGAGCAGCCAGGACTGTTCGGCCTCCAGGCGTTCCTGGAGCGCATCGACCCGGGCCTGGATCGCCTCGTTCTCGGCGATCTCGGCCTCCAGGTTGCCGTTGGCCAGGACCAGGTCCTTGTTGGTGTTCCGGAAGTCCTCGAAGACGTCGGTGTCCGCCACCAGCGCCGCGTCACCGAGGGCGTTCGCCCGCAGTCCCTCGTTGAGGTCGGTGACCTCGAACAGGCTCTGGTCGAGGTCGGTCTGCCGGTAGCTGGTCACCGCGTTCTGAACGGTCGCAGCGGCGATCGCCTCGGCCTCGCCGGCCAGCTCCTCGACCGCGAGCCGGACGCCGGCCAGGTCCCTGTCGTCCATGGCCTTCTGGAGCGCAAGCACCCGCAGCTCGTTCTCCGTCTGGCGGACCTTGGTCCTTGCGTCCTCCAGCGGCAGACCGACGATGGCCTGGGCCGACGCCAGCTGCCGAAGCTGGACCTCACCGATCGTGCGGACGGGGGTCACCGACCCCGCAGACGAGACCTCGGCCTGAGAACCGGACGGGAGGACCGCCAGCGCTCCCAGAGCAAGCACCACCGAGATGGCACCGGTTCGTACACGACTGCGCACGGGGCACGAGGATACCTGCGGTCCATCTTCCCCTCGAAGCGGCAAGAATCACCGAGAGCCCAAAACCCCAGTACCCGAGCCGTGAGAAATTCCTTCGGATTCGTACGGAATCGGTCGAAATCGGCCGAATCCGTCCGGAACCGGGATCGGCGGGGCCGTTCAGTCCGGGTCGCCAGGCGTCGGCGACGCCACGGCTGCGGGCCCGTCGTGCTCGTCCTCCGGTGGCGGCGGCTCCGAGGGTTGGATCACCGCCCGTGCCACCTCCTCCTGAGAAACGACCCCGATCGGCCGGTCGGCAGACCCGACAAGCGCCAGGTGCCGACGCAGCCGGCGCAACCGCAACAGGACCTCGATCAGTGGCAGCTCGGCGTCGACGACCGCCATGTTGCGGACCAGCGCCGACGGCATCGGCGTGGTCCGACCGGCCGGGTCGATCGAGAGCAGGTCGCGCACGTGGATATAGCCGACCGGAGTGTCCCCGCCGGGATCCAACACCAGGATCCTGCTCCCGTCGGTGGCGCCGGCGGCCCGTTCCAGCTGACCGAGGGTGGCGCCGAGGAAGACCGACGGATGCTCCGGCAGCGGTGTGGCGATCTCACCAACCGGACGCTGGGCGAATTCCAGCACGCCCCGCAGGATGTCCGCATCGTCCTCGTCGATCGCTCCGCCGGCCTGGGAGTGGGCGACGATCGCCGCAAGCTCGGAGGCGGTGTGGACCGACTTCAGCTCATCTCGGGGCTCGATCCCGACCGCCCGGGACGCCACGTTCGCAATGCCGTTGAGGAACTGGACGACCGGCCGGAACAGGAACAGGTAGAACCGGTACGGGAGCACCAACCATCGGACGGTTGCGTCGGGGGCGACGAGGGCGATGTTCTTCGGCACCATCTCACCGAAGATCAGGTGGAGGACGGTGAACACCGTCAGCGAGAGCGTGATCCCGATCGCCACGGTGACCTCGGGGGAGAACGTCTCACCGAGGGCCCGTTCGATCAGGACCTCGAGCGCCGGCTCGCTGATACGCCCCAGGGCCAGCGAGGCGATCGTGATCCCGAGCTGGGCGCCGGCCAGCTGCATCGACACGTCAGCCAGGCTGTCCCTGGCCAGCCGGGACGACAGCCGGGCCCGACCCTCGTCCTCGAAGCTCGACCGTTTGGCGGCCAGGATGGCGAACTCGTAGGCGACGTAGAACCCATTGAGCAGGATCAGCCCGACGGCGGCGATCAGGGCTGCGCTGACTGCGACGACGTTGATCTCCGCCTCGGCGGCGAGCATCGGCGCCAGACCACCGCTCACTGGCTGACCTCGCTCGGCACCGGCTCGGCCGGGGCGGTGGCCCGGAGCGAGGCGATCCGGAGCCGATCCATCTCCGCCACCCGGATCCGCCAGCCCTCGAAGGTCAGGCCGTCGCCGATGCTCGGGATCCGGCCGAACCGATCGAGCAGGAAGCCGGCGATCGTCTCGTACTCGCCCTCGGGGATCACCAGGCCGCAGGCCTCCTCGACCTCGTCCGGATGGAGCGTGCCGGCAAGCAGGTAGACGCCGGGGGCGACACCGACGGTCAGGGCGTTCGAGTCCTCGTCGTACTCGTCGTCCACCTCACCGACGATCTCCTCCAGGACGTCTTCCAGGGTCAGGATGCCGGCCGTTCCGCCGTGCTCGTCGATCACGACGGCCAGTTGGGCCTCGGTCTCCCGGAAGTCGATCACGATGTCTACCAGGTCCTTGGTCTCCGGCACGATCAGCGGATCCCGCATCAGGTGGCCGGCGGTGACGGTCGACCGCTGCTCGGCGGTCAGGTCGAAGGCCATGGTGATGTCGACCACGCCCTGGACGTCGTCCAGGTCGGCCCCGAACACCGGGAACCGGCTGAAGTTGCTCTCCCCCGCCACCCGGACCAGCTCGTCGATCGGGTCGTCTGCTCGAAGGGCGACCACGTGGACCCGGGGGGTCAGTGCATCGGCTGCGGTCTTGTCTCCGAACCGGATGCCCCGATTGAGCAGGTCGTGGGCCGCCGGGCTGAGGGCGCCGGACTCGCCAGCGGTCTGGATCAGGTACTCGAGTTCCTCGAGCGACCGCATCTCCTCCAGCTCCTCCTGGGGCTCCATGCCGAGCCGGCGGACAGTCCAGTTTGCGGCGCCGTTGAGGACCCGGATGATCGGGCTGAGCCCACCGTGGACCACCAGGGCGATCGGGGCCAGGACCCGGGCGGTCGGCTCCGGCTTGGCCACCGCGATCGTCTTCGGGATCAGCTCGCCGACCACCATCTGGAACACGGTGGCGATGGCGAGGGCGACGATGGCCGAGCCGGTCGGTCCGCCGAGGATGGGCACGTCCTCCAGGAGCGGGTCGAGAATCGGGCCGGCGATCGACTCGCTCAAGAACCCGATGACCAGGCTGGTGACCGTGATGCCGAGCTGGGCTCCCGACAGGTGGAACGACAGCCGGCGGCGGGCGCTGAGGGCTGCTCGGGCCGGAAAACTGCCCTCGGCGGCCTGGCTCTCCAGCTTGGACCGATCGGCAGCCACGAGGGCGAACTCGATGGCGACGAAGAACCCGTTGGCTGCGACCAGCAACAGGACGAGGAGGAGACCGACGACGAGGGGCATGGGATCAAAGAGGACCGGATCTGCACTGTACTGCCGCCCCCGCCGTGGGCGGTGACGGAGCGGGCAGGACCGGTCCTAGTCTGAGCCGATGGATCCGCTGATCGAGCTCGAGGGCGTGGTGGTCGTGCTCGACGGCAACAAATTGCTCGGTCCGGTGTCGTTCCGGGTCGACCCCGATCAGCGCTGGGTCGTCCTCGGCCCCAACGGCGGCGGCAAGAGCACCCTCATGCGGATCGCCGGGCTGGCCCTGCACCCGACCGACGGGGTCGTGCGGGTGCTCGGGCAGCAACTGGGCAAGGTCGACATCCGTGACCTCCGGGCCCGGGTCGGGGTGTCCTCGGCGGCCCTGGTCGACCAGCTCCGGGGGCGGCTGACCGCCGAGGAGATCGTTCGGTGCGGCCGGTTCGCGGCCCTGGAGCCGTGGTGGCACACCTACCGCCCGGAGGACACCGACCGGGCCGAGTTGCTGCTGCGCCAGGTCGGCCTCGATGGGTACGGGGCCCGGACCTTCGCCACCCTGTCGAGCGGCGAGCGCCAGCGGACCCTGTTGGCCCGGACGTTGATGGCCGAGCCCGAGGTGCTGATCCTCGACGAACCGACCGCCGGATTGGACCTCGGCGGCCGCGAAGCCCTGGTCGACGCCCTCGACGGGCTGGCCGCCGGCGGACCATCCTCGATCTTCGTCACCCATCACGTCGAGGACATCCCCCGCCGGACCACCCACCTGCTGGCCATCGCCGACGGCCAGGCGGTGGCATCCGGGCCGATCGAGGACGTGCTGACCGCGGGGTTGCTGTCTGAGTTGTTCGGGCTCGCCATCGATCTCGACCGGCGGGACGGCCGCTGGAGCGCCAGGGCTCAGGGTCCGGCCTGATCCTCGCCCGGCGGTTGGCCGTCGAACGCTGCACCGCCGCCAGCCGGCGGGTCGGCGGACGCCTCCGGCGGAGGCACCGGCGGATCGGGATCGGTCGGCGGCTCGGTCACCAGCGCAGGCGCAGGCGCAACGGTGGCGTCTGGCGTCTGCTCGGTCGCCGCTGGCGGCTCGGTCGGAGCCGAGTCCGAGGTCACGTCGGTGGCCGGTTCTTCCGCCGGCTCCGCCGCGGCGACGTTCGTGGTCGTCGAGGTGGTCGTCGAGGTCGTTGGCGGGGGATCCGGACGCTCGACGACGACCGGCCGATAGTCATAGCCCTCGAACGTCCCGGTCTCGGCCCGCCGCTGGTCCAGGTCGGCCACCACCCGGAGCAACGGGTACGGGTTCACCGGATCGCCGCCACCGGGATGGAGCTGGAGGTGAAGATGGGGCGGGGTGCCGACCGCGTTGCCGGTGTCGCCGACGAAGCCGAGCAGGTCCCCGGCCTCGACCACCAGCCCGTCCGCCAATCCCGGCCCGAACGAATCGAGGTGGGCGTAGTACCAGGCGGTCCCGCTCTCGCCGTGGAGCCAGAACTTGAGCCCGCCGAGCCGCCCGGTCCCGACCCGGGCGATCACACCGCGCTCCGCCGCAACCAGCGGCGTTCCCCGAGGGGCGAAGATGTCGATGCCCTCGTGACCGTGCTCGTCCGGGGTCCCGACCATCCGGGGAAAGCCCCAGGAGTCGATCAGGGGGGACTCATAGCCCGGGGCGACCGGGAATCGAACCCCGTGGATGAAGATCTGGCTGCCGGCTCGGAACGCCTCGGCCTCGATGGCGGCCTCATCGATGGCCGCGTCGAGTTCGCCGACGGTCCGCTCGGTCTGCAGCAGGTGGTCCGACACCACTCGGATCCGATCGAGCAGCGCCCGGGCGTCCGAGCCGAGCCGCCCCTGGAGGTCGGCCAGCCGGGCCAGGTCTCTGTGGTCGACGCTGAGCGCTGCGTCGACCATGCGGGACTGACGCTGGAGCTCGAGGACCTGCTGATAGTCGGCGAAGTTCGCCGACTCCTCGGACGCCGAGCCCGAGCCGAACTGCTGGTAGCCGAACACCGCCCTGGTCCTGGCCCGGTCGGTGGCATCGGCCAACTCGGCGATGGCGGCTGCGGTCGACGCGTCGAGGGCCAGACGCTCGAGTTGCAGTTCCTTGTGGCGCTTCCGCAACGTCCTGACGGCCGAGATCGTCTGGTCCCGTTCGTCGGTCAGACCGTCGAGTTTGCGTTCCGCCTGGGCCACGTTGCTCCACAGGATCCGGGCCGGCTCCCGTAGATCCTCGGTCCCGTCCTCGACCGGCGGGATCTCCATCTGCTCCTCCGGCGGCGCCTCGGCCGGAGCCTCGTTGCGCAGCGGGTCCTCCGGCACCGCCGTCCCCTCCGGGGCCGACCCGACCGATGGTGGGGCGGCCTCGGGCGCGGCCGCAGGCTCGGGCTCGGGCGTGATCGCCGGATCCACTCCGGCCGGGGCGTCGGGCACCGCTGCGGGGTCCGATTGCGGTGCCGGCGCCTCGTCTGGGGTCGGGGCGACCGCCTCGGCCGGGGTTGGCGCCGGCTCGACGGTGGCCGCCGCCGGCTCGACAATGACCACCGCAGTCAACACTGCGACGATCGGCGCCACCAGCCGCCGCAACCCACCGGGCGCGACCGGCCGGCCGCGACGTCGTCGCAACCGTTTGCGGGTCGGAGCGGTGGCGATGGACATGACCCGGACCCATCGGCCGTAACCGAACCGTATTGAACCGGGACCACGCCGGGACCGCGCCGGTAAGAGGCCGAGACGAGGCCCGGTTGCGGCTGATCAGAGGCCGAAGGCGTCGACCACGGCGGCCACCGCCTAGGCGGTGTCTGAGCCGACCAGGATCGACCGGATGCCGAGGGCTTCGGCCCCGTCGATGTTGTGGCGCATGTCGTCGACGAACAGGGCCGCAGATGCATCGACCCCGACCGCATCAAGGCATCGCTCGTAGAACGCCGGCTCCGGCTTGCGAGCCCCCATCAGGGCCGAGTTGGCGATGGCGGACACCATGCCCGTGTCGAGGTACCGCTTGGCCAGCAGCTCCTGCATCGAGGCGAAGTTGTTGGTGGCCATGACCACGGTGATGTCCTCGTCCCGCAACCGTTCGAGCAGCGCCGCCATCTCCGGACGGTCGGGGGCGTCGAAGAACGACGGCCCCGTCGGGTCGAACAGCCGCCCCGCCCCGGGGGCCTTCTCCTCGATGAAGGCCCGCAGGTCCTCGTCGGCGACTTCGCCCCGCTCCGCCTGATGGAACAGCGAATTGTCGCCGGCCATGTACTCGGCCAGGCCACCGAAGGCCTTGGCCACGTCCTCGTCATCGAGCCCCAGGCGTTCGGCTGCCAGGGCCATCATCTCCCCCATCGGCACCGTGATGGTGCCGGCCCAGTCGATCAACAGCGCCTCGGGGACCATGTCGTCACTCACCACTGGAGCCTACGGGCCCGGATTCCCTACCCAGCGCCCTCGGTGGGCAGATGGTGGGCGTCTCCGGCGTGGAGCGGGAGCCTGGTCCCGTCGCCCGTCGTCAGCACGAGCAGGCCCCGATCGTCGATGTCGGTGGCCGTCCCCTCATGGTCCCCGGTCGAGGTCTCGAACCGGACCAGTCGACCCAGGGTCACGCAACGCTTGCGGTAGTCGTCGAGGAGCGAGCCCGGACCGGCGGTCTCCAGTTGCTGCAGCCGCAGCTCCAGAGCGCCGAGCACGGCCGGCAGGACCTCGTCGCGCGCCACCGGGCGTCCCAACACCTCGGCCACAGTCGCGGCCCGAACCGCCACCTCGTCCGGGGGCGGTGACGACCAGCGAAGGTTCATCCCCATGCCGACAACGACCGCCAGTTCGGTCCCGCCGGTCGAGGTCGACTCGGCCAGGATGCCAGCCAACTTCCGCTCGTCGAGCGCGGTGGCCAGCACGTCGTTCGGCCACTTGAGCCCGACCGGTGGTGTCCCGTCGCCGTCGAGGTGGCCGATGGCGTCGACCGCGGCCAACCCCATGACCAGCGGGATCAGCGGCGCCTCGTCGACCCCCGGTCGAAGCAGGATGGACACCAGCAACGAGTTGCCGGGCTGGTCGTGCCAGCTCCGGCGCTGCCGGCCCCGGCCCGCCGTCTGGTGGTCGGTGACCAACACCGCGCCGGCCGGCAGTCCGTCCGCCGCACCAGCCAGGAGGTCGGCATTGGTCGATCCGGTCTCGGCCACATACCGGACGGGCGAGAATCTGGTTGCGTTCGGTTCAGGGAGTTCGGGCAAGCGGGTCATCTCTGCGTAGATTAGAGCGGTGTTCAACAACGTCTTGATAGCGAACCGCGGCGAGATCGCCGTCCGGGTGATTCGGGCCTGCCAGGAGCAGGGGATCCGAACGGTGGCCGTGTACTCCGAGCTCGACCGCGACGCCCTCCACGTCCGGCTGGCAGACGAGGCCTACGCCATCGGTGGCGAGACCGCAGCGGAAAGCTACCTGAACACCGAGGCCATCCTCGACGTCATCGAACGATCGGGGGCGGATGCGGTCCACCCCGGCTACGGGTTCTTCAGCGAGAACGCAGACTTCGCCCGGGCCATCACCGCCCGGGGCGTGACCTTCATCGGCCCCCCGCCGGAGGCGATCGAGGTCATGGGGGACAAGATCTCGGCCCGGGCTGCGGCGGAGAAGGTCGGGGTCCACGGCGTGCCGGGCAACACCGAGTTCCTGACCGGGCCGGACCAGGTGGTCGCCTTCGGTGAAGCCAACGGCTGGCCGGTGGCCATCAAGGCCGCGTTCGGTGGCGGCGGTCGGGGCATGAAGGTGGTGCCATCGGCGGACGAGGCGGCGGACGCACTGGAGTCGGCCAAGCGGGAGTCGACCGCCTACTTCGGCCGGGACGAGTGCTACGTCGAGCGCTATCTGACCAAGCCCCGCCACATCGAGGTCCAGGTCCTGTGTGACAACCACGGCAACGGGGTCTACCTCGGGACCCGGGACTGTTCGGCCCAGCGTCGCCACCAGAAGCTGATCGAGGAGGCGCCGGCGCCGGAGCTCCCGGCCGATGTCACCGCCGCCATGGGTGAGGCTGCGCTGAAGGTCGCGGCCGGCTGTGGCTACACCAACGCCGGCACGGTCGAGTTCCTCTACGAGGATGGCGACTTCTTCTACCTTGAGATGAACACCCGGTTGCAGGTGGAGCACCCAGTGTCGGAGATGGTCACCGGCCACGATCTGGTCGCCCACCAGCTGCGGGTCGCCGGCGGCGCCCCGCTGGGCTTCGAGCAGTCGGACATCTCGATCACCGGTCACGCCATCGAGGTCCGCATCAACGCCGAGGATCCCGCCGAGGGGCGGTTCCTCCCCTCGCCCGGACCGATCACGGTCCTGCGGGCCCCGTCTGGCTACGGCACCCGGTGGGACGGCGGCTACGAGGCCGGCGACGAGATCAGCCAGTTCTACGACAACCTTGTCGGCAAGCTGGTGTGCTGGGGTGAGGACCGCCCGACCGCCATCGCTCGGACGGTACGGGCACTCAAGGAGCTGCAGATCGAGGGGGTGGCGACCACGATCCCGGCCGACCTGGCGATCCTCACCCACCCGGACTTCGCCGCGGTCGACCACTCGACCAAGTGGGTCGAGGAGACCCTGGACCTGACCGGGGTCGGCGGCAAGGCGGAAGCCACGACAGAGGGACCGGACGAGGAGCCGAAGCACCGTCGGGACGTCGACGTCGAGGTCAACGGCAAGCGGTTCAGCGTGTCGATGTGGGTTCCGGAGTCGGCGGTGGGCCCGGCGGCGGCCGCACCGGCCGGTGGTGCGAAGCCGCGCCGCCGCAGCGGTGGGTCCGGGGCCGGTGGCGGATCCGGGTCCGGCGAGGTCGCGGTGCCGATGCAGGGCACGGTGGTCAAGGTCCTGGTCGAGGTCGGCCAGACCATCGAGGCCGGCGAGACCGTCATCGTCCTGGAGGCGATGAAGATGGAGAACAACGTGACCGCCGAGAAGTCCGGAACGGTCAAGGAAGTCAGGGTCGAGGCCGGTCAGAGCGTCGGCGGCGGCGACGTCGTTGCCGTGATCGAGTAGTCGCTCCGGCCGGCTCCGGCTACTCGGCCGCTTCGCCGAGGACCTCGGCCAGTGCCGGGTGGACGAACAGCGACTCGACCAGGTCCTGCACGGTCAGGTTGGCACTGACGGCGAGGGCGAGCACCGAGATCAGCTCGGCGGCATGGCGGCCGACGATCGAGCCTCCCATGACCACCCCGGTTGCCGGGTCGGACACGATCTTGACGAAGCCGCGTGAGTCGTTGTTGATCAGCGCCTTGGCCGAGACCGAGAACGGGACCTTGGTCACCCGGATCTTTCGGCCCTCGGCGAAGGCGTCGGCCTCGGCGACGCCGACGTCTGCGATCTCCGGGTCGGTGAAGATGGCGGACGCCGCCTTGTCGTAGTCGATGTGACGGTGTGGCCCGACGTGGAGGCCCATGGCGTGCTCGGCGATCTTGCGGCCCTGAGTCGATGCCACCGAAGACAGCGGAAGCTTGCCTGACAGGTCGCCGGCGGCATAGATGTGGTCGACGCTCGACCGGCAGTTGTGATCGACGACGACGTAGCCGCGGTCGGTCTCGACGCCGGTGTTCTCCAGACCGAGGCTGTCCGAGTTGGGAACCGACCCGATGGCAAGCAGCACGTGCGACCCCTCGGCGACCCGCCCGTCATCGGTGTGGACCCGGACGCCGGTCTCGGTCGTCTCGATCGACTCCGCCCTGGCCCCCATGAACAGCCGCACCCCCCGGTCGAGGAAGCTCTGCTCCAGCACCGCCGCGACCTCGGGGTCCTTCTCCGGGAGCACCTGCTGGCGGGACACGATCAGGGTCACATCCGACCCGAACGACTTGAACATGTGGACGAACTCGACGCCGGTGACGCCCGAGCCGACGACGATCAGGTGCTCCGGCAGCTCCGGCGGCGGATAGGCGTCCCTGGTCGAGAGCACCCGCTTACCGTCGACGTTCGCCCAGTCCGGGATCCGGGGCCGGCTGCCGGTACACAGCACGATCACGTCTGCGTCGAGGACCTCGGTCCGACCGTCGTTCATCGCCACCTGGACCTGGTGTTCGTTCAGTAGCGATCCGGTGCCGTGGATCAGCCGGACCCCCTGGCTCTGCAGCAGGTCGGTCATCGACGCCTCGAGGCGGTCCTCGATGTCCTGGATCCGGGACCGGAGCGCATCGAAGTCGAGCACCACATCGACCCGGGCCAGTCCCATCTCGCTCGCATCGTTCATCATCGACATCGCCCCGCCGGTGGCGATCATCGCCTTGGACGGGATGCAGTCCAGCAGGTGGGCGGCCCCGCCAACCAGGTCCCGCTCGATCAAGGTCACCCGTGCCCCGAACCGAGCGGCGTAGGTGGCACAGTTGGTCCCACCGGGCCCACCGCCGATGATGACGAAGTGCTTGGCGGCGGCTCCCGCCGGGGTCTGGACCACGATCGCTCCTGCTTCTCGGCCCGACCGAGCGGTAACGGACGGGTGGCTGGCCACGACGATACCTGCTCACCAGGCCCGAAGCCGGTGTCACCGGCCCGGTTTCAGCCGGTCGCCACCTCGGCTCGTTCGCCGGTCAACTGCCGGTACAGGCGGGCCAACGCCGCGGCGCTGCGATCCCAGGGAAACTGCCGGACCCGCTGCCGGCCGGCCGCGACCAGGCGGGCACGGGTCTGCTCGTCCTCCAGGACGGTCGCCACGGCCTCGGCCAGCACATCCGGGTCACCGGGCGGCACCAGCTCCGCCGCATCACCGGCCACCTCCGGGATGGCCCCGGCGACGGTCGACACGACCGGGACGCCGGCCCCCATCGCCTCCAGGACGGGAAGGCCGAAGCCCTCGTAGCGAGAGGGAAAGGCAAGCAACTCCGCACCGGCGAGGAGATCGGCCTTGCGGCCGGCATCGACCCAGCCGAGACGCCGGACCCGCGTCGACAGGCCAAGGGCCTCGATCTCCCGGTCGAGTTGCTCCGATCCCCACCCCGGAGGACCGACCAGCGCCAGTACCAGGTCGTCGAATCGGTCGACGAGACGGGCAATGGCCCGGACGAGGGTGACATGGTCCTTGCGAGGCTCGATCGTCCCGAGGGCCAGCACGTACGGTCGGCCGATCTGGGTCCGCCCGGCGTCGGCGTCGCCGACCGGACCGGGCGTGAACCCGTTGCGCACCAGGTGGACGCGGTCGGCTGGCACCCGCAGGTCGCTGACGACCTCCTGCCTGACATGGTCGGACACGACGTGGACGTGAGCGCCGCAGTCGATCGCCCTGGCCACCAGCGCCGGATAGTGCCGGCTGTGACGATCGACGAGCTCCGGGTACCGCCATGCCGTCAGGTCGTGGACCGTCACCAGCCGGGCCCCCGGGCCGGGAGGCACCACGTAGTTGGTCCCGTGGACCAGGTCCCGATCTGCGCAGACCCGCGGCCGGTCGAGTGAGCGCCACGCCCGGTGGGCCAGCCGGGCCGGAATCGGCGTCAGGATCGGCTCCAGCCCGGCCGGCAGCGCATCGGTGAGGTCACGCCGACCTCGAACGCTCACCACATAGCCGCCCAGGTCCACCGGAGGTCCGGTTGATGCGGCAAGCGCCGCCGGCAGGCGGGTCGCCAGTTCCCGGACCATCGTCCCGACCCCGGTCACCGGACCGAGCAGCGGCGTGGCATCGATGGCGATGCGGGCGGCGGCGGGGGCTTCCACGCCGGCGACCGTACCCAGGGTCCGGGCAGCGGCCGCGGATGTCGAAGCGTGGTGCTCAGACCGGCGGCAGTGACCGGACGGTCAACGCCCGGCGGTCAGGACAGGTCGATGGCGGCCGAACCGGCTCCGACGTCGCCGACACAGAAGCCACCCTCGAGCGAGTGGACCTCGGCGGCCGGCGTGCCGGCCGGGGTGTCGACGATGACGGCGTAACAGCCGTCGCCCGGCAGCTCGAAGCGGTACCGGCCGAACACGTCGGTGAAGGTCCGCCCGACGAAGCTCGCCTCCTCCGCCCCGGTGAAGAAGGTGAGGCGTGCGTCGGCCACCGCTGCACCCTCGGCCGCCGTCACCAGACCGGCGATGCCACCGGTCGGATCGCCGGCCACGGTCAGGTCCAATGGGGGTTCCTGGGCATCGCTCCCGGAGCCTGTCACCGCCAGCACGCCGGCGACGACGAGCAGGAACGGGGCGACCCATCTGCGCGCCGATCGTCGCTGTCGTGTCATGTGGCCGCCTTTGCCGACCGTCCCTCCGACGGCCTCCCAGTGGTGTATACGTCGAAAACTAGCTCGTGGCTTCAGTCGAATTGAGGAGGTGGTGGGGGCTATTTCACCCACTCGACGAACCGTGCGTCGGCGCCCGGACCTGGTACCGGACCAGGGCCACGTCTACGCTCGGTCCATGGCCGAGGACCCGCT
>JBCCFN010000005.1:0-45746 GCA_039029715.1 Actinomycetota bacterium | reverse complement strand
CGCATCGACCGGCCCAGCACCGGCGAGGCGCTCGACCAGCTCGGCTCGGAGCGCCTCGTACGCAGGGCGCTCGATGATGCCGGACGGTCCTGCCATCGCCCAGAACGTCGGGACGAGCTCACAGCCGATGCGTTCGGCTGCGTCTGCGAACCCGCCGAGCGTCGTTCGGGTGCCGGTCATCCGGTCGAACTCGTCCCCTCGAAGGGTCGCGAAGCTGGCGAGGACCGTCGGCCCCATCGCTGCGGTGGCGTAGGTGTTGGTCTCGTGTTCGATTCCGCAGACGGCCACCCGCATGAGCGCAAGCTAGCGCAGCCCGGCGTGACGGTCCGGACCGCCGGTGGGATCAGCGGCGGTGTTCTGGGGAGTGGAAGTCGGACCGAGCGCCGGCTTTCCACACGTCCGGCTGATTCCCATGGGCCGGAATCCCACCGGCGTCCTTCAACATCCGGGCCAGGTGCAGACAGTTCCACACCAGGAAGGTGGTGTTCCGATTCGTGAAGTCGTTCTCGGGACCACCAGACCCCGGATCCATGTAGGACGGACCGGGCCCGGCCTCGCCCATCCACCCCGCGTCAGCCTGCGGCGGGACCGTGTACCCGATGTGGGACAGCGAGAACAAGATGTTCATGGCGCAATGCTTCACCCCGTCCTCGTTCCCGGTGATCAACGTCGCCCCGACCTTGCCGTAGTCCCGGTACTGGCCCTTGTCGTTCAGATCGTGGGTGTACCCGTACATCCGCTCCAGCACCCGGTTGCACACCGAGCTCTTCTCCCCCAACCACACCGACGTTCCGATGATCAAGATGTCGCAGGCGTCGATCTTGGCCTGGATCTGAGGCCAATCATCACGCTCGTAGCCATCCCTCCCGGCGTAGTCGTGCTTCAACCCCGCCGGGATCTCGTAGTCGACCGGCCGCAGATACTCCACCGCCACACCGTTCGTCTCCAGGATGTCCTTCGCAATCCCCATCAACCCCTCGGTATGCGACAGGTTCGGCGAACGAGTCAGCGTGCAGTTCAACAACAACGCACGCAGATCGCCGTACGACGCCGGCGCCGCCTCACGATGCTCCCCACTAATACGCTGCAGCTGCTCAGTCATCTCGGTTCCTCATGTGTGTTCGGTTGATCGGTCCGGTTGGTTCCGGCGAGGCTGTCTGGCCATCGTCGGCTGCGACGCGCATGCTACCGGCACTCCGCTGGTCGTCGGGGTCGAACGACCAGGATGTCTCGTGCCTACCAGTGGTTGGCATGTTTGGACGGCCCGGGTCGACCCTCATGCTTCCTCGAGCTGCGGTACTGCCGCCGCGTCCCGTTGCCTGGCCAGGCGGTACAGCACGATCAGGGCTGCGACCTCGGCGGCCACGATCGCAATGTGGACCAGCAGGTCGACGACCGGACTGGTTGCCGCATCATCCATCGGGTAGAGCGGGTCGATGACGCCTTCCTGGGCCTCCCGCACGGCGCTCATCAGCATGACGACCAGGTACTGGGCCGGGTTCTGGGTCACCAACACGAACAGCGATGCGACGATCATGGCCACCAACCGGCCGGCGGTCGTGTAGATCACGTTCTGGTCCGGGTCCCCCTGGATCGTGATCCCGGAGTCGAGCAGGACCTGATTGTCGAAGTAGTTCCAGTAGACCTGGACGCTCATCAGTAGGATCAGCGCCACCAGCAACAGGTTGATCCACAGCGGTATGGGCGAGGCCTTGATCCGGCTCAACATTGGCGACGTTCCTTCCTTCGGATTGTGGGAACGTATGCGTCGCCTTACTGTGAGTCAAACAGAACCTACTCACAAAAGATGAACGTGATTCAACTAAGAGACGTTGACCTCAACCTGCTGGTCGTACTGGACGCGCTCCTCCGGGAACAGAGCGTCACCCGGGCGGCCAACCGGCTCGACCTGACGCCGTCTGCGGTCAGCCATGCGCTGAAACGTCTGCGGGAGCTGTTCGACGACGAGCTCCTGTTGCGGGATGGCCGGCGGATGAAACCGACCGTCCGGGCCGAAGCCCTTGCCGAGTCTCTGCCCCGACTGCTCCACCAGGTCACCCGCACCATCGAGCCGCCGGCCCCGTTCCGCCCCGCAACGTCTGGCCGGACCTTCCGGCTGGCGGCACCAGACTTCATTGCGCCACTCGTCCCTCGACTCCTTCGGGACATCCATGCCGAGGCCCCAGGGATCCGGGTCGAGCTCGCCCCCTACACCGCAACGTCGGTGCAGGATCTCGTCGATGGCCGATACGACGCACTCGTCGGCTCCGACTCGGTGCGCAGCGAAGCCCTCCGGGCAGTGCCGTTGGGTACCTGGCCGTGGGCCGTCTACGCCCGGGCCGGCCACCCGGCGTTCGATGACTGGTCGGTTGCGGCCTGGTCCGCCTACCCCCACCTCCAGGTCCGCCCATCCTTGGCCGACGGCCGGCGGCCGACGGAAACGAGAACCGCCGAGCTCGGCATCGATCGGGTCATCCAGGCCGTCGTTCCCCACTTCTCGATGGCGGCCCCCGTGCTGGCCCAAACCGACCTCCTGCTGGCCCTACCGTCCGTGGCCATCGGCGATACCGCCGAAGCCTATGGCCTCGACCACCGCGACCTCCCCTTCGACCTCGCACCGATGGAGCTGTCCCTGTTCCGCAACGCCGCCGAAGGCGATGAGCCGGGGATCCGGTGGTTCCTCCAACGGGTAACCGCAGCCTTCGACGGGGACCCTCCGCGCTGAGGGCACCGAGCCGCCGGCACCGATCTCGACTACTGGACCAGCTCAGCAACGAACTGGAAGCCGCGTCCGTGCACGGTTCGGATCACCGCCTGCCGCTTGCCGTCGTCGCCGGTCGCGGCCCGCGCGGATCGGATGCGGGAGTTGACGGTGGCGGCCGACACGAACCGGGTCGACCAGACCTCATCCATGAGCTCCTCACGGGTGACCAGTCGGTCGGCGTTCGTCGCCAGATGGACCAGCACCTCGAACACCTGCGGTTCGACGTGGATGGCGATGCCGTCACGCCGCAGCTCGTGCCGGCCGAGGTCGAGTTCACAGCCCGGTTCGAACCGGAGCGTCGTTTCGTCCACCGGCTCGTTCACGACCGGCGCCGATGCGTCGACCAGTATCTCCCTGGCCCGGTCGACCGCCTCCCCGAGGCTCAACGGCAGTGGCGGACCGCACCGCTCGATCAGTCGCCGCTCCTCGGCAAGCAACTGGTCTGGGAGAACCGAGCCGGCTCGACCGGTCGGACGACATCGCCACAGTCGATCTGCGAGTGCCGGCTCGCCACACGCCTCGGCACCGGTTGCGGCCAACCGCAGGGTGGCGGCGATGCCCTCGACATCGCCCCAGTCGACCATCAGGTCAAGACAGCGCAGTACCGCCGCTGCGGCGGCCGGCCAGTCACCGGTGGCGACGACACACACGGCCCTCGATCGAGCGAACGAGGACATCGAGTAGCGAAGCGGGGACCGGGCGGCCACCAGCTCGGCCCGGTCGAGGCACCGGTTCGCTTCGACCAGGCGACCGAGATGGAGGTTGGTGTTGATCATGACGGCCAGGATCCATCCGAGGACGACATCGTCGTCCTCGGCCGCCGCCTCATCACCGAGCGCCGCCAACTCCTCGAGGGCGTGTTGGTCATCGACCCGAAACCCGAGCACCGTGGCCCGTAGCTCCCGGCCGAAGAGGCCGCCGAACGACTCCGCCTCATCCAGCGCCAGCTCCAGCCACCGGGTGGCGGCAGCGTAGTCACCGTCGAACGCAGCGATGACCCCCAGGGTGCGGCAGGCGACGAGCCGACCGACCGGCGAGGCCGAGGGTTCGGCCAGGACCAGGTTGGCCAGGGCGGTCGCCCGATCGTCGTCGTCGACGACCATGGCGATGTGGGCCATGACCGCCAGCGCCTCGGCTCGGAGCGGGTCATCGGTATCCGGCCACCGGTCGCGGACCGCCAGTGCAAGCGCTGCGACCTCGAGCCGGGGCCCGCTCGATGGAGCGAACAGCGGCAGCAGCAGCCGGTACGCCCGCCCGGGCGTCTGATCTCGGGCCACGGCCAACTCGATGGCCCGGGCGATGTAACTGAACCGCTCCGCCGCCTTGGCCAGGATCGAACGGTCGTAGCGCTCGAGCGCACTGGCAACGACCTGATCGGCGAACATGGCCAGGGCATCGACGAACCGGTCCTCGACGACCGACGCCTCGTCGCTGTTCACCAGTTGCTCGAGTGCGTACTCCCGGACCGGTTCGAGCAAACGGAATCGGCTGGATCCGTCGTCTTCGTGCTCCACCGTCAGCAGTGACTCCCGCAGTAGCCCGGTGACGAGGTCGAGGGCCTCCAGACGGTCGAGGTCGGCCAACGCCGATGCCAGCTCCAGGTCGAACGGGAAGCCGAGCGGGGCCATGGCTCGGAAGAAGCGCTGCTGGGACGGACTCAGACGCTCATAGCTGGTGGCGATCACCCGGCGGAGACTGCCGTGGGCCGCATCGGGAGACGACCGATCGCTCAGCACGTCGAGGCTCTCCGTCATCAACGCCGCCAGTTCGGCCGGGCTGACCGCCAGGGCCTGGGCCGCCGCCAGTTCGATGGCGAGGGGGATGCCGTCGAGTCGGGACACGATCGACTCGACCGCATCCCGGTTCGGTCCGGAATCGGGCCAGGACGCTCCGGCTCCCCGGCTCCGACCGGTGAACAGCTGGGCAGCCGGGGACGGCTCATCGGCCCCGGCTCGGATCGAAAGCGGCGACAGGCGGTAGCGGATCTCGCCGTCGACCCCCAGCTCGGCCCTGCTGGTGGCCAGGACCCGTACACCGGGGTGGGCCGAGAGTAGCCGGCGGGCCATTTCGGCCGCATCGGCCAGGATGTGCTCGCAGTTGTCGAGCACGACCATGGGCACAGCGCCGGCGTTGCCGACGGCCCAGGCCTCGATCGACGAGGCGTTCAACATACGGATGGTCGCCGCCCCGGCATCGGAGCCGACGGCCACCGCTGCCAGGTCGACCCAGTCGACCCTGGTCGGCAGCTCATCGGCCACCGCCCGGGCCAACGCGGTCTTGCCGACTCCGCCGATACCGAGCACCGTGACCAGCCGGGCGCTGGCCAGGTGCTCGCGGATCGCGTCCAGATCGACGGCCCGGCCGAAGAGGGCAGCGGTCTGCTCGGTCGACATCGGTGTCATCCTCCCATCCTGGAGACGAGCCGGTCGACCGGTTCGACCGTGCGGATCAGTAGTTGAAGACGAGGGCGCCGCCATCGGCGAACTCGTAGACCGACGGTGCGCCGGCCACTTCGGCGCCTTCCGACCAGATGGCGTCGCCCAGGTTCCGGAGCTTGACGCACACCGGGCAGACGAGGAATCTGCCGCCGGCGGCCACGTACTCGTCGTGGAGGGCCGAGATCGACGGGGCTCCGTCGACGACCACGGTCTCGGCGGCTCCGGCCTCGGCGATGGTGACGCCGTCCTTGGTCAGCCACATGGCGGTCTCCTTGCCGGCCCGGACGGCCTCGACCGCCATGAGATAGGCGATCAAGACGTTCTCCGGCTCCTCCGGGCCGTGCGACAGAGCCACCAGGACCTTGTCGTCAGCTGCTCGCTCCACGGCCGGAGCGTTGTCGGTTGTGGTTTCGGTCATGGACATGATGTTCTCCTTGGTATGGGTGGATGTCGTCAGCCCGGCTTGCGGGCCAGGAAGGGGTAGCCGCTGACCTCGAAGGTGCGGGCGTTCGCTTCGCCTCCGGCACCGCCGAAGGTGTCGACCGGGTCACCGATCGCAATGTCCTCGAAGCCGTGCCGCTCGAGGAGTCGGGTCCAACCTGCACACGGCAGGCCACCGGCGATTCAACCGGTCCACAGGTCGATGTGGCGGCGGGCTTCGTCCGGCACCTCGGCCCCGTTCGCAATGTCAGCGAACTGCAGCCATCCGCCAGGCCGGAGGATGCGGATGATCTCGGCCAGGACGGCATCCTTGTCCGGACACAGGTTGATCACACCGTTGGAGATCACCACGTCTGCCCAGCCGTCGGCGACCGGAACGTCCTCCAGATAGCCGAAGCAGAATTCGACGTTGTCGACCCCGGCGGCCCTTGCGTTCGCCCTGGACTTCTGGATCATGGACGACGTCATGTCGACCCCGACCACGTAGCCGTCCGGACCCGTCGCCCTTGCGGCCACGATGGCATCGAAGCCGGCTCCAGCGCCGAGATCGACGATTCGTTCGCCGCTGGCGATCGGCCGGAGCTCGAACGGGTTGGCGACCCCGGCAAACGACTCGATCACCTCCTCCGGCAGATCGAAGACATCGGCGGTGTAGCCACAGCGATCGGCGATACGGCGGCCGGTGTGGAAGTGGAACTCGGCGTCCGGGGTCTCCGCCACCGCCGCATACTTGAGCTGGACCTCCCGGCGCAGTTCATCGCGATCGACGGGGAGTTCGGAATCGGGAGACTGGCCGAAGTAGCGGCCGTCGGTTGCTGTATCCATGGCTCGATACTGCGACGGCGCCGAAGCCAGGGCTTGCAGGACTCGTGGTGAAAACGTGTAGACGCCCGGTGAGCGAGCTCAGCCGCTCTCCCGGGCCCGCTCGAGCACCTCGACCGTGCCGGCCGCTCCGTCGACCCGGACCAGGTCCCCATCGGTGACGACCCCGGTCACCCCGGAGACGTTGGTCACCGCTGGCAGTCCGAGTTCCCGGACCAGGATCGAGCCATGGGACAGGTCGCCACCGATCTCCACCACCACTGCGTCCGTTCCGGCCAGCGTGGTGATCCAGCCGGCGTCGATCGACCGGGCAACGACAACCACCCCACCGGCCACCTCGCGATGGTCCTCCCGGCCGGCCGCGGCCAGCGGGGCCGGTTCGTCGAGGACCCGAGCCGTGCCGGTGACAACCCCGGCGGTGAGGGGAACTCCGACCAACCGCCCGGTCGGATCGATCGATGCGGTGGCCGGCAGCGGATCGTGGCGACCGATCACGTGTGGCACGTCGACCGCAGCCAGCGCTGCCCGTTCCGCTTCCCGGTCCGACCAGAACCCCGGCGGGGGCCGCCACCCGGTGTCGAGCCGGCGCACCTCCGGCGCCCGAAGCAGCCACAGGTCGTCGACCTCGCGGAGCTGGCCTCGGCCGACGGCGTCGGCCGCAAGCGCCAGGGCGGCCTGTCGAACCGAGTCGAAGGCCCGCATCGCATCGTGACGGAACAGCTCCCGGGCCGACATCGGCTGGGCGGCAAGCGCCCAGATCGGCCACGTGACCAACCCCCGGAGGGTCCGGGGCGGTGGCCGACGCTCGGTCGGGCCCGGCGGATCACCCCGGCCGTCGGCGGATGAGCCACCCACAGCATCCTCGGCCCGCACGGCATGCACGGCCGCCACGAGGCCGAGCGGGTCTTCGTGATACCGGGGCCGGGCGATGTCGCTCTCGTAGATGCCTCGATGACCGAACTCGGTCAGGAACCGATCGAGCGCACTGGAATCACGTCCCACCCGGAGTGCGATGAGACGCTCGGCCAGCTCGGTGGTGACCGTCCGGTGCCGACCGGCGTGCTCATACAGGGTGCCGGCGGCCCGGAGCAGCCCGAGCGGCGGCCCGATCGCCGAGGAGAGCGGGAACATCCCGGTGACCAGGGCCACGTACGCCCGATGGAGGTCATCGACCACGTCGCTGAACGTGGTGGCGGCCGGCGTTCCGATGGCGGCCACCGCTCGCCGGTTCCGGCCGGAGCGGGCCACCGCAACGACCTGGGCCAGCCCGAGGCGAATCAACGAGGGAGTGCTGCGGACCAGGCGGCCGGGGTCGAGACCGGCCGATCGCCCCGAGCCACCGCCGATCGACTCTGCGACCAACGCCGTCGGCAGGCCGAGATGGCGCATCATGTCCTCCAGCAGCGACAGATTGATCATCGGTCGGCCGGACTTCACGTACAGGAAGTCGCGCTCGGCCGGCAGGCCGGGGACCCGTCGTCGATACCAGGCGAACAGGTCGGGGCCCGCCTCCTCGATCACGCTTGTCATGAGCGTCGACGGCAGCGAGGGCAGGATCTCGGCGTGGTTGGCTGCGGTCAGCGTCTCGTTTCGGAGCGGCGGGGCGGTGATCGGGCGGAGCTGGACCAACCAACAAACCCGGCCGTCGTCGGCCCACTCGACGTCCCAGGGCCGGTCGCCGAACTCGGTTCTTGCCGCCCGAAGCAACCGCTGCAGTCGTCCCTGCCAGCCGGGACCGACCCGACCGAGCCGGCTCAGCTCGACCCGGTCGCCCGCCTCCTGCCCGGCAACCAGGCGGTCGGCGAGGCCGTCGACCACGTTGACGAGATCGTCGTAGGTCCCCGGCTCGGAGAAGGCGACCCCGGCGTGCTCGGCATCGACCATCGCCATGACCAACACATCTCGACGGAATCGACCGTCGCGGCGATCGGCAGACCGCCTGACCCGGGCCACCGCATCGGGAACCGCCGCCGGCTCGACGCCGAGGAACGAATCGAACCAACCGGCAAGGCTGGTCGTTGCCGAGTCCTCCGCCCCGAACGCCGAGCGGACGGCGAGGGCGGCCACCCCGACCTCGGCCGCCCAGCTGACGACGTCATTCGGCTGCGGCCCGGCGTCGCCATCGGCCAGGATGATTCCGGCCGGCACGGCCAGCCCCGCAGCGGCCGCCCGGTCGAGCATCGCAGCCTTCGGTGCTATCCCGGCACCGGCGGCGCGCCCCGAGCCGACGGCCAGGGCAGCGCCGAGCGGGAGCCGGAGCGGAGGAGGCGGCGGCGGCGAGTGATCAGGCGGGCCCGGCCACCAGCCCGGTCGCCAGTTCGGCAACCGCATCGGCGTACTCCTCGGGTTGCTCGAGCATCGGGAAGTGGTCCCAGCCGGCGCGAATCACGGTGCGAGCCAACGGTGCCTTGGCTGCGATCGCATCGGCCTGGCCGGACCGCAGCACCCGGTCGTTCTCGCCCCACAGCAGCACGGTGGGTACATCGGCCAGCGGGACCAGCGTGGTGAACCACTCGACCGTGATGATGTCGAACATTCGGCCGAAGGCCGGGCAGTTCCGATACCCCTCGAAGAAGGTGTCGAGTTCGGCCGCCGGGGCACCGACCGGGAAGAACAACCGGCGCCAGATCGGGCGGAGCGGGCGGGCTGCGATCAGGGTCCGGACCATGGCTCGGACCGGCTCGGTGGCCATGATGCGGGGAAACAGCCGACGGTCGAGGTCCGCACCGACCGGGGCGTGGAGGATCAGCCCGGCCATGGTGTCCGGCCTGCGGCTGGCCAGGTCGAGGGCGATCGAGCCACCGATGCCGTGCCCGAGCACCACCGGCAGCCTCTCCTGCTCCCCCGGGCCGACCACCTCGGCGATGAGGTCGGCGAGCCGGTCGGCGTAGGCCGCGACCGATTGCAGCGACGGATCGTCCGGCCGCCCGTTGAATCCCGGCAGGTCGACGGCGTGGAATCGAACGTGGTCCGGGAGGTGCCGGGGTACCAGTGAAAACCGGGTGCTCCCTCCCCCGTTGCCGTGGACGGCAATGACGAGCGTCGCCGGCGACGGGCTGGCTGGAGTACTGGACATCTCGGTCCAGTGTCGCCGAGACCGGACCCGTCGGGTGGGATCGGGCGATCGTCGACGACGAGATTCAGAGGTCCTCGACCTCGAGGCCGTAGGCGTTGATGCGTCGGAACAGGGTCGCCCGGGAGATGCCGAGCTGCTCGGCTGCTTCGGCCCGGGTCGCCGACGACCGGAGCGCGGTCAGGATGGCGTCCGCCTCCTGTTGCTGCAGCCCGTGGAGCGGCTTCCGGCTCCGTTCCAGACGAATCGCCCGAGGCAGGTCGCCGACCTCGACCGGCCGGGTGCGGGCCTTGGCATGGGCCGCCCGCACGGCTTGGGCCAGCTCGGTGACGTTGCCTGGCCACGACTGTCGACTCAACACATCGACGACCCGCCGGTCGAGGCCGGGCCGGCCGAGCCCGGCGGCGTGGTACTCGGCCAGCGGCGCGATGTCGCTGCGGCGGCTCCGCAGCGGTGGCAGATCGATCCGGAACACGTTGACCTGGTCGATCAGCATCGCCAGGCCGGGATCTCGGGCCTCGGTCGACAGGCTGGTCGCCATGAGCCGGGCCGGTGGTTCGTCTGCGACCAGCGCGGCGAGCGCCGCGGCGAGGTCGTCTGCCAGGTGGTCGATCCGCCGCAGGACGACGGTGCCCTCGACCGCGAACGCCCGCTCGGCTCGTTGCAACCAGGCTGACGGCCCGTCGATGAGGACCCGAGCTGCGTCCACCACCTCGACCGCCGAGCGGTCACCTCGCTCGGCAATGGCCCTGGCGACCGCCAGTCGGCCGGTCCCCCGCTCTCCGACCAGGAGCACCGGCTCGGTGGTCGCCCCGGCCAGCAGCGCCTCCCGGACCACCTCCTGCCAGGCGTCACTGGCCCCGACCAGGTCCCCGAGCGCGGCCGGCCGGCTTCGTCGCCGGGACCGTCCGCGGTCAGACGTCGCCGGCGGGAGCAGCTCGACGATCGCCCCCTCGATCTCGCCGCCCCGGTGGAGCGGCCGGCACCGGAGCCGGAGCGGCGAACCGGATGGACGGGCGTGCTCGAGCTCGACGGTCCGGCCGGAGCCGATCGATCGCTCGACCCGGCGCCACAGCTCGACCGCATCGGCATCGGCGAGCAACCGCTGGGCTGCCGGCGTGGCGATCAGGACCCCCTCACCGAGCGTCGCCACCGCGCTTCGGGGGCTCCGTCGCTGCCGGACGAACTCGCGGAGCAGGAATCGTTCGGTCGGGGTTGCCTCCTCGAGCAGGACGTCGCCGATCTGGCTGGCCAGGCGCAACGCCGTCGGCATCAGCAGCGGACCGGTGTCATCGACGGGGCAGACGACCCCAACCGTCCCTTCGACTCGGCCGGTCACCGGGTGGACGATCGGCGCATTGGCGCAGGTGAAGTGTTGGAAGCACTCGAGGAAGTGGCCGTCGCCGACGACCAGCGCCGGACGCCTGGTCTCCAACGAGGTCCCGACGCCGTTGGTCCCGACGTCGGTCTCGGCGAGCGAGTAGCCGAGGTCGAGGCTGCGCCGGTCCAGGGCGACCAGGGTCTCCCGGCTGGCCGCGTCCCGCCTGGTCAGTCGACCGTCGCGGTCGGCCAGGACCACGGCGAGGGAGCTCCCGGCGATCTGGCCGACCAGGTGATCGAGGACCGGTGCACTGAGCTGGCGGATCACGTCTGCGGCCGGACCGGGGTCCCCGGCGTGGGGGATCTCCTCGATGCCGGGATCCAGCCCGTAGCGAAGCGAACGGCGTCGCGCCTCGACCACGTCCGCCGGCGTGGCAGCTGATCGACTCGAACGCGGAGCCATGGTCTCGAGCGTCCCCTTACCTACTCGTGGCCCTTGTGAGGATGGTAGATCGCGGGGCCGGCGCTGTCTCATGGGCGTCTCAGATTGAGACCCGACCGGCCATCGCTGCTGGTTCAGACTCCGTGCACAGGGGACCAGGAGGCCGCCGAACCGGCGGACCGGCCTGGTGATCGCGCCACATCGGGGGAGGTGCCGTCAGCATTGGAAGGATCCGTCTCGGTTGGTCTCGTCGCCAATCCGGCGTCTGCCCGCGACATCCGTCGCCTGGTGGCCCACGGAGGCTCGCTCACGACCCACGACAAGCTCAACCGGTTGCAACGGGTGTTGGCCGGTCTGGCCGCCGCCGGTGTGACCGGCGTGGTCTCGATGGCAGACCGAGCCGGCATCATGGGTGGCCTCCTCGGCCTCGCCTCCCGGCCGGCTGCTGCCCGCTGGCCGGCGCTGACCTTCGTCGATCAGCCGGTGACCCAGACCGAGCAGGATGCAGCAGTCGCCACCCGGGCCATGGTCGATGCCGGGGTCGGGGCCATCGTGGTCCTCGGCGGCGACGGGACGAACCGGGTGGTGGCGACCGAGTCCGGCACGACACCGCTGGTATCGATCTCCACCGGGACCAACAATGCCTTCCCCCGCCCGGTCGAGTCGACGGTTGCCGGTCTGGCCGCCGGCCTGGTTGCGACGAACCACCGTTGCCGGGCCGTGGGCACGTACCGGGCGAAGAGACTGCTCGTCACCTGTGGCGACCGGACAGACCTGGCCATCGTCGACGTCGCCATCGGCCGCGGTGACGGCGTTGGTTCGGGGGCGGTGTGGGACGCGGCATCGATCGCCGAGCTGTTCCTTTGCTTCGCCGAACCGGACGCCATCGGTCTGTCTGCGATCGGCGGCCAGGTCAGACCGACCGACCGGCGGGAGGCCGAGGGGCTGGCGCTACGGCTCGGCCACCCGGCAGCCTCGACCGTGCACGCCGCCATCGGCCCCGGCCTGGTCAGCCCGGTCGGCATCCAGGCGACGACCGAGATGATGCCCGGTGTCGCGGTGCCGGTGCATGCCGAACAGGGGGTCATCGCCGTTGACGGGGAACGTCGTCACCGCTTCGGCCCCGACGACCGGCCGACCGTCACCCTCGATCCGGCCGGCCCGGTCGTCGTCGACGTACCGGCCGTGATGGCTCACGCAGCCGCCCAGGGCCTGCTGTCCTCACCGGCCAGTGGACCCTGCATCGGCGGCCGGGACCCGACCGGAGTCCGGGACCCCACATCGAACCCATCCGAAACCGACAACGCCAGCAACCAGACAGAAGGAGAAGCAGCGACATGACCACACTCGATCGGCTCGGCCTCTATACCGAGATGGTCCGGATCCGGCAATACGAGTCACGGATCCTGCAGGAGTATCACGCAGACAAGACTCCGGCATGGGACATCGGCGCCGGGCTCATCCCCGGCGAGATGCACCTGTCGGCCGGGCAGGAACCGGCCGCGGTCGGGGTCTGTGCCCACCTCCGCAAGGGCGACGCCATCACCGCCCCTCATCGACCACACCACTTCGCACTGGCCCACGGCGTCGACATGAACGCCATGACCGCCGAGATCTACGGCCGGACCACGGGCCTGTGCCAGGGCAAGGGCGGCCACATGCATCTGTTCGACGCCGAGAACCACTTCTCGTGCTCCGGGATCATCGCCCAGGGCTACCCGGTGGCCTGCGGCCAGGCGCTGGCCATGACCCGCCGGGGCACCGACAACGTTGCCATCGCAGTGGCCGGCGAGGGGGCGGCCAACCAGGGGGCGTTCCACGAGTCGCTCAACCTGGCGGCGCTGTGGAATCTCCCGGTCGTGTTCGTCATCGAGGACAACGACTGGGCGATCTCGGTCCCCCGGGCCGGCTCGACCGCCAACACCTCGAACGCCGACCGGGCCGCCGGTTACGGCATGCCTGGCGTTCGGATCGAGGACAACGACGTCGAGGCGGTGTTCGAGGCCGCCGGCGCGGCGATCGACCGGGCCCGGGCCGGCGACGGTCCGAGCCTGATCGAGGTCCACACCCTCCGGCTGTGGGGCCACTTCGAAGGTGATGCGCAGGCCTACCGGGACGACATGGAGAACATCGACGACCGGGACCCGATCCCCCGCTACGCCGCGGCGCTGACCGCAGCCGGCGACCTGACCGAAGCCAAGGCGGCCGAGATCACCGCCGCTGCGGACGCCGAGGTCGACGCCGCCATCCAGTTCGCGCTCCAGAGCCCGATCCCCGAACCGGCCGACGCCCTGCTCCACGTCTTCGCCTAGGCGCCGCACCCACAACGAGAACGAGAGGAATCACCATGACCACAACCGAATCCCCAACCCGCCGGATCACGACGGCAAAGGCGATGGCCGAGGCAATCGGCCACGAGATGCGGGCCGATCCCAACGTCTTCGTCATGGGCGAAGACGTCGGTGCCTATGGCGGCATCTTCGGCTCGACGACCGACCTGTTCGCCGAGTTCGGCGCCGACCGGGTGATGGACACCCCGATCTCCGAGACCGGCTTCATCGGCGCCGGTATCGGCGCAGCCGTCGAGGGCATGCGGCCGGTCGTCGAGCTGATGTTCGTCGACTTCTACGGCGTCTGCATGGACCAGATCAGCAACCACATGGCAAAGATCCACTACGAGTCCGGCGGCGCAGTAAACGTGCCGATGGTGCTTATGAGCGCCACCGGCGGCGGCTACTCAGACGCTGCCCAGCACTCCCAGTGTCTGTGGGGCACCTTCGCCCACCTCCCCGGGATGAAGGTCGTCGTCCCGTCGAACCCCTACGACGCGAAGGGGCTCATGGCCTCGGCGATCCAGGACGACAACCCGGTCATCTACCTGTTCCACAAGGGCGGGCAGGGCCTGGTGTGGATGGAGAAGAACCCGCGCTCGATCGCCGACGTGCCCGAGACGCCGTTCACGGTCCCGATCGGTGAGGCTGCGATCGCCCGTGAGGGCACAGACGTCACCATCGTCACGCTCTCGCTGTCTGTCCAGCACAGTCTCGACGTGGCCGAGCAGCTGGCCGAGGAGGGCATCAGCGTCGAGATCATCGACCTGCGCAGCCTGGTCCCGCTCGACCGCCAGACCGTGCTGGAGTCGGTGGCCAAGACCGGCAAGCTGCTCGTCGTCGACGAGGACTACAAGAGCTTCGGCCTCAGCGGTGAGATCGCGGCCATCGTGGCCGAGACCGATCCGACCATGCTGACCAAGCCGATGTCACGCCTCGCCGTGCCGGACGTCCCGATCCCCTACGCCCGGTCGCTGGAGTACGGGATCCTGCCGACCCGCGACAAGATCGCCGCCGCTGTGAAGGACCTGCTTGCATGACCGCCGGACGTCCGGTGGCCGACCTGACAGAGTTTCGCCAGACGGCGGAACGTCCCTCGCTGAGATCATTCAGCACGACAGAGAGAGTTGACCGATGACCGTCACCGAAGTCCCGTTTCCCGTGATGTCCGACGACGACCCGACCGCCGAGGGCGTGGTCGGGACCTGGTTCGTCAACCACGGCGAGGCGGTGGCCGCCGGGCAGGTGATCGCCGAGGTCCAGGTCGACAAGGTCTCCCAGGACGTGGAGGCCCCGATCGCCGGCGTGATGTACCAGTACGTGGCCGAGGGGGCGCCCATTGCCCAGGGCGCCCCGCTGGCCCGAATCGACTCCTGAACCCTTCCATCTCGATCAAGCAAAGGAACCGCTATGACCTGCTACTCCGTACTCGAGGTCACCCCGACCGACGACGCCTGGATCCCCAGCTATCTGGCGCCGGTGGCCGACATCATCGCCAAACACGGCGGCAAGTACCTCGCCAGAACCGCCAGCCACGAACGGGTGGAGGGCGAGGGCCCGGAGGTCGCCCTCCGGGTGATCCTCGAATGGCCGGACCGGGAGGCGGCGAAAGCCTTCGTTTCCGACCCCGAGTATGCGCCGTTCCTGGCGGCCAGGACCGCCGGCTCGGTCAGCCACCACGTCCTGATCGACGCGGTGGACGATCTGGCCTGACCCGAGCACCGACGGTCGGCGCGTTCAGCGGCGGATCGGCTGGATCTTGCGATAGGTCAAGACCCGCCAGGCCCACTCGAACGGCCCGAACCGGAACCGCTCGAGCCACGGCTTCGACCAGGCCAACTGCAACGCCCAGACCGCCAGCACGAACACCAGCGCGCCCGTCCGGCTCAGCTCCTCGGCGTCGAACAGGTTGGCCAGGACCAACACGCCGAGCAGGGTCTGGGTCAGGTAGTTGGTCAGCGCCATCCGGCCGACGGCCCGTATCCGCTCGTGGAGCGGGCCGTCGCCGCGCCGGTTCCACAGCGAGATGACACCCACGTAGCCGAGGACCACCGGGATGGTGGCGGCGGTGTTCATCACATGGGTCGGCAGGAACCACTGGGGATCGAAGTCGTTGATCGCCAGGATCGCCACGGCGATGGCAGCAACGGGGAGCCCAAGTCCAAGTCCCCACACAGCCATCCGGCGGTCGGCGGCGGGGTCCCGGGTTCCATCCAGGATCCGGAGCCGGAACATCGCCACCCCGATCAGCATCATCCCGAGGGCCCGCCCCCCGAACTCGACCAGGAACCACAGCCCGACCGTGTCCGACATCTCGGCCCCCGGATCGTTGCTCCAGAGCTCGCCGAGCTCGGCCCCATCGGGAGAAACGGTGGTGGCGGTGGCCAGACCGGTGATGACGGCGAGCACGAAGATCCCGACCCCGGTGATGATCAAGGTCCGGGGACGGCGGTTCCGGAGCAGGACCACGAACGGCGATGCCATTGCGTAGACCATGAGGATGTCGCCGTCCCACAGCAGCGCATGGAGGAACCCGATCCCGAGCAGGAGCAGGTTCCGCCAGAGGCTGAGCCCGACCGGGCTCCCGCCCTTGGCCGCGGTCCGATCGGCGAACAGGGCGACACCGGCCCCGAACAACAACGAGAACAGGCCCATCATCTTCTGGTCGGCGAACACCTCGCCGGCCATGCCGATCACCCAGTCCAGCCAGGTGTCGGAGCCACCACCGTCCAGGTTGAAGTAGGCGGCAGCCGGCAGCGCGAACGACACCACATTCATCAACAGGATGCCGAGGGTGGCCCAACCGCGGATGGTGTCGAGGTTCGTGATTCGCTCGCCCCTGGTGACGGGGCCGCCGGGAGTGGACAATCGACTGGTACCGGTCTCGGAATTCACCGGCGCAACCGTACTCAGGTCGTCCGGGTTCGGCGATTCCGGACGATCACCCGGGCGCGCGCCCGATGATGTCGCTTCGGCGGTACGGCTCGAAACCGATGCTCCGGTAGAGCGGCCCGGACGCCGGGTTCCCCGGTTCGTAGCTGATCGAGATCCTGCTTGCTCCGGCATCGAACAGCAGGCCGGCTCCGGAGGTCAGCAGATGACGGGCGAGGCCGCGCCCCCGGTGCTGCTCATGGGTCCGCATCGGCTCGACCAGCCCGACCCTGGTCGTCTGGTCGAACCAGCAGAGCCCGAACGCCGCCGGCTCATCCGACTGGTCGAGGACCACCAGGTCGAGATCGGGGCGATACAGGGAGGTCTGACGAAGCCGGTCCTCGATAGCGGGGCTCCGCTCGGTGGCAAGGTGATGGGTGGCGGAGGAGATCTCCGATCGGGCCGTCAGGCGATACCCGTCGGCCAGCGGGGTGATCGCCGGACGGTCGGCCGCATCGAGCCAGCCGCTCTCGACCCCATCACCGATCACCTCGAATCCGAAGCCGAACAGGGTGTCCCGGCCCACCACATCGGCTCGATCGAGCTCGAGTTCGAGCGTGGTGATCCCCTGCCCGGCGAAGTGCTCGAGCGCCCGACCAACCACATGCTCGACCCAGGCGGCGCCGGCCTCCGGAAGCACGATCAGGGCCATGATCGGTTCCGTGTAGACCTGGGAGGTGCCGTTCCCGAAGTCGTTGACGACCGCCGCAGCCACCGGGTCGCCGGCATCGTCGAGCCAGAACAACTGGCCGACGTCGTCCGTCGGCCGAGGGACCGACCACCACCACTGCAGCTCGGCCGCCTCGTACAGCCCAGCGGTCGGGTGGGCCAGGCGTACCCGCTGGAGCAGCGTCGTTGCGGTCGCGAGGTAGGCAGGGCCGGATCGGACTGCTTCGCGCATGGGGCAACGCTAGCGGCGGCGATCGGATCGAACCGGCGGATTTCCGCTTGCCAGGGCTTCCGTTGGCCGTGTGAGAACCTGGAGCCTACGGTCGAGTATGGCGAGCTCGGCTCGCCGCCGGACGATGACGGGCAATCGGGAGGTCGACGATGACCACGAACGGGCTGAGCACGCTGGAAGCGACTGGGCTGTCCTGGGAGCGGGAGGACACCCACTGGCCGGACCGGCTCAGCCGCTGGGCCGCCGAGCTGTACATGACCCGCCAGTCCCGAGGCATCGCCGAGGTCTGCGACGACGCCGGCCTGCTGTTCGAGGGGGTCCGAACCGCTGAGGTCGACGGTTGGGCCTACATGGCCGTCGTACCCCTCGGTGGCCGGCCGAGAAAGCCACCGCCCAACTGGCTGATGCCCCTCCTGGTCCGGGTCGTTCCGGACCTCCGCAAGCGGATCGCAACGATGCGGCGCCTCGACCGCGCCGACTACTGGCGCTCGGTCGTCGACGACTGGTTGGCCGAAGACGAGGCGGCGCTGCTCGCCGAGGGACATCGCTTCCTCGACACCGACCTCTCCGAGCTTGACGATGAGGCATTGGCCGACCTCACCGATCGGGCGTGGGAGTTCGCCGAGCGGGCGGTGAAGAAGCACTTCCATCTCCATGGCGCCGGGATCAGCGAGATCATGCGACTGTCGATGGAGCTGAATCGGAACCACGGCTTCACCACCGCCGAGCTGTCCGGGCTGCTGACCGGGTTGTCGGACACGACGACCGGCCCAGCCGAGGCCCAGGCCGAGATCATCCAGCTCATCCGCGACGCCGGCGGCGAGGACACTCTGCTGGCCGCCGCGACCGTGGACGACCTGCGGCCGATCAGCGAAGACGTCGACGCGGCCCTGACCCGCTATCTGGGGTCCTGGGGCCGTCGAGCCCTTCGCTACGAGGTGGCCTACCCGACGATCGCCGAGACACCGGGGCAGCTGGTGGAGCTGTTGCGGGCCCAGTTCCGTCGGCCGAGCCCGTCGGCACGGGCCGCAGACCACGCCGAGCTGCGGACCGATGTCGAGCGGCGGGTCCTGGCCGCACTCGGCGACACCGCCGCGACCAGGGACCGCATCGAACGGGCCCGCCAGGCGTTCCCGATCCGAGAGGGAAACGAGACCGCGACGGTGGCGTTGCCGGCCGCAGCCCTCCGGTCCCTCGGCCTGGAGGCCGGTCGACGGCTCACCTCGACCGGACACCTAAAGGAGCCGGCCCACGTCTTTGACGCCCTGCCGAGCGAGGTCGATGCGGTGCTCCGCAGCCGGCCGGTCGCGGACCTCGCCGCCACCGCTGCGGCCCGCCACGCCGCCCGGACGGCGCCGGTCGATGAGCGGCCACCGATGCGGATCGGACCGGAACCGGTCCTCCCGGACGTCAGTGCCTTCCCGGACGACATCCGAGAGTCGGTCGAGGCCGTGCTGTGGTTCTCGTCGAAGGCGGCAACAGTGAAGACCGGCATCCCGGACGCCGACGACCAACCAACCACCGACGCTGCGGTGACTTCGGCAGTCTCCGGACTCGGCGTCGCACCAGGGACCTATGAGGGGGTCGCTCGGGTCGTGCTCGACGAGTCGGGCTTCGACCGGATCGAGCCCGGCGACGTACTGGTCTGCCCGATCACGTCCCCGATCTGGTCGATGGTGTTCCCGCTGGTCGGCGCCCTGGTCTGCGACAGCGGCGGCCCGCTCAGCCACCCGGCCATCATCGCCAGAGAGTTCGGTATCCCGGCCGTCGTCGGCACCGAGGACGCGACGACCAGGCTGGAGGACGGCGCCCGCATCCGGGTCGACGGCTCATCCGGAGCGGTCGAACTCGTGGGTTAGGGGCGACGACTGCACGCCGCCCGGTGGCCGCCGTCTCAGGTGGCGGCGGCGAACTCCCGTTCCAGCTCCTTGACCACGGCCCGTAACCGGGGTGGCGTCAAACCCTGGGCCGCTTCGACCTGGATCCGGCCTCGATTGGGGTCAGCCGGCAAGATGTAGAGCCGCTTGGACGCGCTCGGTGTGTTGTCCCACTCCGGCTTCTTCGTGTACCGGTACGGCAGGCACTCGTCCTCCATGATCGCCGCCGCGGCGCCGGCCTTCGGGACGATGTGGGTCTCGTCGGAGTTGGCGACAACCACCTCTTGCTCGGTCAGCCAGAGCGCCCGGCGCTGCAGGTGACGCTGCCAGGCGGTGGCGATCATGGCAACGCCGACGATGCCGAAGAAGCGACCGACGCTCGGGCCCGCGTAGACCATCCACAGCACCTGGGCGCCAACGACATACCAGAGCCAGCGAATCCAGCGTGGAGGGCCGAGTAGCAGCCGGACGTCTTGATTCATCTCACGATCTTCGCACGGTTGCGGGCCGGAGCGTGGGTCGGGTCGGTCGTTCGACCGCTACCGGGACCGGCCGAACCGATCGTGGGGGGTGTCGAGGTCGACCCCGGCCGACCGGGCGGCGGCCTCGATCTCGGCAACCGGAACCGCCTGGGGTTCGACGTCTGGCATCGTCGCCAACCGTTCGGTGATCGACCCAAGGCGCCAGCGGTCCGGAACCGCTGTGGGCACCTCGGCCCAGGTCAGCGGGACAGCTACCGGTGCGCCGGAGCGAGGACGGAGCGAGAACGGCACCACCACGGTGGCGGTCGGCCCGTTCCGGAGCCAGTCGACGAAGACCCGGCCACTCCGGTGCTTCTTGAGGAACTCCGTCGTGAGCCGATCCGGGGCCTCCAACGCGGCCAACCCGGCGATCGACCGGGAGGCGAGGGCGACCGAGGCGAAGTCCAGGCTCCCGTCGAGGGCGACCCAGACATGGAATCCTTTCGAACCGGTCGCCACCGGGAACCCCTGCACACCGAAGCGAGCCAGCAGGTCACCGACCAGCGTCGTTGCGGCCCGGGCACCATCGACGTCACCGGCCTCGGGATCCAGATCGATCACCAACCAGTCCGGCCGGCCGGGCCGGCCGGCCGATGAGGTCCACATGTGGAACGTCACCGTGTTCTGGTTGGCCAGCCAAGGGAGATCCGGGGCCCGGTTGACGACCGGGTAGACCGTCTCCCCACCGCCTCGCTTCGGGACGGGGAGGCGCTCGATCGTTTCCGGGAAGTGGTCGGCGGCGTTCTTCTGCATGAAGCCCTTGGCCGCGACCCCCTGGGGGAACCGCTGCAGCGTCAGCGGGCGCCCGGCACAGAACCCGAGCATCGCCTCGGCCACCAGCCGATAGTGATCGACGACCTGCCGCTTGGTGATCGCCCCGTCCGGGAACAGGACCTTGTCCGGGCTCGAGACCTCCATCACGGTCCGGCCAGCCAGCGAACCGCGTCCGGTGGCAACACCTCGGCGCTGTGGCGATCGCAGCGGGCCACCTGCGCCGGGCTCAGTAACCGGCGGCCCCGGCCGTTGCCGCCCCGGTAGAAGAAGCCGGCGGCACCACCGTCGAACCGCTCGTGCATCGATGGCGAATCGGCTGCGGTCCGCATGGCCTCCAGGGTGCACCGTTCGATGACGGCCGGCCAGCGCGACGCCTCGATCTCGATGTCGAGGAACCGGGCGATTCGCCGCATGCTGGCCCCCAGGTCGGCCCACAGCTCGGTGTAGTGCAGCAGCAACACGTTCGGACGGTCCCGCAGCGGCCAGAGCGGCGCCAGGTGCCTGGCCGGCGAGCAGAAGGCGGCCCACTCCTCGAACAGCTCGTCATAGTCACCGCTGAATCGCTCCGGGAGGGCCGGCAGGTCGGTCCCGACATTGAGCTGGTTCAGACCGGCCATCACGTCCGCATTCATCCGGGCCCGGTGGTTCCCCCACGACACCAGGGCATCCGGACCGTCCCGATAGACGCCAAGGTACCGGACCTCGTCCGCGAACGGGATGGCATCGACCGGGGAGTGGGTCTTGAGGAATCGGCGGTGGGTCTGGGCCTCGATCCGGGCCGCCGTCTCGGCCAGCGGACCGTTCTTCATGTCGATCCAGGCGCTGAGGCCGGCAACGCTGCCCGGTGGATCGCCGTCCGGCCACAACAGGGACCGGACGATGCCCTGGGTCCAGGTCGTCCCGCACTTCGGTGGGGTGACGATGATGATGTCGTCTGGGCGAAGGGTGACCTCTGACCAGCGCCGGCTGTCCTCGATCGGGGTGATGAACGGTCGGATCGGGGGGCGGATCTCCATCGCTCAGCCGGCGAGAACCAGCCGAATCTCCTCCAACCACGCATCGACGGCCGGGGCCTGCTCGACCGGCGTCTTCCCCAGCCGGACCAGGACCAGGTCGTTGGCCGGGTCGACGATGATCCGCTGGGTCTCGTAGCCGGAGGCGAAGAAGACGTCATGGTCCTGCGGCCAGATCCACCAGTGGGCGCCATAGGCTCCGCCCTCATCATTGGTGGCCTGGCGGGTCCGGGCGTAGTCGGCCCAGCCCTCCGGCAGCAGCCGCCGACCGTCCCAGATCCCGTCCCGGAGGTACAGCAGGCCGAATCGGGCGAAGTCCCGCGCCGTTGCGTGGAGGAACGACGACCCGACCCACACCCCGGCGTCGTCGAACGTCAACCGGGCCGTCAGGCCGATGGGATCGAGCAGGACCTCACGCATCCAGGCCTCGAACGCATCACCCCGACCGACCCTGTCGGCCAGGATCCGACACAGCAGCACCGAGGTGCCGCTCGAATAGTTGAAGACCGTGTTCGGCGGGGCGATCGCCGGGAGGGCGGCGGCGTAGCCGGACATGTCCGGGTTCCCGGAGCCGAACAGCATCTCGATGCAGTGGCTCGTTTCGGCGTCGACGTAGTCCTCATTGAACTGCGTGCCCGGCACCATCCGCAGCAGGTGGTCCACCGTGATCGCCGAGCGGGGATCCTCGGGATCAGACCATGCCTCGAGCACGGCGGTGTCTTCCACACCGAGTCGGCCATCGGCAACCAGCACCCCGATCAAGGCCTGGGTGAAGCTCTTGGCCATCGACCAGGAGATGAGGGCCTCGTCCGGTCCGGCGGTCGGTCCGTACCGTTCGGCCACCAGTCGGCCGCCCTTGATGGCGACGAAGGCCAGCGACAGGCCGAACGGTCCCTGCGACCCAGCGACCGGATCGGCGTGAACGGTGTCAGCGGCGGGCGGGAAGGCCCGATCGAGCAGCTCGTCGAGACCAGCCGCTTGCTCGCTGGCCAACCCCCCGGTGGGCCACTCTGTCCCGGGCCAGGGCACGCCGGCCGGCTGTGGCGGGAGTGGGACGGAGGGTTGGCGAGGTTCGAGGACGGGCATCGCCCGCCATTGTGGCCGATCCGGTCGAATCAGCGGTAGTTGCCGACCAGCTCCCGCAGCTCGCCGGCGAGGTCGGCCATCGTGTCGGCGTTGGCCTTGGTCTCGTCGGTCGAGGTCCGGGTGTCGTCTGCGGCCTGGGCCACCGAGGCGATGCTGCCGGCGATCTCGGTGGTACCGGATGCGGCGATCTCGACGCTCTGGCCGATCTCCTGGGTGGTGCTCGACTGCTCTTCCACCGCCTCGGCGATCCGGCTGGAGATGTCGTTGATGCTGTCGATCGTCTCGGTGATCTTGTGGTTGGCGTCGATCGCCTCACGGGTCTCGACCTGGATCGTCTGGATCCGGTCGGAGATCTCCTCGGTGGCGGTCGCCGTCTGGTTGGCCAGCTCCTTGACCTCGTTGGCAACCACGGCGAAGCCCTTGCCGGCCTCGCCAGCCCGGGCCGCCTCGATGGTGGCGTTGAGGGCCAGCAGGTTCGTCTGCTCGGCGATGGAGCTGATCACGCTCATGACCTGGCCGATCTCCTCGGAGCTGTGGCCGAGTTGCTCGATGGTCCGCGACGTCTCGTGGGCCACCGTCACGGCGTCCGAAGCGACCGCGGAGGCCTCGGCGGCGTTGCTCGCAACGTCTCGAATCGAGGCGTTGAGCTCCTCGATGGCGGCGGCTACCGACGTCACGTTGCTCGACACCTCGTCACCGGCGGCCGAGGCCTGGCTGGCAAGCGACGACGTGTCCTCGGCACTGGACCCCATCGAGGTCGCCACCTCCTGGAGGTGTTCGGCCGCGCCACCGAGGGTGTCGGAGGTGGTGTGCAGGCGGTCGACCAGGGTCCCGAGCGAGGCGATCATGGTCTTTGTCGACTCGCCGAGATCGCCGGGAAGCACCTGCCGCAGCACCGGATCGGAGAGGTCGCCGGAGGCGATGGCGTTCAGCTGGTTGTTCAGGACGCCGAGCACGTCGGTCATGATGTCGAACGAGTCGGCGAGTTCACCGATCTCATCGCCGCGGTCGAGCTCCAGGTTCTCGACCGCAAGCGAGCCGTCGGACACCTTCCCGGCAAGCTCGGACAGCTTGGCGATCGGACGGGACACACCCCGAGCGATCCACCAGCCGAGGGCGGCGATGATGATGGCGGCGACGACCCCGAACAGGATCACCCCATTGCGGAGCGCCACGGTACTCTCGGTCGCCTCGGCGACGGTCTGTTCCAGAATGACGCCCCAGCCGTAGCCGGGGAAGTCGTGCGCCCCGTTGGCGTTGCCGTAGCCGTAGATCAGGTCCCCATCGCCGTGGATGTCACGCTCGATCGTGTAGCCGAGCGAGTCCTGCTCCAGCGATGCGGAGGCCGCCTCGATGCCGTCTGCGACCAGGTTCTCGACCATCTGGTCGCCCTCGATGCCGGAGTAGATCAGCAGCCCGTCCTGGCGGACCACGGCCCCGACGGCCGTCTTCGCCCCCTCGAGATGAAGCTCGTGCTCGATCTCGTGCATGATGTCGATCACGGTCCGCTCGAACGACACGACGGAGTGGATGACACCGTTGAACGGCCCGTCACCGCCGAAGCTGGCCGTGAACGGCAGGCCGACCCGGCCAGGCTCGTAGACCATGTCGAGCAGCTCGTTGTAGTCGGCGTCCGTGTAGTGGACCTCGCCCGAGCCGTGGCCGGCCTCGGCGGCCATGAACCACTCGGTGTCGCTCACGTCCATGCCGACGAGGGCCGAGGTGTCGAGCGGCTCGCCGTGGCCGTCGACGGTGTTGACGGCATAGACCTCGCCGTCGGCGTCGGCCACCAGCAACAGGTCGTAGTCGCCGTAGACCGCGGTCTGGACGTCGAGGACCTCCTGGGCCGCCGCCATCCCCGGCTGCATCGGGATGTGGGCCAGCGACTCCATGTTGGCCGCCCGCTGCTCCATGAGCCGATCGATCATCTCGCCGGTTTCGACCGCCACGCCCTCGATCCGCAGACCGGCCTTCTCGGTCAGGTCGCCCTGGGCCCGGCTGAAGGCGAAGACCCCGACCGCGGTCAGCGGCACGATGCCGATCATCAGGAACGAACCGAGCAGACGGGCGTTGAGGCCGGTCAGACGCTTGGGGATCGATACCGATCGGAGAATTGCTGGCTTGGTCACGGTCTACTCCACGAGTCATCACGTTGTGGACCGCGCCTCCGCCGGCCCACCGTGTAGGTCGGCCGCAGATGACAGCGGCTGTACCGAAACCACACATTGATGAGGGGAATCGGGACCAACGACCCGGCCGATTCGCCGAGCGATCGGGCCGTTTGACCCAGCGGAGCTACCAGGTGTCGATCATCGGACGCTTCTTGCCGCTGCGTGGCGTTGGGTTGGGTCCGGCCCGCAGTGCCATCAGGATCCAGTCCCTGCTCTCGGCAGGATCGATCACATCGTCGATCTCGAAGAAGCTGGCGGTGTTGACCGCCTTGCCGTTCTCATAGAGCCTGGCCACCCGCTCCTCGTAGGCGGCCAGCCGCTCGGCCGGGTCGTCGATGGCCTCCAGTTCCTTGCGGTATCCCAGCTTGACGAAGCCCTCGAGGCCCATCCCGCCGAACTCGCCTGTCGGCCAAGCGACGGTGAAGTTCGTCGCCTTGAATGAACCACCGGCCATGGCCTGGGCCCCGAGCCCGTACCCCTTGCGGGTCACGATGGTCATCATCGGCACGTCGACGCTGGCCGAGGTGACGAACATCCGAGCCGCATGGCGGACCGTCGCCTCGTACTCGGCCTGCGGGCCGACCATGATCCCCGGTGTGTCGCACAGGAACAACAGCGGGATGTCGTGGGCGTCGCACAGCTGCATGAACCGGGCCCCCTTGTCTGCGGCGGTGGCGTCGACCGCCCCGGCCAGGTGATGCGGGTTGTTGGCAACGATCCCGATCGGGCGACCCTCGATCCGGGCCAGGCAGGTGATGGCCCCCGGGCCCCAGTGGGCCCTGAGCTCCAGCACGCTGTCGACATCGCAAAGCCCGGCGATGACCTCCCGCATGTCATAGATCCGCTTGCGATTCTCCGGGACGAGATGCCGGAGCTGGCGCTGATCGGCGACCTCCCACTGGTCGATCGGGCCCTGGAAGTACGACAGGTACTGCTTGGCCAGATCGGTCGCCTCCTCCTCGTCTGCGGCGAGGAGATCGATCACCCCGTTCGGTGCCTGGACCTCGACCGGTCCGATCTCCTCCGGTTTGAATACCCCGAGGCCGCCGCCCTCGACCATGGCCGGGCCACCGACCCCGATGTTTGACCCCTCGGTGGCGATGATCACGTCGCAGCAACCGAGCAACACGGCGTTGCCGGCGAAGCACCGGCCGTTGGTGATCCCGATCAGGGGGACCAGTCCGGAGAGCTCGGCGAACAGCGTGAAGGCCAGGCAGTCGAGACCGGAGCCGCCGATACCGTCGGTGTCACCCGGCCGACCGCCACCGCCCTCGGCATACAGCACGACCGGCAGCCGGTTGTGGGCTGCCAGCTCGAACAACCGGTCCTTCTTCCGATGGTTCTGGCCGCCCTGGGTGCCGGCCAGCACCATGTAGTCGTAGGACATGACGACGGCCTGGGCGGTCGACTCGTCGAACAGGTCGCCGTTGACCGAGCCGATCCCGGCCACCATGCCGTCGCCCGAGGTGTTCTCGAGCAGATCCTGGAAGTCCCGACGCCGGCGCTGGGCGGCGACCATCAGTCGCCCGTACTCGATGAAGCTGCCGTCGTCGACCAACTGGGCCAGGTTCTCCCTGGCGGTCCGATGACCCCGACCGTGGCGCTTGGCCACGGCGCTCGTGCGGTTCTCGTCCAGGCCGTAGGCCCGTCGCTGCCGCAGCTCGTCCAGGTCTGGCCGGATCAGGTCCGGATCGACGGCGCCGCCGGCGCTCGGACCCTGCACCGAGACCTCCGCCGGCTCCAGGAACAGCAGTGGATGGCCCTCGAACACGGTGTCGCCGTCCGCAACGGCGACGAGCCGGACGATCCCGGCCTCCGGGGCCGAGATCTCGTGCTCCATTTTCATCGCCTCCATCACCAGCAGTGGCTGGCCGGCCGCGACCTCGGTCCCCTCCTCCACTGCGACGGTGACGATCGTTCCCTGCAGCGGCGCATCGACCGACCGGCTCCCGTCCGGCCCGGTGAGGCCTGCCGCCACCGGTGCCGACCCCTCCGGTGGCGGCGGCGGTGGGGGTGGCCCCGGCGTCGAAGATGGGGCTGTGTCCTGGCCGGGCACGTCGGTGGCGACGTCGAGCGAACCGTGACTGAGTACCGCCAGTGGATCGCCGGCGTCGACCCGGGCACCGGCGAACCCGCCTCGATCCTGGCCCGGCGCCGGTGTCGGGGCGAAGTACCGCTGGTCCCTGCCACCGACCGCGTTCAGGATGTCCGCTGCGTGTTCTTCGACGAACGTGGTCGTGACCTCGTTCGTCTCGACCTCCGGCCGTTGGAGCAGGGCCTGGAGGAACCCGACGTTGGTGGCCACCCCCTCGATCCGGAACTCGGCGAGCGCACGTCTGGCCCGGCCGATGGCGTCTGCGTACGGGCCGGGTGCCTGGCTGATCACCTTGGCCAACAGCGAGTCGAAGCCGGGATTGGTGGTGTAGCCGGCGTAGCCGTAGGTGTCGGTCCGGATCCCGGGCCCAGACGGTGCCTCGAACGCCACGATCGTGCCGCCGGCGGGGCGGGCCGAGCCGTCTGCGGTCATCGACTCGGTGTTGACCCGAACCTGGACTGCATGGCCCCTGGCCGTCGGTGGCGCCGTGGGGTCGAGCCCGACCTCGGTCAGGGTCGCCCCGGCCGCAAGTCGCAGCTGGGCAACCACCAGGTCGATCCCGGTCACCTCTTCGGTGACCGTGTGTTCGACCTGGAGCCGGGCGTTGGTCTCCATGAACGTGATCCGGTCCTGGTCGTCAGCCGCCACCAGGAACTCCCAGGTACCGAGCGACCGATACTGCAGCTCGCCGGCCATCCGGACCGCAGCGTCGATGATCCGGGCCCTGGTCTGTTGCCGCAGCGACGGGCTTGGAGCGACCTCGACGAGTTTCTGCCGTTGCCGCTGGAGGGTGCACTCCCGCTCGCCGAGGTTGGTGACGGCCCGGCCGTCGCCGACGATCTGGACCTCGATGTGGCGAGCCCGCTCGATCAGGGCCTCGACGTAGACCGCCGGATTGCCGAACGAAGCGTCGGCCTCGCTCCGGCTCCGCTCCCAGGCCGCGGCCACGTCCTCGCCCGGACGGACCGGGCGCATGCCCCGACCACCGCCGCCGGCGACGGCCTTGATCATCATCGCCCCGTGCTCGGCCAGGAACGCCGCGGCGTCGGCCAGGGACGTGTCTCCGGCGGTGCCGGGAACCAGTGGCACGCCGAGGGTGGCGGCCAGGGCTCGAGCCTCGGTCTTGTCACCGAGGCGGGCCAGCTGCTCGGCGGTCGGGCCGACGAAGGTCAGGCCGGCCGTCTCGCAGGCCAGGGCCAGGGCCGGGTTCTCGGCCAGGAAGCCGTAGCCAGGGTGGAGGGCATCGCAGCCGTTGGTCGATGCCGCGGTCACGATGGCGTCGATGTCCAGGTAGGCGGCGGGGCCCCGTCCGGCGATGACGACCAGCTCGTCGGCCACCCTGGTGTGGAGGGAGCCGAGGTCGTCCTCGGGGGCGATCCCGACCGTCGGCATCCCGAGGTCCCGGGCCGCCCGCATGATTCGGATGGCGATCTCGCCTCGGTTGGCGACCAGCAGCTTGGTCACGGACATGATCGGGCCTCCCTAGCCGTGGGTCGAGATCCCGCCGTCGACGGGGATGACCGCCCCGGTGAGATAGGAGCCGGCCCGGCTGGCGAGGAAGATCACCGCACCGGCGACGTCCTCCGGCCGCCCGATCCGCCGCATCGGGACCGTCGACTCGATCCCGGACCGGATCTTCGGATCGTCGAGCAGGTACGACATCATCTTCGACTCGAACGGACCGGGAGCGATCGAGTTGACCGTGATGTGATCCTGGTTCACGAAGTGGGCCAGGTGCCGGGCCAGCATGTGGATCGCCGCCTTCGACGCCGAGTAGGAGAAGTTGTCACCGATCGGGACCCGGAGCCCATCGATCGAGCCGGTCATGATCACCCGGGCCGGGTCATCCTCGCTGGCGGCGGCCCGCAGTTGCGGCAGGAGCGCCTGGGTCAGAAGGAACGGCGCCTTGACGTTGATGTCGAGGACCTTGTCGAAGCCAGCGGCCGGGAACTCGTCAAGCGGGGCGCCCCAGGCCGCTCCGGCGTTGTTGACCAGGATGTGGAGCTGCTCCTCCCGCTCGGCCAGCGCCGAGGTGAACGATGCCAGACCGTCCTCCGTCGACAGGTCGGCCGGCATCGAGATGCACTCCCCCAGCTCCGATAGCCGCGCTGCGGTGGCATCACAGGCTGCGGCCTTGCGAGCGGTGATGTAGGTCCGGACCCCGTTGGTCACCAGCCCCTCGGCGATCATCTCGCCGATACCCCGGGAGCCACCGGTGACCACCGCCACCTTCCCGCTCACGTCGAACAGCTGGGCAATGTCCATGGGGGTGCGCTCCGGTCTCTCGGGATCACGCACCGTGATAGCTGGTCGCCCCGGATTTTGAAAGATGGCCGCGGCCACCGGCTCCGGCACGGGGCGTAGACTCCGCGCCGAGGGAACGTGGAGGGCAGTGTGACAGCGACACCGAGCCCCGGCTGGTATCCGGACCCGACGGGGTCCGGCATGGATCGATGGTGGGATGGCCGGGTCTGGACCGAGCAGACCCGCCGATCGGATGGGCTTCGACCGCCGCGGCCCCCGGGCCCGGGGACGGCGCCACCATCCGGCGGGCCGGCCAGCGCCGGCAGCGATGCCGATGTCGACGCAACGCTCCCCCACGGAGATGCCCCCACTGCGGTCTGGCCGCCGGGCCAGCCGCAACCGATGGTGCCGCAGCCGGCGGGACCGCCGCCGACGATCGCCGGGTCGTCGCCGAGCCCGAAACGGACCGGCTGCCTCGGTATCGCCGGTGGGGTGACGCTCGGCATCCTCCTCGGCTTCGGTCTGCTGCTCGGCGGCTGCGTTGCGCTTCTCGCCGTAGCCGCCAACCAGGCCGACGAAAACGGGGTCGGCGGATCATCCAGCCGGAACAGCGAGCTGGACGACGTCATCGGCTGCGAGCTGGTCGAGCCGGGCCGGATCCAGCTGGAGGTGGTGAACTCGTCACCGAAGACGTCGACCTATCTGCTCAACATCGGGTTCTTCGACCAGACCGGTACCCGGGTCGCCGATCAGGGCATTCCGGTACCCCACCTGCGGCCGGACGAGCGGGCCATCGAACGTCATCCGGTGCTCGACCGTGGCGGCGTCACCTGCCGTGTGATCGGCGGCGATCGCCTCGCCGCCGACAGTGCGCCGGACGAACTCGGGGAGGCGACCTGCGTCCTCGATCCGAGTCGGGGTCCGCTCGGCCGGGTCAGGGTCGCCGTCACCGCCACCAACGGCACGCCGTTGACCAGCGACTACCGGGTCGGGGTCGCCGTCATCGACGCCAGCGGGTCTCGGCGGGGCGCAGCGACGGTTCGGATCCCCGAGGTGCAGCCGGGCGACTCGGCGGGCGATCGGTCCGTCCCCATCGACGATGGCGGCGTCGGCACGACCTGCGAGGTGGCCCGGGTCGAACGAAACGCCTCCTGAGCCCGGCGCCGCAACTCCCGGCCAGGCGGGCACGCACCGTGGTAGGCTTCGGGTCCCTGCGGGCGTAGTTCAACGGCTAGAACCTCAGCCTTCCAAGCTGATGATGTGGGTTCGATTCCCATCGCCCGCTCAAACCCCTGACCAGGGAAAACGCGACGATACGGCGCTCTCGGGATCCGATGGCGTGGGCCCTACTGCCCGTCCACTGCCCGATCGTCGCTGCGACGACCGTGGATCTCGCGTCTGATCTGCCTTGCCAACCGCCTGCGGCGCTCGGTCAGCTCGTCCTGATACTCACCGAGCGCAAGGCGCATCTGGAGGTCTTTGGCCTCGTCCGACTGGTCACGCACCTTGTCGAACCTGTTGTGGACGAGACCGTGCTAGTCGACCTGAGTTGGGACGCCCATCACAAGGGTCCTCCAGATCATCCCCAGCGACTGGTAGCAGTCTTCGGCCAAGCGCCTGACCTCAGGCGATGCGTCCACCAGCAGTTGCGCTTCCAGTTCATCGGTTTCATCGCTTGGGGCATCCTCGGAGGGGGCGACGATGGGGTTCCAGCTCGCTCGTTCTGCGAGCCGACTCCGCTGGACAAGTAGAGCGAGGAGCTTTATGTAGACTCCTCGACGGTCTCTTCTCAACCGCTCTCGTCGGTCCAACCAGGTCGTGACGACCAGAGTGCCGACCGAGCCAGTGGCAGCAGCGCCTACAAACGCTAGAAGCTCCTCCATCCGATCATCTTCGTCGACGCTGAGCTGGCCAACGGGGATAACCGACGAACTACATCGGCTCACTGCTTGGCCGAATCAGGTCGTCCATCCGGCCGGCGATCTCGGCGTTTCGATTTGCAGCAACATGCTGGTATCGAAGTGCAGCGGCGACCGACGTGTGGCCGAGCCAGGCCATCGTCTCCTTGAGCGTGGCACCGGCCTGAGCGGTAAGGGTCCCGGCCAGGTGGCGAAGATCGTGCAACCGCAGGTCGTCGAGGCCTGCGGCCTTCCGAGCCTCGTCCCAGGCGGGATGCCAGACGCTCCGGCGGACCGGGTCGCTGTTGCTATTGGTGAACAACAGGGAGTCCGCCGCCGCATCGACGTGCCGATCGAGGTGCTCGACCAGGATCTCGATGAGGTACCCGGGCAGAGCGACCGTCCGACGGCTCCCGGCCGTCTTCGGCTCGACGATTACAGGACCCCTGCCGGTCACTTCCTGGAGGGCGTGCTCGATTCGAACCGCCCCGGGCCGCCATCGACGGACTCGCTGTGAGCTACACCACCAACACCCCCGCCGAGCTCCTCGACGAGACCTTCACCTGGCTCCGACGCCTCGACCAAGCCCGCACAGGACGACTCGGCATCAACCAGCTCCGGACCGTGCTCGAACTGACCGGCTGGGCAGCGCTCCTCGCAGGCAACCTGGCCTACGACCTGGACGACCAGCAGGCAGCCAAGAAGGCCCGCGAGATCGGCCTCACACACGGTCGTGACATCGACCACGCTCGCATCATCGCCTGGGGTCACGAGCTGGCCGCCTGGAGCCACCTCGGCAACAAGAACTACGAAGCCGTTATCGAACGCTCCCAAGCCGGACAAGAACGAGCCGGGCGGACCGACATCGGGGCCCACCTGACACGCCACGAAGCAGAAGCATGGGCTGGCCTCGGCGACCGAGATCAAGCCCGCCGCACACTGGAGCGAGCGGCCGCCATCAACGACGACATCCCTCCCCCACCCATGCCTGGCCACCACTTCCAAAAAGACAAGGACCAGCAGGAGAAGGTCGAAATGTCGGTCGCCATGGCACTCGGCGACAACTCACGGGCCATCGACCTCGCCGATGCCATCGAGCGCCAGTTCACCGCCGACGACGGTGAACTACTCCGACCCATGCGCATCGCAAAAGCCCGGGCAACGAAGGCCACCGCCATCGCCAGAGAAGGCGACCTCGACGAAGCCACCACCATCGGCGAGAGCGTCTTCGAGATCCAACGCCAGGGCATCCCAGAAATCATGAGACAGACCGAAGAACTCGCCGCTCTCCTAGCCGACTTCAAGCCCGCCGGTTCGTTCCTACGGGAGCGGACACAGCGACGATCCGCAGCATGACGGCAGGCCGTCGCACAAGCGACGAGTTGTCCTGAGCGTTTCGGAGCACGCAGTAGGTGCCGCAGTGGTGCGGTCGATCGGGGTTCGAGGCGGAGGTTATGGAGCGGGTTGGACTGCTGCGTCGTTCCTCACCTCGACCAGCTCGGGATTGCCGGATGAGCGATGGGGTCCTTCCTACGAGGTGAGTGACCTTCTGAGCGCCTCGAGGCGACTGATCGCGTACTCGGGCTCTAGCACCCAGCCGTTGGCTGCTTCCCATGCATCGCTTAGCTGAGTCGCCTGCGAGTGTTCTACCTCGTCGAGAACTTGGACGCCCAGATTCGAGAGGTCATGCCAAGCGACATCGACTCGACTCTCATCGAAGTCGAGAAGTCCAACGTCGTTGTCGACGATCCGGATGTTCCCAGCCATTGGATCGCCGTGGATGACAGAAACCGGCATCGCGGCAACGCTCGCGAACACGCTAAGCACGTCGCTCGCAACGTCATCTGGAAGGGCACTCATATCGGCATCGATGCTTGAGCTGGCCCGGTCCAACTTCGCTACAGCGCAGCAGCCAGGCCGCTGTGGGTAGTTGCTTGTGAGTCGATGGACTCGCCGGAGAGTGTCGGCGACAAGTTGCCAGTCCCGTGTCGAGTCAGGAGGTCGGCCGTGCAACCAGCGCTGAACCACGATGCCGTTGACATGTCGACGGCCGTCCGTGGACCGTCGGACTGTCGGTACCTCAAATCCCAGCGAGGCTAGGTGCTCGATGAGATCAAGCTCCCAGTCCAGTGATGGTTCATCTCGCCGCGAGCGTCGGATCGACACCGGTTCGCCCCCAAGAGATCCTCGCCAGACCTCGTTGCGGTTTCCCTCGGTGATCTTCGATTCCGGTTCGAGTGCTCGCCAATGGGAGATGTCGAGGTTCATCTCGACAACGTACAACCGGACACATATTCGGCAGCGGCAGATCCGCCACTACGAGTCCGCTATCGGCACATCAGGGCGGTGTCGACGCCGTCCTCGACACCAGCCAGCTCGGTGCTCGGTAACAACGCTCGGAAACGGCTGACGATCGTGCGCGGGTGCCGGCGATGTCGGGTGGCCGCAGCACTGCATAATTCTCGCGACTTACGGCAGAGCCCAGTGCCCTCCCACTGCCCGTAGCAACCGACAACAGAGATACCAAGATGGGCTCGCTCGACAGCAGGGGCCACCAGTTCAGCGGCTCGAAGGCCACCGAGCCACGTCAGACGACCCTTCCAAGCTGATGATGTGGGTTCGATTCCCATCGCCCGCTCCAAGTCCACAACCCGCCTGGCCTGGGGCAACGCCAAGCGCCATGCCCGAACGAGGAGCGTCACCTCAGGTGATCTGGTTCAAGGGTGGGACGGTGATGTCGATCTCCGCCAGGGCTTCGGTCCAGTCCTGGTGGGCCAGACGGGCTCGGCCCTCGTTGCCGATGGCTTGGTGGCTGAGGACCAGGAGTCGGTGGGCTCGCTCGTCGTAGCGGTCGGCGTCGATCAGCCGGGCGGCCAGGTCGATGACGGCGGCATGATCGTCAGACGTCATTGCCGCTTCGGCGAGCCGGTGTCCGCTGGCGACGAACCTGGCCTTGGCTTCGCTCCGGGCCGGGGAGCTCCAGTCCTCGTAGCGGTCTTCGGGAAGGAGCTCGCCGCTGTACGCATTCACGACCACAGCGTCGTCGGTTGCGGTGTGGAATCGCTCGAGATCTACCTCGACGTGATCGAGGTCCAGACGGACCGTGTCCCGGTCGGCGATCACACCGCCGCCCAGCACCTTCCGTACCCCGGAGAGGTGGACGGACAGTCGGGCACTGAGCCGCTTGATGTCGGTCTCACCGGGCCAGAGTTGGTCGACCAGCTCCTCCCTGGTCACCGGCCAGCCTCTAGCCACAACCAATCGCTTGCAGAGCTGACGAGCCAGGCGTGAGCCCCACGCCGAGGCCGGCACCTCGGAACCTCCAACCTCAACCGCGAATCGGCCGAGGACGGTGACTCGAGGGTGCCCGGCCCAGATTCGTGGTCGCTCGACGACCGTACCGGTGACCCACCGTTCGAGGTCGATCATCCACGCATCGACATCTCCCACGTATTGGAAGTGGTCGTTGCCCTCGTACTCGATCAGCTCGGCCCCTGGGATGACGGCTGCCAGCCGACGACCGCCCTCGACTGGGATGATCTGATCGCCGGTTCGGTGCTGCACAAGCACAGGAAGATCCAGCCGAGGCAGTATCTCGCTGACAACGTCGACCTCGTAGGTATCGAAGATCTCCATCAGCGACTGCGGTGTGCTCGCCCGACGCTCGTAGACCTCGTGCCATTGCCGGAAGGCCTGATTGTCGACCATCGACGGCGCGAACACGTCGATCATGATCGATTCCGGCGTACCCCAGGTCTTGGCCATGGCCTGTCGAGCCTGACGGCTCTGATCGAGCTGCTCCTCGGTAGCGTCGACGGGCACCAAGGAAGGCCCGGTGCCGTGCAGGATCAGGCTGATGACCCGATCGGGAAACGAATCAGCCAACAGGATGGCCATCGGACCGCCTTCGGAGATGCCGAGGATGTGAGCTCGTTCGATGCCGGCATGATCCATGACCGCGACCAGGTCCTCGACACGTTCGTCGAGTCCCGGAACCCGGCTCTGCCGGTCGGAGCTGCCGGTGCCGCGCTTGTCGAAGTGGGTGTAGACCGAGAACTGACCGAACCGCTCCAACATGGCCCCGATGTCCGGCCACTCCCACGCCATCTCGATGTTTTGCGCCGCCGGTGGAACCCCGACGAGATGCACCTCGCCCTCGCCCCATTGCTGGTAGGCGATCCGTGCTCCCCTACTGTCGGCGAAGCGCACGGGTGGAATTTCTCTCCGGCTGATCGACACGTAGCCCCTGCCCTCCGGCCCGTCGGTTCAACGACCTCACGCTAACAGATCCGTCGATTCCAGCCGGCCAGCGACCGACCCCTAAGGGTTTCTTAAGCCTCCCGAAGATCATCGGAATCATGACTGACTACACCACGCCTACAACCCCCTACGCTCTCGGCCGGGATGAGGGTGACCACCTCCATTTCCTCAACCATCTGGCCACCGTCAAGGTCCGCCCGGGCGAGACCGGGGCGATGACCGCCATCGAATTCGTCGCTCCCCGAGGCTTCGGGCCACCGCTCCACCGCCATGACGAAGAGGACGAGCTCATGGTCATCCTCGACGGCGAGATCGCCTTCAAATCCGGCGACACCGAGTTCACCGGCAACGCCGGCACAACGGTCTTCCTTCCCCAAGGGGTTCCTCACACGTTCCAGGTTCTCTCTGCAACCGCGCGATTCTCGACGATCACTGCAGCCACGACCGGTCGGCCCGGCTTCGACCGCATGGTCGACACCCTCGGGCAGCCGACACCCGCTGCAACACTTCCCGATCCGATCGAGATCGATCCCGGCCAAGTGGCCGCCGCATGCGGGGCAAACGGAATCGAGGTCCTCGGTCCGCCCCCTTCACCGCTGAACTGAAGGCAACGGACCGGGCCGGTGCCGTCCCACTGGCCGTAGCGGCCGCCCACAGGAGTGCCGAGATGGGTCCGCTCGGGCGCAGCAAACGCCCGCCTCCCGGGGCATCGTGCGTTCCCCTCGGAGCCACGGCAGCTCGGATCGTCAAGGGTCAATCATCTCTGCGGGCTTGCTCGGTGAGTTGACACAGCTCCGCCACACAGTTCCGCCACGGCCGCGAACCTTATCGTCGCAAGCTCGGCGTTGGGGCTGGCTAGTCGCCCGCCTCCTCGTTGAGGTGCGTCGCTCTGGCGGTGAGGCGTTCGAGCAGGTCGATCAGCACCGTTCGTTCCCGCTCGTCGAACTCGTCGAAGATCAGTGCTTGGATCACCGTCTCGGTGAGGGGGGCGATCGCCTCGGCGGTTTGCTTGCCGGCCTCGGTGAGGACCAGGCGTTGGGCACGCCGGTCCTGAGGGTCGGGGGTTCGTTCGATGAGTCCCCTCGATTCGACGCGATCCGCGAGCCGTGAGACCTGCGTCGGGGTGAGGTGGAGCTGCCGAACGCAATCGACCCCGCGGAGCCCCGCCTCGCCGACGAGGCTTATGCGCACGATGAGGTCTGCGGTCTCGGTGTCGATGCCGAGCGGAGCATTGACCCTCTGCTCGAAGGCCCTGGCGACCGCGAGCGATGCGGCGTGGAGTGCACCGGTGGCTGCCAGCCGGGCTGAGGGAAACAGCTCCGAGACACCGTCGACGACGGCATCGGTATCGACGGCGGTCTCGGTGTCGGTGTGTTGGTCGGTCGTCACTCGTTCCGGGCCCCTTGACCGCAATTCCGTCCGGTCGATACTGTTTCCGAGATATTATTACGTACGTAACTATTACGACTGTGATTATACCCGATTCACGGGGAGAGGACGTGTCGAGGTGACCCACACCGGGGCATGGGGACCCCTGCGCAACCGAGCCTTCGCGGTCGTGGTTTCGGTGAACCTCGCCTCGGCACTCGCCGTGTTCATGAACGGGCTCGGCGGCGCCTAGGTCCTGACCGACATCACCGACTCCCCCGCTGCGGTGGCGTTGTTGCAGGTCGCCGTGACGGTGCCGGGCTTCGTGCTGGCCCTCATCGCCGGCGCCCTGGCCGATGTGGTCAACCGCAAGCGACTCGTCGTCACCGTGCTTGCCGGGAGTGTCCTGGTCACCGTGGCGTTCGCCGTGCTCTCGACCACGGGCAGCCACACCCAGGTGTCGGTCGTGCTGCTCACGGCGGCGCTCGGCTCGCTCACCGCCCTTGCTGCCCCGGTCTGGATGGCCGTGATCCCGGGCCTGGTCGCCAAGTCCGAGCTGGCCGATGCCGTGAGCCTCAGCTCGGCCGGAATGAGCGGGGCCATGGCAGCCGGACCGGCCCTCGGCGGCGTGATCATCGCCACCCTCGGTCCGACGTGGGTGTTCTGGGTCAATGCGGTCGTCCTGACCGCCGGCGTCCTGGCCCTCGGCACCTGGCGTCCGGTCAGCGACTCCGGTGGGCTTCCCCCCGAGCACCTGGCAGCCGCCATGCGACTGGGTCTGCAGTATGTCCGCCATGACCGGCCGCTCCAGATCGTGATCGTCAAGATCGTCCCTCTCGCCCTGACCAGCACCGCCTTGATCGCTCTCCTGCCGTCTCTCGCTCGCTTCCGGCTCGAGGCCGGGCCGGCGATGTTCGGGCTCCTGTCCGGTGCCGGAGGCGTCGGAGCGGTGGCCGCCCTGTTCGGCATGCCGACCATTCGGGCCCGGGCCACCCCGGACGCAATCGTCACCACGTCGATGCTGGCCCAGGCCGCAGCCCTGATCCTGCTTGCCACAACCACGAACATCCCGGTTGCGCTCGCGGCACTGGCGGTCGCCGGCGCCACGTCGCTCACCGCCATCTCGACCGTCATGACCACGCTGCAAACGGTCCTTCCGGCCTGGATCCGGGGCCGAGGCGTCGCCGTCTACCTGCTCGCCCTCCAGGGTTCCTTCGCCGTCGGCGCCATCGTGTGGGGTGCTGTTGCCGAACGGACCAGCCTCCAAACCGCGTTCGCCGCCACCGCCGTCGCCATGGCCATCGGTGCCGTCGCCGTGGTCCCCCTCCGGCTTCGTCCACTCGCCGACATCGACACCACGCCGGCCAGGCTGATGGATCCCCCGCCGGTCACCTCGATCCATGACGACGACGGTCCGATCGCACTCACCGCCCGCTGGCAGATCGACCCGGACCAACGAGCGACCTTCCTCTCCGCCATGGAGCACGTCCGCCAGGCACTGAAGCGACAGGGCGTCCTGAACTTCCACCTGGCCGAGGACGTCGAACGCCCCGGCCACATCACCGAGACCTTCACCGTCGCCACCTGGGCGGAGTTCAAACGCCTGCCGCTCCGAAGCACCCGGTCAGACGAAGCAAACCATCGAGACCTCGTCGACCTGGTCGGGCCAGATCTCCCACCTCTCATCCCGCAGCGGGTACTCCGGCGCCAGACGTCGATGCCGTCGCCCAGCCAGCGCTGACGGGCCAGGAGCGCTGCGACGACCGACGCAGCAGCCCAGCCCGGACAGCCGCCCCGGACGGCCGGCGGCTCAGCCGCTGTTGATGCGTTGGGCGGGGGTGTCGGCGCAGGTCTCCATCGTCAGGAGCCCACCGCCCCACCGGTTGTTCTGGCGGGCGGTCAGGCACTTGTCGACGCCGACGTTGTAGAGCTGCGCACCCCGCCACTCCCACACCTGGTGGGGGTCACCGTGGCACGTCCAGACCGACAGGCCCTCGAAGCACTGTCCGGTCGAGGTGAACTTGATCAGGAACCGATCCTCGGCCACCGGCTCGAAGGAGACCTTCTGCTCGGCCGCTCCATTGCACGGGAAGTGACCGGGTCGGGCCGCGTTCGGCATGAACCTCGGGTCAACGCACAGACCGCTCGACTCGAACCGGAGGTCGTCGGCAAATGCGGCAGTCGAAGCCTGCTGGCCCATGTCGTAGTCACAGTTCCCGGGCAGGCCCCAATCCTGGACCATCCAGGTGGCGTACTTGTTGCCGGTGGCGTCGTTCACGGCCGCTTGGAAGTCGCAGATGGCGTCGGTGGAGTTCTCGTACATGAGGTTGTCCGGGTAGTGGCCGAGGTTTGCCAACACCCGGGCCAGGGCGTCGACCCCGTCCTCGACCCCGATGTGGAGCAGCAGCGACGGCTGTGGGGGAAAGATGATGGTCCCGTCTGCGTACTTGTCCTCGAACCACCGCTGCTCCCGCTCGATGAAGACGTCGGTGTAGGTGAGGCCGGAATCCTCCCACCGTTGCTTCCCGGACAGGATGTCCCCGGGGACGCCCCGCTGCAGGGCCTCCATCCCACCGATCTAGTAGAAGGTGAGGGCCGCCACGAGGTGGGGCAACACGTACTGCTCCCGAGGCCAGGAGGCGCTGAGGTCGAAGACCTCGTCCCGGCCGCCGCGGGCCTGCTCGTAGAACAGGATCCACTGGTGCTCGAAGTTGCCCGGCTCGGCGACCATTGCGTCGATGATCCCGACGCCCTCGGCGATCTGTTTGTTGCCACAACCGGCGCCGCACGACTCATGGGGTGTGGCGATCACCTTCTTGCGGCCGAAGTGGGGATCGTTGCTCCGGTACTTCGAGTCGAAGGTCTCGTCGTCACCGATGAGCGTGCGAAGTATGGCGTCGGTCGTCGCCTGCCAGGCCAACCATTGGTTGGCCATCTCCTGGGTCACCCTGCCCGGTGGCGTGTAGAGGACCAGGTCGCCGTGGGTCCAGGCGTCGTATTGCTCGCTCACCCGGAACCCGTTGTAGGACTTCACCCCTTGATACGTGGCCTGCACCGGTGACACCCCGTCCCCCGAGAGGTCGAACCCGCCGCCGGTCGGGCCGCTACCGGTGGACGAGCCACCGCCGCCCGGGGAACCGCCATCGCCCGGCGAACTGCCGCCGCCCGGGGAACCACCGCCTCCCTGCGCATCGGCCGGTGCCGAGACCGACGTCGAGGTCGGGGTCGACGCCGCCGGGATCGAGCCCTCCGACGGGGCGTCGGTGGTGACCGAATCGCCAGACGACGGGTTCGGCTGGGACGTCGTCGTCGACGCCTCGGTCGAGGTCAGCGCAGAGGTCGAGTTCGTGGCCTCGGTCGAGGTCGGCCCAGAGGTCGAGGTCGACGCCGCCTCCGGTATCACCAGGGGTGGCTGCTCATCACCGGACGGCGGTGCATCCTCGACCTGCCGATCGTCGGTCTCGAGCTGAAACCCGGGCCGGTCCGGATCCGGCAACAACCCGTCGGCTTCCTCTGGAGCGTCGGAGGCACAGGCCGCAATCAACGTCAGGGCAAAGATCAGCGACCCCCACCGGGCACCGGACATCAACGAACGCCTCCGCCCGGCCCGCCTCGGTTCCCGCTGCACCACGGGCTGAACTATAGGCCAGGCAGGACTGATCCTCAGCCGGAAGCCGGCGGCAGACGGCCTTCTGCGGTGTGGTCAGAGCGTCGGGGCCTTCTCGGCCGGAGGTTTGGCGTCCTGGTAGAGCAGCTCCCGTAGTGCAACGCCGGCCCGCTGATGGAACTCGACCCCGGCGGGATCGAAGTCCTGCTGCGGTTGCGGGGCCAACTCGAAGTTCCCGTACTCGTCGGTCCCCCGGACCAGGGTTGCGAAGTCCCAGTCGACTAGGATCTGTTGGGTCCGGGTCGGCATGTACTGCAGGGACAGGCCGATGCGGCGGTCATCGGTGGTGTTCGGCCCCGATCCGTGGGCCAGCCGCACGCTGTGCATCGACATCTGACCGGGCCCCAGCGCCATCGAGGCGACCTCCCGCTCCGAGACGTCGATCTTCAACTCCTGACCCCGGGTGAGCATGTTGTCCTCGTTGTAGGTCTCGTCATGGTCGAGGAGCTCCAGGTGGCTCCCCGGGATGACGGACATTGCGCCGGCTTCGTCCGACGCCGGCGAGAGCGCGATCCACACGTTGACCAGGTCGTCGTTGTCGAGCCCCCAGTACTCCAGGTCCTGGTGCCAGCCGACATAGCTCGGCGAACCGGCCTCCTTGATCCAGAAGACCGAGTTCCAGCACAGGATGTCCGGGCCGATCAGGTCCTCGACCGCGTCCAGTAGCTTCTCGTGCCGCATCAGTCCATCGACCCACGGCCACAGCAGATGGCCGCCGGCACGCTCGGTCCCGCCGATCGGGCCGCCGGTCTCGGCCTCATAGGCCTCGAGCTTGGCCCGGGCCGTGGCCACCTCCTCAGCAGTCAAGAGGTCCAGCGGCGCCAGATAGCCGCGGGTCCGGAAGTGATCGACCTGGGCGTCGGTCAGGTGCTTCGCCATGTGCATCCCCCTCGATGTGTACCGTGGCTCAATGGTCCAGTTCTTGCCGACACTACCACTGGAGGCGCACGATCCTCGACCGCTGGCGTGGGCTGAGTCGGTTCAGGACCGTGGGGCGAGCACGCAGAACTCGTTGCCCTCGGGATCGGCCATGACGACCCAGGACACGTCGCCCTGACCGACGTCGATCCGGGAGGCACCGAGGGCGAGCAACCGCTCGACCTCTGCGGCTTGGTCGTCCGGGCGAAGGTCGATGTGGAGCCGGTTCTGACCGACCTTGCCCGACTCCGCGGGAAGGAACAGGATCCCCGGAAACCGATCGACCTCCGGCTGGATCTCGAACACGACCGGACCGTCGTCGACCACGACCCAGCGCAGGGCGTCACACCACCAGCGACCGAGGGCGATCGGATCCTCGGCCGCCACGGCAACCTGCTCCCACTCGAGGCTCATGGTCGGACGATAGCCAGCGCCGCCACGATGGATCGTCGAATTTCTTCCGCCCTCGACGCAGCGGGTTCACGACCATCTCGCTCCTGAGATCTTCCCGCCGCCGGACTAGGGTGATGAACGATGCACCGTCTCATCACCGGGCCATGAGCAACAAGGTCAGGATCATCCTGCTCTACGCCGCGATCGGGCTGGGGATTGCGACGGTGTTCAACGTGGTGCACGAGGCGACCGGTGGCGCCTGGCTGGTCAGCCTCCCCGCAGTTGCGGTCGCCGGGCTGGCCGCCCGGGCGATCTACTGGTGGTCGATCGGCCAGCAGACCAATGATGGCGAGGTGGTCGCCACCGAACACGGGCCCGACGGGCGAGTCGAGGCCATCGAGGTGTTCTGGCGGCCCGGTTGACCGTTCTGTGAGCGGCTCGGTCGGAGCCTCGAAGACACCGGGATCCCGGTCAACCGCCGGAACATCTGGGAGAACCCCGACGATGCGGCAATCGTCCGATCGATCGCCGACGGCAACGAGACGGTGCCGACCGTCATCGTCGGCCCGGTCGGGATGGTCAATCCGAGCCTCGGTCTGATCGAGCGGATGGTGGCCGAGCACGCCCCCCATCTTTCCAACCGCCAGCGATAACGGCCGCGCCACCCGACCACCTCTATCCGCCGCCATCCTCGGCGATCGCCTCGAAGTAGGTGACGTCCAACGAGAAGAAACCGTCGTCGACCGGCGGATCATGCTCGACGCGATAGATGTAGCCGAGCAGCGGATCGAACCGCACGGTGGTGTTGTTCTGACCGACCCACAACCGGGCCGCCTGATCGAACAGATCGGGAACGGTCAACAGCGGCTCGTCGAGGGGTTGGACCTCGCCAAACCCGACCGGCTCGACGGAAGCGATCGCTGCGTCCCGAACCAAGACGTCGTAGGTGCGACTGCCACCCCATGTCGAGTGGACAGCGATCGACATCCGGTAGGACGGCGGGCCGTCCTCGGCCCAGAGCCTCATGGCGTCACGAAGCTCGACCTCTCCGACCGGACCGGTGGACCCGGCCACGCCGAGCACCACGGCGAGTGACACAAGCAGCGCGCGAACCCAGTCCCCACCAGACCACGGCCGTCGGCGCGTTGACGGTTCCATCGTCCTCCGGTCGGACGGCTGCAGCGATCATTGATGGGCCGACCGACGACCCGCACCGGCAGACGGTTTCCTAGACTCCACCTCGTGGTCGAGTCGGCCAGCCAGTCATCACGGAGCGAAGGTCTCGGGCGTCGCCGGGGAGCGGTCCTGGTCGTCGCCATCGTGCTGGCTGTTGCGGCCTGCACTGCCGAAGCCGGACCCGAAGACGGGGAGTCCTCACAACCGTTCGATTGTGCGGGGGCGATCGACCATCTGGCCGAGCCGCCGGCGGACTGGAACGTCGCGGCCGATGTGATCGCGCTGCCGGCAGACGACGTGTTGACCCGTGGCCGGTTCGATGACGGCCTGGGGCGGTGGTTCACCAAGTTCGGACTGATCGTCCGGGCCGAGCGGGCGTTCGTGCTCCGGGTCGCAGCTGCCGACCGGGCGAACGCCGTCATGGGTTGGGGTGCCGGCTCGGACCCGCCGGTCCCCTCACTCACCTTCGACGGTTGCCCGTCCGAGACCGGGGAGCCCTGGATCGTCTGGGCCGGCGGCGTCTGGACCGAGGAACCGGCGTGCACGACCCTCGAGGTTGTCGCCGACGGCGTGTCGATCGAGGCCCGACTGCCGGTCGGTATCGCCTGCCCGTGATGGTGTCGACCCGGTCGGCGATCCAGGTCATGACGGTCGGATCCAACCGGCCCTGGTGCCGCATCGGGCAACCTCTGCGACGTTCCGGCGGCACTAGGATGCCGGCGTTGGCGACGGACTGGGGCGACCGGTCGACGCCGTAGACCGAGGAGGACCGATGCCAGAACATCGCAAGCCGAAGCTCACCGTCCCGGACCTGGCCAAGAAGAAGGCGGCCGGCGAGCGGCTCTCGATGGTGGCCATCGCCGACTTCATGACCGCGACCTGGGCCTGGCGGGCCGGCATCGACATCGTCGGGGTCGGCGACAGCATGGGAATGACGGTCTACGGCCACGAGAACACCCTGGAGTGCACGGTCGAGCAGATGATCGACCACACAAAGGCGGTGCGGCGGGGCGCGCCGGACACGTTCTGCATCACCGCCATGCCGTACGGGTCCTACGCCACCGAGGAGATCGCGGTCGTGAACGCACTGCGGATCATGAAGGAGTCCGGGACCGATGCGGTCAAGCTGCAGGGCGGACGGGACAAGTTCGACATCATCCGGGCCGTGGCCGACGCCGGCGTGCCGATCATGGGCCACGTCGGGCTGATCCCCCACCAGGTCCACCGGATGGGCGGGTTCAAGACCCAGGGCCGGACGGCGGAGGCGGCGCTGGCCATCGTGGACAACGCCAGAGCCATCGAGGAGGCCGGCGGCATCGGACTGGAGATCGAGGCGGTGCCCCGGGAGGTCGGCAAGGCGGTCGACGATGCCGTGTCGATCTTCACCTTCTCGATCGGGGCCGGCTCGGCGGCCTGTGGCCAGCTGCTGAACGCCTACGACCTGATCGGCTCGTTCGACACGTTCAAGCCGAAGTTCGCCAAGCGGTACGGCAACGTCAACGAGGTGGCGACCGGGGCTCTCGCCGCCTACGTCGCCGATGTCGCCGCCGGCGTCTTCCCGGATGACGACCACAGCTATGGCATGGATCCGGAGGAAGCCGCAGCCTTCGCTTCGAAACTGGCGGAGCGCTCCTGAGCCAGCGCATCCCGCCCGGCCCGCTGAGGCGGGGCTCGTCGGCTGGGAGCGCCGGTCCACTCCCGATCGACGAAGACACGTCTGGTCATGGCCAGAGCCAGTTTGGGGCTGCTCGGCCAGGGCCGAGATTCCTGGCAGCGGGCCGGGTGGCATACTCCGGGGTGTGACCACCCGCCCGTTCGCCCAGATCGACGCCTTCACCGACACCCCGTTCCGTGGCAACCCGGCAGCGGTGCTGGTGCTGGACGGCCCGGCAGACGCCTCCTGGATGCAACGGGTGGCGCTCGAGATGCACCTCTCGGAGACGGCGTTCGTCGTTCCGAAGGCTGACGGTTCGTTCGACCTCCGGTGGTTCACGCCGACGGTCGAGGTCGATCTCTGCGGCCACGCCACCCTGGCCGCAGCCCACCTGCTCCACACCGAACACCAGGCCCCGACGCCGTACCACTTCGATACCCGGTCTGGTCGGCTGACCGCCACCGTCGCCAACGACGGAGCGATCACCCTCGACTTCCCGGCCGATCCGCCGACCATCGTCGACCAACCGGCCGGGCTGGCCGATGCGCTCGGTGCCGCACCGGTCACCGTCGCCCGGGCGGTCAGCGACTACCTGGTCGAGCTGGCCACCGCCGACGAGGTCCGGGCGCTGACCCTGGACCAGAGGCTCCTGGCCACGGTCGAGGTACCACGGGGATTCGTGGTGACCGCTCGCAGCGACCGGCCAGGGGTCGACATCATGTCCCGCTGGTTCGGCCCCCGGGCCGGGGTGGCAGAGGACCCGGTGACCGGTTCGGCCCACGCCACCCTCGGCCCGTGGTGGGCGCCGCGCATCGGCTCGAATCGCCTCGTCGCCGACCAGGAGTCGGCTCGAGGTGGGCGGATCGTGATCGACGTCGACGGCGACCGGGTCCGCCTGACCGGCCGTGCGGTCACCGTGGCCCGGGGCGAGCTGCTGTTCTGACGCTCCTTCCGGACCCCCGGATCAACTTCACGAACGCTTGATGTCCGCCGCGATCGATGGTTCACACCCGACCGATTTGATGATCGGTATCCAACCGGACCATCGAGAAGAAAGGAAGTTGGATGCTGCTAGCCATGAGCAACACGCTCGAGCTTGCCGACGGCTTTGGCCGTGGCGCCGGACGGGACGGGGGGTTCTTCCTGTTCCCGCTGTTCCTGCTCCTGCT
>JBCCFN010000004.1:0-48429 GCA_039029715.1 Actinomycetota bacterium | reverse complement strand
CGAGCTTGACGACGAGGGCCGACCGGTCGTCCCGAACTCGATAGCCTGGCTCCACAGCGAGACGTTCGACCGGATCGAGCGGTTCGACCACGACCTGTTCCTGGCCAACGTCGTCGCCGTCACCGAAGGCCGCCTCGGCGAGCCGCCACTGCTCTATTCGGCCCGCCACGGCTGGCGGATCACCGGTGACAACGCCAGGGAGAAGGGCCAGTCGGTTCGCGACGAACTGCTGGCCAGGGTTGCCGAAGCCGAAGCGGCGGAAGGCTATGCCCCCGAGGCCTGAGGACGGCTACAGCTCTGCCGGGATCAGGTAGTACCAGATCGGCTGCTTGACCCCGTCGGCCGCCATCCGGTCCCGGGCCGCCTTGATCACCGCACCGGCCTCGGTCTCGCCGAGGAACCAGCGGGTCCCGGCCCAGGCCGCAGGGGAGTGCTCTGCCAGCTCGATCGCCGCCGTCTCGTAGTACCCCCGGATGTCCTGGGCCACTCGGGCCGGCACGCCGGGGATGCCGGCCTCCTTCCACGGGGTGCCATCAGCGACCCGGATGAAGGCCTCGATGGCGGCCGGGATCCCGTCCGGCTCGACCACTCGGCCGGCACCGATCCGATCGCCGGCCGAGGCGGCCCGATCGTAGGCCTGGCGGATGCCACGAGCCTCGTCGACCGCCGGGTGGACCGAGGCATCGAACCGGGGCGGCATCGAACAGGCGAGGACCTCCGCCCCGTCGTCGGTGATCGCCTCCGGGAAGTCCTCGATCGTCGGGGAGTCTGCGGCCAACAGACCGAAGGCCTGGTCCAGCACCTGCTGCTGGAAGGCAGCGTCGCCTGGGCGGCCGAGCGGACGACCGAGCGGGAAGTCGCACCACAGACCCCGGGGTGGCGCAGTGTTGTACAGCTGCTCCCTGATCGAACCGAGGGCGATGGTGGCCAGGCCGGCCGCCTCCATGACGTGGGCGAGCGTACTCACGGTACGCGTGCACAACGGTCAAACCGGGGTGAGCAGCACCACGTCGACCCCGGCATCGACCAGGAGCTTCGCCCCGGCCGGCCCGGAGTCGAGACGGACCGCGCTCAGCTCGACCTGGTTGCCGGCGTAGGACAGATGGACATCGCTGACCGCGCCGATCCGCCCGTCCGCAGCCCGCTCCCGCAACCGATCGATCGGGAACACGACGTTCGGGTCGATGGCGAAGCCGCTGGCGTCGAAGTTCGGGCTCCAGTGGCCGAGCACCAGATCGTCCCGGTTGCCGTCGAGCACCCGAAAGCTGGTGTCCGCCGGCACGAAGTCGTCCTGGTCGGCATGATGGAGCGAGGCGGAGCTGACGATGGCGACGGTGGCCTCGGCCAACGGCGGCGGAGCGGTGAAGGCGGTCGACTCGAAGGTCGGCGCATCGAGGCCGGCGGTCATGGCCTTGATATCGGCGTCTGGCATGGTGCTCCTCTCGCAGTCCCGACCGGGCAGCCGGCCGTGCCCGCCAGTCCAGACCACCGGACCGAGCGGGGCAAATCCTCGTGCCGGCCTCAGTCGATGCCGCGGAGGTGAGACAACTCGTTGAGGCTGACGATCGAGCGCTGCCCACTCGATGCTGCGGCGAACCGGCTGACCGAGGTGTAGTCCGGGGCGAAGAACATCATCGGCGACAGGCCGAGGACGTGGGCCGCCCACACGTTGACCACGCCGCCGTGGCAGACCACGGCCACCCGGTCACCCCGGTGGTCGGCGATGATGCCTTCGAGCGCCTCGACCACGGTTGCGGAGAACTCGCTCATGTCTCGCTGCATCTCGACCTGCAGGAACTGGCGCCAAGCCTCCTTGTCCGCCTTCATGTCCTCCATCGGGATGTAGTGGTTCTCGCTGGCGTCGAACTCCTGGATCCCGTCGACGATGGTGGCGGTCATGCCGAGCGCCGCCTCCAGCGGCGCCGCCGTCTGGCGGGCCCGGGCCATGGGGCTGGAGTACACCGCATCGAACGTCTCGGCCGCCACCCAGTCGGCCATGGCCTTTGCCTGCCGATGGCCGAGGTCGGTGAGATCGGGGTCGGCCGGGCCGGCCGCCCCCTCGATCCGCTCCGGTCGGGCGTGGCGAATCAACACGAGATCCATGGCCGTCGACCATACCGCTGCGACCCGGGTCGGTCCCAAGCGACGATCGGCTTCGACCGGGTCCGGCCGGCCGTCGCCCCGGCCGCCGGTGCGCCTCACTGCCGGGTCGGTGGTGCCGATGGGGGAGCCCGCCGACTCCGGAGCGCTAGCATGCGGTATGTGAAACGACGCACCAAGATCATCGCCACCATCGGCCCAGCCTGCGCGGACGAGACCACGATGAAGGCCCTGGTGGAAGCGGGCATGGACGTGGCCCGCCTCAACCTCTCCCACGGCTCGCTCGACGAGCACATCGAGCGGCTTGGCCACCTCCGTCGGATCTCGGAGTCGGTCGGCCGACCGGTCGGCGTCATGGCCGACCTGCCCGGCCCGAAGGTCAGACTCGGCTCCTTCGACGGCCCGGTCGAGCTCGCCATCGACGATGAACTCCTGCTCGAGCCGGGGGATGGCCCCTCGGTGGCCGGTCACTTCTCCGTCGGTTACGACACCCTGCTGGAGGACATCCGCAAGGGCGACCGGCTCGCCGTCGGCGATGGCTCGATCGTGCTCCAGGTCATCGATCACACCGCCAATGCGCTCAAGGCCCGGGTGCTGTTCGGTGGAACCGTGCAGGGCCGTCCCGGGCTCCACATCCCGTCGGACCGGCTGAAGCTGACCTCGCCGACCCCGACCGACCTCAAGTATCTCGACGCCATGGTCGACGCGGACATCGACATGATTGCGCTGTCGTTCGTCCGGTCGGCCCACGACGTCCGTCGGGTCGGTCTGGAACCGGCACCCCGGGGGCCTCTGGTGGTCGCCAAGATCGAGACCCGGGCCGCCATCGACAACCTGGACGGCATCATCACCGAGTCCGGGGCCATCATGGTCGCTCGCGGTGACCTGGGGACCGAGTGCAGCATCCAGGATCTGCCGCACCTGCAGAAGTCGATCATCGCCCGCTGCATCGCCCTCGGCCGCCCGGCGATCACGGCCACCCAGATGCTGGAGTCCATGATCACGGCCCCGTCGCCGACCCGGGCCGAGGCGTCCGACGTTGCCAATGCGGTGTTCGACGGCACAAGCGCCGTGATGCTGTCCGCCGAGACCGCCATCGGCCGTGACCCGGCCCACGTGGTGGCGACGATGGCAAGCATCGCCCATCGGGCCGACCAGGAGTTCAACTACGACCAGTGGGGTCGCCAGCTCCGCCGTGACCACCTGGCCGAGCGACAGGCCGGTGACCTCGCGGTGACAGACACCATGACGCTCGCCACGTGGCAGGCGTCCCGCGACATCCAGCCCAAGGCGATCGTCTGTATCTCCCGGTCCGGGTTCACCGTCCGGGCCATCGCCCGGTTCCGTCCCCAGGCACCAATCCTCGGCTTCAGCCCGGAGGAGCGGACGATTCGCCAGCTGACGATGAGCTGGGGCGCAACGCCGATCAAGCTCGACCGGATCGAGGACAACGAGGCGACGGTCCATGCCGCGGTCGAGATCGCAAAGGCGCAGGGTCACGTGCGGTCCGGGGACATCGTTGCGGTTCTGGCCGGCTCGTCTGCGGTGGTGAACGCAACCGACACGCTGCGGATGGTGCGCTGCCCCTGACCGATCGACGCCTGCGGACGCTCTAGGCTGGGCCGATGGCGTCCTCTCCGGAGCGGATCTCACCAGTGGCGTCGGCGCTGGCAACCGTCCGTCGGCGTCTGCCCGGTCGCCGCAAGATCGCCTTCGTATTCTCTGGCGGCGGCAACCTCGGTGCGGTCCAGGTCGGCATGCTCCGAGCCCTGGCCGAGACCGGGGTCCGGCCGGACGTGATCGTCGGCTGTTCGGTCGGGGCCATCAACGGGGCCGGGTTCGCCGCCGAGCCGAATCTGGACGGCGTCGAGCGACTCGATCGGATCTGGCGGCGGATCGCGGCCGGGGAGCCGGATCTGATGCCAAGCCGGCTGATCCCGATCGTGGCCCAGTTGGCCCGCAAGGGACAGTCGCTGCACGACCCCCAGACCCTGGCCGACCTGCTGGATGAGGAGCTGGTGGCCAAGACCTTCGACGGGCTTGCGATCCCGTTCCAGTGCGTGGCGACCGACCTGGAGTCGGCAACCGAGCACTGGTTCGATCGGGGTCGGCTGGTCCCGGCGCTGCTGGCCTCGGCCGCCCTCCCGGCGGTGTACCCGGCGTTCCGCCACGGGGATCGGACCTTCATCGACGGCGGTGTCCTCAACGAGGTCCATGCGGCACGGGCGGTCGCTCTCGGGGCCACCGAGCTCTACGTCCTCCACGTCGGCCACCTCGAGGGGCGGACGCTCGAGACCCAGCGCCCGTTCGACGGTCTGGCCCGGGCCTACTGGACTGCACGGCGGTTCCGGATGGAGGAGGACCTCGGCTCGATCCCCGGCCACTGCGTCGTCCATCGGCTGCCGGCGGGCAGCAAGCCTCGCCTACGGTTCGACGACTTCAGCCAGGCTGGCGAGCTTGCGGACCTGGCCTACCAGGCCACCGCCCAGTACCTCCGGACCGGCCACTCACCGTCGCCGGTGGCCGGGCCGGTGTCGGAGCCGGAGCCGGACTTCGAAGACGAGCAGGACGAGCAGGACGGTCCGGACGGCACGAACGGCGGCATCGGGGTCGAGACCAGGGCCGCGATGCGGCTCCGGCTGGCCGAGAGCAGACTGGCCGAGTCGACGCTCCTTCGGCACTGGGTCGGCTCCGACGGCCAATAGCCTGGCCGCTATGTCGAACATCAACCTCAGCACCGGTGGCCTCCCCGAGACCGTCCTCGACAACGAGCCCACGGACGCCCTCGACCGGCTGGCGGACGCCCTGACCCTCGACGGCGACGATGCCAAACGGGCGGCGGTTGCCGCCGTCGTTGCCGACCACCCGCGATTCCTCGACGGGTGGGCCCGCCTCGGTGACCTCGCCCGTGACCCGGTCGAGGCCTACGCCGCCTACCGGGTCGGCTATCACCGCGGCCTCGACCGACTCCGGCAGAACGGCTGGCGAGGCTCGGGCTTCGTCCGGTGGGAGCATGAGCAGAACCGTGGCTTCCTCCGGGCCCTCGACGGGCTCCGGCGACAGGCCGGTGTCATCGGTGAGCTCGACGAGGAGGCCCGTTGTGACACGTTCCTCCGGCAACTCGATCCCAACTGGGACCCGTCGAACGTCGCCTGAGCGATTCGGCCCATGACCGCCGACCTCGACGATCACCCGCAGGACGGACCGCCTGACCGGCCGGTGATCGGCGCCGTCCTGTGCGGTGGCCGATCGTCCCGGTTCGGCTCGGACAAGGCGCTGGCGCCGCTGGGTCAGGGGACCGTCGGCGGGTCGGTGGTCGCTGCCCTCCGCCAGGGCGGAGCGGACCCGGTGGTGGCCATCGGGGGGTCGGCCGGGCCGGCCCTCGACATCCCGACCATCCCGGACCTCCGGCCCGGAGACGGCCCGTTGGCCGGCCTGGTCACGGCGCTCCTGTGGGCCCGGACCGGGCCGGTGCTGGTCGTCCCGTGTGACCTGCCACTCCTTCGGGGCCCCCATGTGGCCGCCATCCTCGATGGGTTGCGGGCGGCGCAGGCGCCGGCCCGGAGCACCGAGGTCGAAGAGCCGGTGGCGGTGGTGGCGACGATCGGCGGCGAGCCCCAGATCTCGCTCGCTGCGTGGCCGGCCGAGATCGGGCGGCCGCTGCTCCGGGCCATCGACGGCGGGACCCGGGCCTTCCGGGCCGCCCTCGACCATGTGGCCTGGGTCGGGATCGAGGTCCCGGCGACGGCGCTGACCGACACCGACACCCCGGAAGACCTGGCACGACTGCTGCGGAAACGCACGGATGATTGAGGTCTGATACCCTGCTCCAAGGGCACCGACCGTTGGTTGATGTGCGGGGGCTTCGGTCCGTGCCCTCGACCTTGCGTCAGCGACACGGGGACCAGATCCAGTCCGGGCGGCCCGACCTCTTTCTCACCCACCACCTTCACGTGCATACTCTCGTTTCCACAGCCGAAGAACTCGAAGCCGTCGTCGCTGCGGCCTCCGGTGCGGCCCGATACGCCATCGACACCGAGTTCCACCGGGAACGGACCTACTTTCCGCAGGTTGCACTGGTCCAGCTGACCTGGGATGACGGCGATCTGGTCCTGATCGATCCGCTGGAGGTCGACCTGAAGCCGCTGGCCGAGCTGCTCGAGGGCGACGGGATGTGCGTGGTCCACGCCGGGGTCCAGGACCTCGAAGTGCTCGACCTCAGCTGTGGCACCATCCCCCGGCACATCTTCGACACCCAGATCGCCGCCGGCTTTCTCGGGGTGGCGACCGCATCGCTCAGTTCGCTGCTCGACCGGTTCATCGGCATCAGCCTCCCAAAGGGCGACCGCCTGACCGACTGGCTCCGTCGCCCGCTGTCTGACGATCAGCTCCGCTACGCCGCCTCGGACGTCGAGTACCTGCTGCAGCTGACCGATCTGCTCATGGCCGACCTGGACGCCGAAGGGCGGACCGAGTGGGCGATGGAAGAGTGTGAGCTGATGAAGGACCGGCCCCGGAACCGCCGGGTCCCGGAGGAGGCGATCCTGCGGATCAAGGAGGCCAGGAGCCTCAAAGGCCAGGCGTTCCGGGTTGCCACCGCCGTGGCGGCCTGGCGGGAACAGCGAGCGGCCGAATCGAACACACCGGTCAGACAGGTGCTGTCCGATCTCGGCATCGTCGCCATCGGCCAGCAGGCGCCGACCAACCCGGAGAAACTGCGCGGACTGCGGGGCGTCGAGGGCCGGCACCTCCGTGACGGTGCGGACAAGGAGATTCTGACCGCCGTCCAGGTCGGAATTCGGATGGCACCGGGGGAGCGGCAACCGCCCCGAGCGCCGGAGCTGCCCCGGCACCTCCGGCCGGTCGTGACCCTGGTGACGGCCTGGATCGCCCAGATGGCCAGAGATCATCGCCTCGACCCGGCTCTGCTGGCCACCAGGGCCGATGTCGAGGCCCTGCTCAAACACGACCCGGCGTGCCGCCTCAATCACGGTTGGCGCCAGGATCTGGTCGGAAAACCGATCGCTCAGCTCGTCGGTGGCGACGCTGCGGTGGCCTTCGACGGCGACGGCCACCTGGTCCTGGAGGCCCGGAGCGGCCGGGCGCTCCCGTAGCGCCCAATCCCCCTTGGCGGCCCGGATCGCGGCTATGATCCCCATCTACGCCATTTCGCTAAAATGCGCAGAAATGGCCTAGACTTGAGACGAGAACGAGCGAGCTGAGGCCCCGGTGGAACAGGCCGTGGGACATCGTCCTCGGCCCCAGGAAACGTGCAGGAGTGTCCCATGAAGAAGGGGCGTCATCGTCGGTATGAAGAGGCAAGGGCGCTGAAGCGCTCCCGTGACGGGGATGACATCGAGTCCCTCATGGATCGGCTCGACGACGACCCCTTCGACCTGCCGACCACTGCGGAAGCCAGCCAGGTGGCCTCGGACTCCGAAGAGGAGACCGAGCCGGTCGACTGACCGTCCTCCTGCATCCCTGGACCTGGATGTCTGGCGTCTGGCCCGTCTGCTTCGTCGAACTCAGCGACCCTCGGTTTCGTCCAGGATCTCGCCCAACTTGACGATCTCGGACTCGTAGACCACCCCGACGAAGTTGCCGGCTTCGTCCGCCACCGCCAGCATCTCGGTGTCGGAGGCCTCCATCGCCGCCACCGCGTCCCGCAGGGACCATGACGGTCTGGCGACCGGGACATCCGTGATCAGGATCTCGGACACCGGATGGGACTCCCAGTCGTCCCGGTCGATGGCGGAGACATCGTCGACCGAGCACAGTCCCAGGTAGGTGGCGCCGTCGACCACCGGGACGACCGGCTGGCGACGCCCAAGGGCATGGCCCCACACGAACTCCGACACCGAGGCGTCCGAGGGCACGGTCAATACATCGGTGGTCAGGGCCGAGACCAGCGGCAGGGCAAGCCGGCCCTCGAGGTGACCGAGTCGCTCGACCCGTTGGGCGGCCGACACCGAGGACGTCCCGGCCACCAACTGGGACATGGCCGCAGCGACCAGCGCCGGCACCACCACGGTCCCCCCACTGGATTCGGCGACGAACATCACCGAGGAGATCGGCGTCCGGTAGCCGGCGGCCAGGAACGCCGCCAGGCCGAGGATTGGCCACACCGCACCGTCGCTGCCCCAACCGAGGATCCGGAGGACATCGCCGACGATGCTGCCGAGCAGGACCCCCTGGACCGCCAACGGGATGAACAGACCACCGACGCCTCCGGCCCCGACCGTGGCCAGGGTGGCGACCGCCCGGAAGAAGAACAGTAGGACGATCAGCCACAGGGCGTGATCCTCTTCCAGCCAGTGCACCACCTCGAATCCTGGCCCCAACGTCAGCGGTTCCTCGAACAGCCGATCGGCCACCACGGCCAGGATGCCGAGCACGACGCCCCCGACCACGGCGTTCCGCCACGGCGACGAACCATCGCCCAGATACTTCGCTCGACGGACGGCCCAGGCGAATCCACGGCCCCCGAACCCGGCGCCGAGGCCGATCGCCACCGCGCCAGCCAGCTCACCGGCGCCGATGGCGTTCTGGAACGCGAATCCCCAGTCGGTGCCGAGCTCCAGGAAGGGCATCGAGGCGAAGGTCAGGAAGCTGGCAGCCGAAGCCACGAGCGACGGCAACAGGGCCCGATGGGCGACGTCGTCGCGGTATGGCGCCTCGAGTGCAAACACCAGGCCGGTCGCCGGGGCCTGGAAGAGGGCAGACACGCCGGCTGCAGCGCCGGCGGTCAGCAGCAACTTGCCGGCGTCCTTGCCGAGGAATCGCTCCAACCGGGCCTGGACCTGGAGACCGGCGGCGGAGCCGAGATAGATGGCCGGACCCTCGAGCCCGACGGCGCCACCGAGTCCGATCGTGGCCGCACCGGCGGCCAGCCGGGCCCGCAACGGTCCGCCGGCGATCGACGGATTGCGGGCGTGGAAGGCGACGATGTACTCCTCGGAGGTCGACGGTCCGCAGTCCTTGCCGAGGTAGATCAGTACTGCGGTGGCCAGCAGCAGGCCGATCAACGGGCTGACCGCCTGGATGTAGAGCGGCCATTCGAGCAGGTTCTCCAGCAGCAGCACGATCACCAGGTAGTCGAGCACGGCGACCGCAAGGCCGACGATGACGCCGACCGCGATCGCCGCGCCGAGCAGCCGGCTCGGCTTGCCGCCCGGGACGAGCGACTGCAGGGCGCGGCCAAACCGCTCGAACGACAGCTCAGCCAATGCTGACCGGGGTTTCGGCCCGCCGGCCATCGAGCTCAGCGACGAGGATGCGATAGACGTCCTCACCGACCATCTCGGTCAGTTCCTCGCCGGAGGACACATACAGCGGGTTGAGGCCCCGGTACGGCTCCTCGTCCTCGATGCACCACCAGTTGAAGTCCTCGCCGCCCGGCCCCCAGTCCCGCCGAAGCCAGGCCCGGACGAAGATGGTCTCGTGTCCGTACTCGTCCTCATGGATATCGAGCCGGAGCGGAACCTGCCAGCACACGTCCGGCTTCCAGTCGAGGGGACGCTGGCCCCGATTGACGGCGCCGATGTGGAGTGCGCAGCCAGCCCCACCCGGGAAGTCCGCCCGGTTGAGGAAGATGCAGGCGCCGTCGGCCTTCCTGGTCACCCAGTCGCCGTTCTTCTTCTGCTTGAGCGGCCCGCCCTTGCTGGCGGCGCGGTCCCGGAACTGCCACTCGTCTGCGGTGAGCAGGGGGATGAACTCGGTGACGGACTCCCGGTCCTCGTCGTCGACGAAGTGGGCGCCGTGGCTGCAGCAGCCGATCGTCCCGGTCGGGTCCGGCTCCGGTTCGATCGACCGGCATCCCTCGCCGTAGATGCATCGGTAGTCGGACAGCAGGAAGGTGGTGTCGAACAGCCAGGTGGCGCGCCCGTCGGGATCCTCGATGGAGAACCACTCGTGTCCGTCGCGGGGCGGGCGCACCGAGGCAGGTTACCCTGATTGTTCGCTCCTTCTCGGCACCCCGGCAGGTGACACATGGAAAATCGGATCGCCGAGGTTCAGGCCAGGTTGGAGGCCATCGCCGAGGAGCTGACCGACATCTCGATCGAGGTCCTCCGGACCGCAGTGGAGGAGGGGGAGACCCGCCGGCCGCCGATCGACAAGAAGCTGGCTCAGGCCCGCCGTGCGGTCGAGAAGGCGGCCCGCAGCCTGGATCCGGCACCGACCACAGACGGCGAGTGGTCCGACTGATCGGCAACAGCCGTTGACCGACTCGCCCGATCCGGACCTGACCGAGCGCGCCGGGGGGCACCGGCGTGAGGTGGTGACCGGTGAGATCGACCTCGACGCCACACTCCGGCACCTGGCCCTGCTCCCGTCTGACCCGACCGTGTCGTTCCGTCCGGGTCGGCTGGAACGGGCGACGATCACCCCGGCCGGCCCGGCGACGGTCCTCGTCCGGTGGGATGCCGCCGAGGATCGGGTCGAGCTGACGACCTGGGGCCCGGGCGGGGACTGGATTGCCGACCGAGCGAGCGGCCTGCTCGGGCTGGAGGACGACGTCGGCGACTTCGATCCGCCGGATCGGCCGCTCCGTGACGTGTGGCGCCGGAACCCCGGCCGGCGCATCGCCCGGACCGACACCCTGTGGCACGATCTGGCCTGGTTCATCGTCCAGCAGCGGGTCCGGACGACCGATGCCGATCATCAGTGGCGGCTGCTGGTCGAGTCCCTGGGTACTCCGGCAGACGGGCCGAGCGGGCTGCTGGTACCCCCGGCCCCGTCCGCGGTGGCACGGCTCCACTACACCGAGTTCCACCGGTTCGGGATCGAACGACGGCGAGCCGACGTCCTCCAGGCGGCCGCCCGTCTGGTCGATCGGCTGGCCGAAACCGTCGACGGGCCGTTCGATGCGGCAGATCCGAAGCTGGCGACCGTCCGGGGGATCGGGCCCTGGACCCGGTCCTGCCTGGCGGTCCAGACCTGGGGCGAGGCCGACGTGGTGATCGTGGGCGACGACGGGATCCCCTCGGTGGTCAGTTGGTTCCTGGCCAGGGAGGCGACGGCCGACGATGCCAGGATGATCGAGTTGCTCGAGCCTCATCGGCCCCACCGGTACCGGGTGATCCAGTTGGCCTTCGCCAGCGGCGCCAGACCACCGCGCCGCCATCACCGCTACGCCCGCAACGACATCCGTCGCCGGTGACCGCGGCGGCCGGCCGTCTGGCGTGACGGCCGATCAGTCTCCGTCGTCGAACTGCGGGTGGACGTCGTGGACCAGGCCGGCGGCGGCCTTGACCCCGGTCGAGCCGCCGAGGTCGTTGATCCGCTTGATCAAGGCCACCAATCTGGCGAAGGAGCGGTTGTCGAACTGGAACGCCAGCCGGGGCAGCTCGACGTTGTCATCGTCCCGCTGCTCGGACGGGGTGGCGTCGATGGCCTCGATCGTCCCCTTGGCCACGATGTCTTCGAACTCTCCGTTGAGGGTCTCGATCGCCTCCGGACGGAGCGGATGGCGGAGCCGGACCACCAACCGCTTCCCGACGAAGCGGATCGAGTGGTAGCAGGAGTAGAACGAGCAGATGTACTCGACGGCCTCGTCCGGATCGTGGGTGTGGAGGTAGAGGCCGGTGTCGTTGCCCGAGATCATGCCGCCGGCCAGCAGCTCGTCATCGACGAACCGCTGCCAGCTTGACCAGTAGCTCGAGCCGGGGTGGTCGAGCAGCACGATCGGCACCGGATAGCTCTTGCCGGTCTGGACGAGCGTCATCAGCTCGAACGCCTCGTCGAGGGTGCCGAACCCGCCCGGGAACAGGGCGAAGGCGTCGCTCTCCTTCATGAACGTCAGCTTGCGGGTGAAGAAGTACCGGAAGGTCGCCAGCTTCTCGTCGCCCTCGATGATGTCGGCTGCGGTCTGTTCGAACGGCAGCACGATGTTGACCCCAAAGGCGTTCTCCCGCCCGGTGCCCTCGATGCCTGCGGTCATGATCCCCGGGCCGGCACCGGTGATCGCCATCCAGCCCCGCTCCGCCAGCCGGGCCCCGAAGTCCTTCGCCAGCTCGTAGTCGGGGTGGCCGGGCTTGGTCCGGGCCGATCCGAAGACAGTGACCTTCGCGTTGTCCCCCCAGGGCGAGAACACCCGCCAGGCATTCAGCATCTCGGCCAGGGATTGGTTTGCGATCTTCAGCTCAAGCCGGTCGACCTCGGCCCGATCCATGTCGAGCGCGGTGACCATGATCGACCGGACGAGGTCGTCATCGATGTCGGTGCCGGTGGCACCGAGCGCCTCGGTCAACAGCCGGTCGACGACCTCATCGCCAAACGTCGTTCGTGGTCTTGGAGCGGGCATCGGGACCTCCAGCGCGGCCGGGAGCGGGACCTGATCGTATCGACCGGTACCGGCGCCGCGGTGGTGGGGGACAACCGTCACCGCCGACCAGCCCCGGCCGAGGGGCACGTGGCGCCTGGCCCGGGTTGCTACCCCGCAGCGGTGGTTCCGATCGGCTCGCCGACCGGACCGTACAGGGTGGTTCGTTGGGCCAGGGTCCGACCGATCGAGTCGGCGACGGCCCGGAAGTCGTCCGGCCCGACGCCCTGACCGTGGGCGGCGCCGGCCGCTCGGGAGATGTTCTCGTCCATCAGGGTCCCGCCGACGTCGTTGCAGCCGGCCTGGAGGAGCTGCCGGACGCTCCCGAAGCCGATCTTCACCCAGCCGGACTGGATGTTGTCGATATAGCCCCGATAGGCGATCCGGGCCACGGCGTGGACCAGCAGGTTCTCCCGGAACGTCGGTCCCCGGCGAGCCATCTTCCGAAGGTAGATCGGCGACGCCATGTGGACGAACGGCAGGCCGACGAACTCGGTGAACCCACCGGTCTCGGCCTGGAGCTCCCGGGTCACCAGCAGGTGCCGGACCCAGTGCTCGGGATGCTCGACCGCACCGAACATCATGGTCACGTTCGATCGGAGCCCGACCTGGTGGGCGATCCGATGGGCCTCCAGCCACTCGTCGGTGGTGATCTTGTCCGGGCACAGGATGTCGCGGATGCCGTCATCGAGGATCTCGGCCGCCGTGCCGGGCAGCGACCGGAGCCCGGCGTCCATGCAGCGCCTGAGGTAGTCGGCAAGCGGCTCGCCGAGGCGCTTGGCCCCCTCGGTCACCTCGAGTGCGGTGAACCCGTGGACGTGGATGTCCGGGGCGGCGTCCTTGACCGCCTGACACACATCGATGTAGTAGTCACCGTCGAAGTCGGGATGGATCCCTCCCTGGAGGCAGACCTCGGTTGCGCCGAGCTCCCACGCTTCGACCACCCGCTCCTGCATCTGTTCCAGGGTCAGCAGGTACGGCTTGCCGCGGAGGTTCAGGCTCAGCGGGCCCTTCGAGAATCCGCAGAACCGGCACTTGAAGGTGCAGACGTTCGTGTAGTTGATGTTCCGGTTGACCACGTAGGTCACGGTGTCACCGACGATCTCCCGGCGAAGCTCATCCGCCAGGTTGGCGACCGCAGACACCTCGGGCCCCCGGGCCGTGAACAGGGTCAGGAGCTCATCGAAGCCGGGCTCCTGCCCGGCCCGGACCCCGTCGATCACCTCGCCGACGGCGCCGGTGGCCACCGCCTCGGGGTCGATCAGCTCGACCGGGTCGACCGGGGCGCCGGAGTACCACTGGGTCGAGCGGTCACCGATCTGGATCACATCGGCGCCGTCGTCGCCTTTGGCCACGAACTCGGTCCGCTCCGGGAACACAGCCCCGGGGTCGTCACGGCCGAGGCCCTCGGCGTCAGACCGATCGAGTACCGGGAACCGCATCCCCGCATCTAGCCACCGGTCGGGATCGGTGGCGTACTCGGGGTAGATGGTCAGCCGGGGAGCGAGCACGAACCCGGCCCCCTCGGTGATCTCCCGCAGCCGATCCAGATCCGGCCATGGTCGCTCCGGGTTGACGTGATCTGCCGTGATCGGGCTGACGCCGCCCCAGTCGTCTATGCCGGCGTCGAGCAGTACCCCGAAGTCCTCGGTCAGGTTCGGCGGGGCCTGGAGATGAACCTCGGCGGGGAGGATCAGCCGAGCCATGGCGATGGCCCGGTGGTAGGCCTCGTCAGGGCAGGGCTCATGGCGCCACATGGCGGTCCCCGGCTTCGGCAGGAAGTTCTGGACGATGACCTCCTGGACGTGGCCATGGCGGGCGTGGGCCTCGGCGATGGCGACCAGGGCGTCGATCCGGTCGGCCTCGGTCTCGCCGATCCCGACCAGGATCCCGGAGGTGAACGGGATGGCGAGCTCTCCGGCCGATTCCAGCGTGGCCAGGCGGCGGGCCGGCTCCTTGTCCGGGGCGCCGCGGTGACTCTTGAGATCGTCCCGTAGGGTCTCGACCATCATGCCCTGGCTTGGGGAGACCGATCGGAGTGATGCCAGCTCGTCCGGGTGGAGGGCGCCGGCATTGGCGTGGGGGAGCATGCCGGTCTCCTCGACGACCAGCCGGCACATGGCGGCCAGGTAGTCGATGGTCGATTCGTAGCCGTGGTCGGCCAACCACTCGGCCGCCACCGGATACCGCAGCTCGGGACGCTCACCGAGGGTGAACAACGCCTCGTGACACCCGGCCCGAGCACCCTTCTTGGCGATCGCCAGGACCTCCTCCGGGGACAGGTACGGCGAGTCCAACCGAGCCGGCGGCTGGGCGAAGGTGCAGTAGCCACACTTGTCCCGGCACAGCATGGTCAGGGGGATGAAGACCTTCGGCGAGTAGGTGATCCGTGTCCCGAAGGACCGGTCCCTGCGGGCCGAGGCCCGAGCCAGCAGTGTCGGGGTGTCCAGCCCGGCCAGGCTGTGGGCCGCAGCCACGACCGCCGGGTCTGGGGCCGGGATCGGAACCGTCACCCGTTCCTGGTCGATGGTCATGTCCGAGTCCTCCCCGGTCCTGGTCTGCTCCGGATGTGTCCCGGGCCGACGATCTCGTTGCAGCTGGGGCAGGTCACCGACTGGTCGAGCGGTGCACCACACCGGTCGTGGACCAGCACGGTGGGAGCGCCGTTGGCGGCGTACCACCGGTCCCCCCAACGCATCAGTGCGATGAGCGCCGGCGACAGATCGGCGCCCTTCTGGGTCAGGCGGTACTCGTAGCGGACCGGTCGATCCTGGTAGGGGACCCGTTCGAGCAACTCGTGGTCGACAAGCCTCGACAGCCGATCCGACAGGAGGTTCTTGGCGATCCCGAGGTCGGCCTGGATCTCGCTGAACCGCCTGGCGCCTCGAAAGACGTCCCGCAGGATCAGCAGGGTCCACCGGTCGCCGATGATGTCGAGGGTCGAGGCGATCGAGCAGACGTCGGCGTCGATGTCCTCAGACACCGCCTCGTCCCTACCGGCTGCACCCCGTACCACCATGACGGGGCCAACCGTAGATGGGTCGGTTTCGATTTGCAACCGAGCAGGGTTGCTTTTCGAAACCAACTGAATCGAGCAGGATCAGCGAACCTGCGAGACCACCACCGCAAAGTCGCCGGCTGCGTCCGTCATCCAGCGGACCGGCGCCAAGCCGACGTCTTCGAGTTCGGCATCGAACCGGTCTCTGCGGAACTTCGCGGACACCTCGGTCCGCATCAGCTCGCCCTCGGCGAAGGAGATCTCGAGATCCAGGGCGGGCACCAGGACCCGCTGGTCCGCGGTGGAGCGGAGTAGCATCTCGATCCACTCGTTCTCCGTGTCGAACCGGGCGACATGCTCGAACCGGGCGAGGTCGAAGTCGGCACCGAGACGCCGATTGATCACCGCCAGCACGTTCTTGTTGAACGCTGCGGTGACCCCTCGGGCATCGTCGTATGCCCGCTCCAGCCGACCGGTGTCCTTCACCAGATCGACCCCGAGCAACACGTGGTCACCGGGGCGATGCCTGCCGACGATCGCCGAGAGCAGGACCCGCCGTTCCGCCGGGCGGTAGTTGCCGATGGTCCCGCCGAGCAGCATCAGCAGCTGACGGTCCCCGTCCGGCAGGTACGGGAGGTGGTGGTCGAAATCGCCGACGACGCCATGCACGGCCAGCCCGGGATACCGGTCGGCCAGCTCGTCGACCGACGCCCGGAGGAACTCCTCGGACACGTCGAACGGGACGAACCGCCGCATGACGCCATGGGCCATGGCCGCATCGAGCACCGCCTTGGTCTTGTCCGAGGTCCCGGAGCCGAGCTCGATGATCGTCTCGGCCTCGGTCAGGGCGACGATCTCGGCCGCGTTTGCCACCAGGATCTCCCGCTCGGCCTCGGTCGGGTAGTACTCCTCCAACCTGGTGATCTCGTCGAACAGCGTGCTGCCCTGCTCGTCGTAGAACCACTTCGGCGGGAGCTCCTTCGGCTCGGACCGGAGTCCGGACCGGACGTCGGCCCGCAGGGCCTTGTCGATGTCGTCCGCCCCGAGGTGGACGTCGACGGTTGTCCGCCTGGTGGGTGTGGTGTCGGTGCTCATCGTCGCCGCCCTACCGGTCCGACGCCAGCCGGAGGCCACCGAAGTGCCACCGGGCGCTGGCGGGGAAGAAGTTGCGATACGACGGGCGGACGTGGCCGCCCGGGGTGACCGCAGCGCCACCGCGGAGGACCTGCTGGTCGATCATGAACTTGCCGTTGTACTCCCCAACGGCACCTGCCGCGGCCCGGAATCCGGGATAGGCGGTGTAGGGGCTGGCCGTCCACTCCCAGACATCGCCATAGAGCTGTCGGAGACTGCCGTCGCCAGGGCCGGCCGGCACGGGATGGAGGTGATCGGCCGGGAGGAGGTTGCCCTCGATGGGGGAGTCTCCGGCGGCGTGCTCCCACTCAGCCTCGGTCGGCAGGCGAGCATCGGCCCAGCGGGCGAAGGCATCGGCCTCGTAGTAGGAGACGTGGACGACCGGCTCGGCCGGGTCCACCGGGCGGTCACCGTCGAGGGTGTAGACCAGCCAGGTGTCGCCATCGGCCCGGGACCAGTAGGCCGGGGCGTCCCAGCCGGTTTCTGCCAGGTGGTGCCATCCGGCCGACAGCCACAGCTCGTGGCGGCGGTACCCGCCGTCGGCCATGAACTCCATCCAGTCCCCGGCGGTGACCAGCCGATCGGCAAGGCGGAACGGCCGCAGCAGCACGTCATGGACCGGCAGTTCGTTGTCGAAGCAGAAGCCGTCCGCGCAGTGGCCGACCGGCACGATCCCGCCCTCCACATCGACCCAGGACCACGGCCGGTGCTCCGACGGCGGTGACGGGTTCCGGCCCCGATACGGGGAACGGACGATCGTCGACGAGAGCACATGTTTGATATCCATCAGCAGCAACTCCTGATGCTGCTGTTCGTGATGCAGGCCAAGGACCAACAGCTCCTGGACCGCGACATCAACCGCTCCCGGCCCGGTCAACAGCTCGTGCATCCGCTCGTCGACCAGCTGCCGGTAGGCGGTCACATCGGCGACCGACGGCCGGGTGACCAACCCCCGCTCAGGACGGGGGTGCCGCTCGCCGACCGTCTCGTAGTAGGAGTTGAAGAGGTACCCGAACGTCGGGTCCGGCGTGTAGCCAGGCAGCTTCGGGGCGAGGAGGAACGTCTCGAAGAACCAGGTGGTGTGGGCCCGATGCCACTTCGTCGGGCTGACGTCCGGCATCGACTGGACCACCTGGTCCTCGGGGGACAGTGGCTCGGCCAACCGCTCGGTGGCGTCACGAACCTCCCGATAGCGGGCGAAGAGGTCCAGGTCGAGTGGGGCCGACGGATCGGCCGCGGGGCTGAAGGCGGTCACTTGGCATCACGCTCCTTGTGCGGTGGGTACCAGGGACCCACCGACCCGAGCCTGGTGCCGGTCCGGGTTTAGATGAAAATGGCTCACAACCACTCATGAAAACCGCTGGGCCGACCGCCCTATTCCGAGATTACCAAGTTTTTTCGAACGACCGTACGGTCAGCCGCCGGTCATCTCCTCGGCCCGGGACCCCAGCGTGACCAGCACGTCCTCGAAGCTCTTGGCGAACGAGCCGACGCCCTCGGACTCCAGCTTCGCCGCCACCTCCTCGAGGTCGATCCCGAGCGCCGCCAGCTCGGCGACCACGGCCCGGGCTCCCTCCGGGTCTGCGTCGACGGTCCTGGCCACTGTGCCGTGATCATCGAATGCGGCCAGAGTGGCATCCGGCAGCGTGTTGACCGTGTCCGGACCGATCAGGGTGTCGACATAGAGCGTGTCGGGATAGGACGGGTCCTTGGTCGACGTCGATGCCCACAACGGCCGCTGCAGCCGGGCGCCGCGGGCGGCAAGCGCCTCCCACCGAGGCCCGGAGAAGGTCTCCCGGAACCGCTGGTAAGCCAGCTGCCCCTGGGCGATGGCCGCCTTGCCCCGGAGGGCGAGCGCTTCCGGGGTCCCGATCTCGTCCAGCCGACGGTCGACCTCGACGTCGACCCGGCTGATGAAGAACGATGCGACGGACGAGATCGATGACAGGTCCTCCGAATCGACCGCCTCCAGGCCGGAGATGTAGGCCTCCATGACGTCGGCGTAGCGCTCCAGGCTGAAGATCAAGGTGACGTTGATCGAGCGGGCCTCGCCGATCAACGTCCTGATCGCTGGCACACCCTCGGCGGTCGCCGGCACCTTGATGTACAGGTTCGGGGCCTCGATCCGATCGTCGAGCTCCCGGGCCGCAGCCACGGTGCCGGCCTCGTCATGGGCCAGCTCCGGCGAGACCTCGACCGACACGTACCCGTCCTCGCCGCCGGAGGCGTCATGAACCGGGCGCAGCAGCTCCAGTGCCTGGCGGATGTCGCCGACCACCAGCTGCCAGTAGGCGTCCTCGATCGAGCTGCCGGCCGAAGCCAGCGCAGACAGCTCGCTGTCGTAGTCGTCGGTCTCGATCATCGCCTTGGCGAATATCGAGGGATTGGAGGTCAGACCGCGCACACCGCGGTCGATCCAGCCCTGCAGCTCCCCGGACGTCATCCACCCTCGGCGGAGGTTGTCGAGCCACGGGCTCTGGCCCTGCTGATCGTAGAGGTCGTGCAGTCGTCCCATGTCTGCTCCTTCGGGTAGGGGTTCGGGTCGTGTCGGAACGGGGGTCGGGGTGGATCCGCCTCAGGCGGGTGACTCCGCAGCGCGGAGGAGATCGGTTGCGGCGGTGACCAGCCGCTCGGGATTCATGCCGAGGGCCTCGAGGACGGCAGCGCCGGGGCCGGATGCGCCGAAGCGGTCGATGCCGAGGCAGACATCGGCGTGGCGTTCCCAGCCCAGGGTGACGCCGGCCTCGATCGAGACCGTCGGGACTCCGGGGGGCAGCACGGCGTTGCGGGCGCTCCGGTCCTGGGCTTCGAACGCCTCCCAGCAGGGCAGCGAGACCACCCGAGCGTCGATCCCGTCTGCGGCCAGCGTGGCCGCCGCCTCGACGCACAGCGAGACCTCGCTGCCGGTCCCGACCAGGACGACGTCTGGATCGGCCACGTCGTTCACCGCATACCCGCCGCCTGCGACCGCAGCGGCCCTGGTACCGGCGAGCACCGGGAGGTTCTGGCGGCTGAGGATCAGGGCCGAGGGTCCATCCGACTCCAATGCCAGATTCCAGGCCCCCGTGGTCTCGACCGCATCGGCCGGGCGGATCACCCGGAGGCCGGGGATGGCCCGGAGACTCATGATCTGTTCGACCGGCTGGTGGGTCGGGCCGTCCTCGCCGACCCCGAGCGAGTCGTGGGTCCAGACGAAGACGCACTTCGCAGCTGACATCGCAGCGAGCCGTACCGCCGGCCGCATGTAGTCGGCGAAGACCAGGAACGTCCCCCCGATCGGCACGACGCCACCGTGGCATGCGGCGCCGACAAGGGCAGCGCCCATCGCATGCTCCCGGACGCCGAAGTAGACCTGGCGGCCGGCGCCGGCATCCGGGCCGTGGGCCTGGTCGTCGATGCTGGTCCCCGTGTTGCCGGTCAGGTCGGCCGACCCACCGATCAGCGAAGGCGTGGCCTCGGCGATGGCGGTGACGCAGGCCTGGGAGGCCTTCCGGGTCGCCACCGCGGTGCCGGGCTCATAGGACGCGGCAACCGGAGCGAGGTCGACGACCGGACGCTGGGTCCAGGCCGTCCGCCACTCCTCCGCCTTGGGGGAGGCCGCCAGTCGGGACTCCCACGCGGCCCGCCGCTCGGCGCCGCGGCGGCCGGCGTCCCGGTACATGGACAACACATCCTCGGGAACCCAGAACGGCTCGTCCGGGATTCCCATCACCGCCTTGGTCTCGGTGATCTCGGCCTCGCCGAAGGCCAGACCGTGGGCACTGTGATGGTCGGTCAGCGTCGGCGACGGATGGCCGATGTGGCTGCGGAGCACGATCAACGTCGGCCGGTCCTCATCGGCCCGGGCCCGCTCGAACGCCGCTTCGAGCGCATCGAGATCATCGGCGACCTCGCCGATCTCGTCGACCGCCCAGCCGTAGGCGGCGAACCGACCCGGGGCGTCATCGGAGAGCGCCAGGTCGGTCGGGCCGTCGATGGTGATGTGGTTGTCGTCGTACACCACGACGAGCCGGCCGAGCCGCTGATGCCCGGCCAGGGAGGCGGCCTCATGACTGACCCCTTCGGACAGGCACCCGTCGCCGGCGATGGCATAGGTGTAGTGGTCGCTGAGGTCTGCCCCGTAGGTGGCCCGCAGATGGCGCTCGGTCAGGGCCATCCCGACCGCATTGGCCAGCCCCTGGCCGAGCGGACCGGTGGTGACCTCGATACCGGGCGTGTGGCCGGCCTCCGGGTGACCGGGGGTCTTCGACCCGAACTGCCGGAACTGGCGCAGATCCTCGAGCTCGAGACCCTGACCGGTCAGGTGCAGCATGGCGTAGTGGAGGATCGAGGCGTGACCGGCGGACAGGATGAACCGATCCCGATCCGGCCAGGCCGGGTCGGCGGCGTCATAGGAGAGGATCCGGGTGAACAGCACGTGGGCCAGCGGGGCCAGGGCCATGGCGGTGCCCTGGTGGCCGGACCGGGCGGCGTGCGGCGCGTCGAGGGCCAGGCCGCGGATCACGTTGATCGCCCGTCGCTCCAGGCTGGCGGCCGGGGCCGAGGCCCCGGATGCGATGTCGGTCATTGGTTCCTTCCGACACCCCGCCCAGCGGGCTGATCGGGTGTCCCAGTTGCTCGATTCCTCTGTAGGGGTACCGGCACGAGCCGGCGCGATGGGCCGCATGCTCCGGCCCGGGCACGACCGCAGGGTGGGGCGGAGCGGACGTGGGTCGGCACCGGGACGAAGCCGCGACACCGACACGTTTCACACTACCGGCTGTCCACCATCGGAGTGCCGATCCGAACCTCGATCCGGCCCGGTGGCGAGGCTGCGCTCGGGCCCAGAACCGATTCAGCCGTCGTCCGGCCCGATCACCAGACCGACCAGTCGATGATCGGCCGAGACCCCTGGCGCCGGCGCCGGGTGGATCACCCGTCCGGCCGCACCGGCCAGCGCACCGGGAAACCGCATGACCGCCAGTTCGAGATCGAACCGATCGGCCGCTGCGACCAGCGTCGATGGGGTACCGAAAAGCAACAATCCGGCGCCCGCGCCGGGGTCGAACGGCCGGGCGACCGGGATCGTGTCCCCGCTGAGCTCCGGTGCGAGCTCCGCGGCGATGTCCACGCCCTCCGGCGAGGCGAACGGGTCCGGGATGTCTGCGGGGGCCGGGAGCAGGAACTCGAACCGCTCGGCCGCCCCGGGCGGGAACCCGACGCCGACCGTGCCATCGGTGGCCACCAGACCGTCGTGGACCAGGCGGGTCTGGCCCGACGCCACCGCACCGACCCCGACGGCGACCGGCCGGGGACCGAATCCAACCGATGCGTCGCCGAACAGCAGCAGTGGCCCGCCGCACCCGGCTGCCGGCAGCGGTTCACCGGTGCCGATCCGAACCGGCTCGACCGGGCCGTCGACGTTGATCCCGACGACGACGAACCCGGACGGCGCAGCCCGATGCTCGAGCCCACCGATGACGGCCGGTGCCGCCGAGGCGATCAACACCTCCGGCGCGAGCAGTCCCCCGACCGCATCGGCGATCGGGACCAGGGCCGCGGCGCTGGGACCGGCCGCCAGCACCAGCACCACAGACGGATGGGGGTCGATCCGATCCAGGACCGAGCCGACGGTCTCGCCGACCGCCACTGCCGGATCCGGATGGTTGGAGAACGCGGCGGCGCAGGCGGCGGTCACGACCGATCGGTTCTCCTGCCGGTCAAGCCACCGGCGGGAGCAGGGTGTACGGCACCACGTGCTGCCGGCCGCCGTCGATGCTGCATCGGGCGATCACGGTGCCGTAGTCGTCGAACGGCAGCTCGGCCCGGACCAGGCGATAGTTGAACTTGCCTGGCTCGATCTGTAGCGGCTGGACGTTGCGGGCCAGGGGTTCGGCCTCCGGGTCGTGGGGACCCTCTGGGGTGAACACCACCTCGAGCGCACCGAGCTCCTTGCCGTCCGGCGGATTCCAGACCAGCACGACCAGATGGGGGGCGACGGTGACCGGGGTGGGGGAGGGCGCCGGGGCCGAGAACTGGATTCCGGCCAGGTCGATCCTGGTCGACGGGCCGGGCACCGAGCGCAGCTCGATGTCATCCATGAAGAGCGCAGCAATTATCTCCATTGGATGGACGCTATCTTCGGTTGTGTGTCCGACCCATCGACCAGGGACGTGATTCTCCAGGAAGCTCGCCAGTGTTTCGCCAATCAGGGCTACGAGGGCACGTCGCTCAATGACATCGCAGCCGGCGTCGGGATCCGCCGCCAGAGCCTGCTCCACCACTTCGCCTCGAAGGAGGCCATCTACCAGCAGGTCCTGATGGACGCGCTCGCGGACTGGGACCTGCGAATCCGGACGGCGCGGCTCGAACCCCACGAGGGGTGGGAGCTGGTCGAGAACATCCTGGAGGTCAGCTTCGAGTTCTTCCGGGCCAACCCGGAGCTGGTCCAGATCGTGCGGCGGGAGGCGCTGTCCGAGAAGGGCCACCTCGGGGTCGATCTCGGCGCCGCCCTGCGGCCGTTCTTCCTCCGGGCCGTTGCCTTCTTCGAGCGGGAGATGGACGCCGGGCGGTTCCGCCGCCACGACGCCGAGAACCTGGTCGTCACCGGCTACGGGGCCCTGCTCAGCTACTTCTCCGATCACTGGATGTTGAGTGGGCTGTTGAATCGAGACCCGCTGGCCCCCGACGCCCTCGAGGCCCGATTCGACCACATCCGGGCCTTCGTCCGGGCCGCACTGGAGCCCGAGGTCCCCTCGCACGGGGAGAGCCGTCCCGATTCGGGGTCGGTTTCGCTGTAGGTTTTCGGCGTGCAGATCGGTCGTCTGGTCAGGCAGTGGTTGCCACCGCTGGTGCTCGGGGTCGCCGCCCTTGTCGCCTGGCAGGCGGCGAACCGGGCCGACTTCGATCAGGCGACCAACCAACCCGAGGATCACCAGCTGGCGCTCGGGACCCCGATGCTGTCCGCTCGCCGGGTCCCGCTGACCCTGCGGGCGCCGGTCAGCGACGCCCGCATCGCCGACCCGATCAACCAGACCGCGGCCAACACCCCGACCCCTCGGTACTGCCTGAGCGTGCGAAACGGAGATCGGCCACTGGGCGAGACCACCGAGGAACCGGGAGGCTTGATCCCGGCATCGAATCAGAAGATCGTCACCACCTACGCCGCGCTCGGCATCCTCGGGGCGGACTTCCGGTTCACCACGAGGGTGACCGCCACCGCCCCGGTCGACCAGGGGGTCGTCGACGGGGATCTGTATCTGATCGGCGACGGCGATCCCTTCCTCTACACCGAGGACTGGCTGCCCCAGTATCAGGATCCGCGGCCGGCGGAGCGGAGCCACACCAGGCTGGAGGAGCTGGCGGATCTGGTGGCCGCCACCGGGGTGACACAGGTGACCGGCACCATCCTCGGTGACGAGTCGCTCTACGACCAGGTCCGCGTCGGCCCCTGGGACTCCAGGCTGATCGATCAGAAGCAATCCGGTCCGTTGTCTGCGCTGTCGGTCAACGAAGGGTTCGTCGACTGGCCGGCCGAATACCCGAACACCCCCCGGACCAGGCGGGAGACGGACGAGCCGGCCGTCCACGCCGCCTCGGTGTTCCTCCAGCTGCTCGGCGAGCGGGGCGTGACCGTGGCAAACCGGCCGACCGTCGGCATCAACCCTCCGGGCTCGATCGAGTTGGCCTCGGTCTCCTCGCCACCTTTGGCCGAGACGGTGACCCACATCAACAGCTTCAGCTCGAATCTCGGGGCCGAGCTGCTGCTGAAGCGGCTCGGGTTCGCCCGGTTCGGGAGCGGCACCACCGAGTCCGGCGCCCAGGCCGTTACCGACTTCCTGATCGAGCAGGGCATCCCGATGAGCGACGTCTTGATCTTCGACGGCTCCGGCCTTGCCGAAACCAATCGGATGACCTGCACCGCCCTGGCGGCGATCCTGGCCGCTCGGGGCCCCGACACCCCGCTCGGCCAGTCGCTTGCCATCTCCGGCCGACGAGGCTCGCTGCTGACCCGGTTCGTCGACACGGTTGCCGAAGGCCAGGTCCGGGCCAAGACCGGGAGCCTCGGCACGGTGCTCGCCCTGTCCGGCTACGTGGAGTCGACCGTTGAGACCGACCCCGACGCCTACGTCACCTTCGCCTACATCGTCAACGACGATCAGCGGATCGGCGAAGGCGTCGACGCCACGATCCAGACGCCGCTGGTGACCGCCCTCACGGGGTACCCGGGTGGGCCCTCGGTCGAGCTGCTGTCGCCGCTGCCCCCGGTCCCGAACTGAACCACGCTGCGTTCGGTGGCCGGCGAACACAAATTTGTCTGACGCCCGACCCAGCGCCGCCCGGCTGCGGTTGTTAGCGTCAGGACGGTCATGCCCGTTCTGCCCCAGTTCCCGCTGCGACTCGTGCTGTTTCCCACGATGGTGTTGCCGCTCCACGTGTTCGAGCCGCGCTATCGGGCCCTGGTCCACGACATCATCGAAGGCGACCGTTCGTTCGGCGTGGTGATGATCGAAAAGGGCCTCGACACCGGCGGCGAGGATCAACGGTCGACCTTCGGCACGGTGGCCAGGGTGATCGAGGCCGAAGAGTTCCCGGACGGTCGATGGGCGCTCGTCACGGTCGGGACCGAGCGGTTCAAGGTCAACGAGTGGCTCGACGACGCCCCGTACCCCCGGGCCGACATCGAGCTGTGGCCCGATGCCGAATCCGAGCCGCCGCCGCGGGACGAGTTCGGACGGGTGGTCTCGAAGTTCAAGCGCTGCATGGCCCTGGCGTCCGAGATCGGTATCGACATCGGGCCGCTTCCCGATTCGATCGCCGAGGACGAGATCGGGACGATGCAGATGGCTGCCATGCTCCCCATCGGTCCGTTCGACAAGCAACAGCTCCTCGGCGCGCCGAGTTCGTCGAAGCGCCTCGATGGGCTCGAGGTGGCGATCGACGAAACCCTGGAGCTGATTGAGCTGAAGCTCCAGGGGGGTTGAGGTTCCCGGGCCGTCCCGGTTCGGCGCTCGGCCTTCTAGACTCCCCAGGGTCGGAGCGTTCGGTCGACGCCTCGATGAAACCCTAGGAAGGAGCGCCGGTGGCGAAACCCAATCCCCTCGAGGGAGCGCAGGAGATGCAGCAGATGCTGGTCGACTACGCCAAGCAGGAGACACTGCAGCCGCTCAAGCAGCTCGGTCGCTACCTGGGCCTCGGCATCGCCGGATCGCTGTTCGTGTTCCTCGGGGTGTTCTTCGTCGGCTTGGCCACGCTCCGCCTGCTGCAGTCGCTCGAGGTCTTCGAGGGCACTTCGTGGGCGTCGACCCTGCCCTACCTGGTCTCGATCGTCGTCCTCATTCTGGCCATCGCGCTCATCGGCCTGTCCCTGTCCCGTGCGAAGAAGAAGGTGCTGTCATGACCGAAACCACCCGCATCACCCCGGCGGACATCGAGGCCAAGTTCCGTGACATCCAGGGACAGGTGGACGTGGTTGCCGAGGACTCCAAGAAGCGCCTGGCCGTCGGCGGTGCGGCCGTGACCGTGATCATCCTGCTGTTGGTCTACGTGCTCGGGCGTCGATCCGGCAAGCGGAAGAGCTCGGTCCTGGAGATCCGCCGGTTCTGATGTTCCGCCGTCTCGTGATCTGGGCCGTCCGGTCCTACATCGGTGGTCCGGCCCGGTCCTGGATCTTCACCTCGGCCGCCGTGCTCGCCCTCCGCCTGGTCCGGTCGACGACCGGTCGCCAAGAGCTGGTCGACCTGTCGTCGGTCAAGCCGGGCCAGACGCTGATCATCGAGCACCTACCGATCTCCCACCGGCGACAGATCCGCGACCTCCGGCAGGAGCGCAAAGCGCAACGGCGCATCGCACGGCGGATCCGCCGCAGTCGGGACGCCTGAGCACCGATCGTGGGACCCCGCCGGGTCCCGGTGCCGGCGGTTCCTGGCATGCTGGAGGGGTGAAGGTGTTGCTACGGAACCCGACCCGGGAGGTCGAGGTCAAGGGCCCGATGTCTGTGGTGAAGCTGTTGAACCGCTTCGAGCTGAACCGTGAGTCGGTTCTGGTCATCTCCGGCGGCACCCTGATCCCTGGCGATGCCGTCCTCGCCGATGACGCCGAGGTCGAGATCCGGCCCGTCATCAGCGGTGGGGCGGTTGGGACGGCCCCATGAAGTGCCGCGTCTGCCGTGAGCCGGCCATCATCGACATCCGTCGCCACAACGCCAACTTCTGTGTCGACCACTTCCTCCGGTACTGCCGTCAGCAGGTGGAGCGGGCGCTCGACGAGCTCGACATGCTCACGCCCGGTGAGCGGCCGCTGGTTGCGGTCTCCGGCGGCAAGGACAGTCTGGCGGTCTGGGACCTGCTCCGAGAGCTCGGCTACGAGGCAGACGGTCTCTACGTCGGGCTCGGCATCGGCGACTACTCGACCGCCTCGGGCGGTTACGCCCGCCGGTTCGCCGAGGCGCGGGGGCTGACCCTGCAGGAGATCGATCTCCGGACCGACCACGACTACGACATCCCGACCGCGGCGGCGGTGACCGGCCGGGTCCCGTGTTCGGCGTGTGGCCTGTCGAAGCGGCACCTCTTCGACACCGCGGCGCTCGAAGGCGGCTACGACGCCCTGGTCACCGGCCACAACCTGGACGACGAGGCCGCCGTCCTCTACGGCAACGTCATGCGTTGGCAGACCGGCTACCTCGGACGACAACGGCCGATGCTGCCGGCCGGCAACGGGTTCCCCCGCAAGATCAAGCCGCTGGTCCGGCTGACCGAGCGGGAGACTGCGGCGTACTGCGTGATCCGGGGCATCGACTACCTGGTCGAGGAATGCCCCATGGCGGTCGGGAACAAACACCTGGCCTACAAGGCGGCCCTCAACGAGATGGAGCTGCAGTCGCCCGGATCGAAGGCCGACTTCTATTTCGGCTTCCTGGCCCGGGCCGCAGAGCGGTTCGTCGACGAGGACGATCGGGCCGTCGACCTCGGCCGTTGTACCCGGTGCGGCGGGCCGTCGGAGGCCGAACTCTGCGCCTTCTGTCGCCTGGTCGACCGAGCCTCGTCTGCCGAGCCGGTCCCGGTCGATCTGGCACCGACCAGAGGACGACGATGACCGAACTGACCACCCCGCCGACCGACGGGCCGAGCCAACCGCCGAGCGAGCGGGGCCGGCCGCTACTCGAGAACGACCTGGTGCTCCTGATCGACCACAAGCGTCGGCGCTATCTGGTCCGCCTGGAGGCGGGCAAGGAATTCGGAACCCACTCCGGTGTCATCCCTCATGACGAGCTGATCGGCCAGCCGGAGGGAGCCGGGGTCGCCACCACCCGGGGGCAGAAGTTCACGGTCTATCGCCCGACCCTGAGCGACTACATCCTTGAGATGCCCCGCGGGGCTCAGGTGATCTACCCGAAGGACATCGGCCCGATGCTGTTGCTTGCCGACATCGAGCCGGGGTGCCGGGTGTTGGAGTCCGGCGTCGGGTCCGGGGCCCTGTCGATGGCCATGCTCCGGGCTGGCGCCGCCATCACCGGCTACGAGCTGCGGGAGGATTTCGCAGCAAGGGCCCGCAAGAACGTTGCCGAGTTCCTCGGCCAGGCGGCGCTCGATCGGTACGACGTCCACATCCGGGACGCCTACGAGCCGCCGGTCCACGAGGATATGGACCGTGTGGTCCTGGACCTGCCGGAACCATGGAACGTCGTGCCCCACCTCCCGGGCACCCTGCGGCCCGGCGGGATCATCGTGGCCTACAGCCCCTCGATCACCCAGGTCACCCGGATGCGAGAGGCCCTGGACCGGGCCGGGTTCGCCGAGGCGTCGACGGTCGAGGTCATGAACCGCGGTTGGCACATCGACGGCGCCGCCGTCCGCCCAGACCACCGCATGGTGGCCCATACCGGTTTCTTGACCCGGGCACGCGCAACGATCTAGCGCCAGGGAAGAGCGACCAGTTAGAGCCAGGGAGTTCGACCCCGTCGAACTCCGAGAGGAGGCGCCCCGCCGCACGTAGGTGCCGATAGGTGCGGTCGGCGTTGGCGCGCGAAGATACCCGCATGAACGATGACGAAGTCGCAGCCGGCCTGGCACCGACACCCGGCTATCGCTACGCCGATGTCGTGGATGACCGACTCTTCGTTGCGGGTCAGGTTCCACTCGACGCCGAAGGCGAACTCGTCGGCGGCGAGGATCCTCACCGCCAGGCGACCCAGTGTCTCGACAATCTCCAGACCCTGATCGATCTCCACGGGTTCGAGCTCGGGCACATACGTCACCTCACGATTCATGTCGTAGGAGCGCACGACAATCTGCTTCGGGCCTGGAACGCCGTCAATGAGTGGTTCGATGCCCAGGTTCCACCGGCAACCCTGTTGGGCGCGCACCTTCTCGGCCACGTCGGTCAGCTTGTCGAGATCGACGCGACCGTTGTCCGTGCGACAGCCCGATGACCGGCACGGTGCCGCTACCGCCTCGCACAGCATCCGCCAGAGTGCCTTCTCCCTGAGTCCGACTACGACGGGACCGTCCGATGGTGGGTGTGCGAACGGTGTGGCCTGAGGGTCTGCGGCTCGGGTTCGTGGGCCAGGGATTCGACCCCGTGGACGGGCTCAGCTCATGGCTCGCAGGGCGGGGAGCACGTCACGACCGATCAGACGGATCGTCGCGTCGTGATCGAGCGAGGCGACCTGGATCGAGATGTAGTCGGCACCGATCTCGGTGACCAGCGGCCGGTAGGCATCGATCAGCTGTTCGGCGGAGGAGACCACCGTGTAGCGGCTGAGCACCTCGCCCCGGTCCATCTCGTCCGCCCGCTGCCGCAGCACCATCGGGTCGACCTCTTGCAGCCGCCCCGGGGCCCGGAGCCCGCGCATGGCGGCAAGCGCCTCCCACGCCTCGTCGTCGCCGTCGGCGAAGACCACCCAGCGGGTGGCCATGATCAACGGGTCCGTCCGACCGGCCGACTCTGCCGCCTCCCGGAACGGTTTGATCACGTTTGCCACCGCTTCCCCCGGGTCCTTGACCGAGGTGATGATGCCGCTGGCATTCCTGCCGGCGAACGCTGCCGACTTCGGTCCGCCGGCCCCCATCAGGATCGGCAGGTCGCCGACCGGCGGGCTGTAGAGCTTGGCCTTACGGAGCGTGTAGTGGTCGCCCTCGAAATCGATCTTCTCACCGGCCAGGAGCCGGTTCATGACCTCCAGCGCCTCACCCATCCGGGCGATCCGCTCGGCATAGGCCGGGAACGGGTAGCCCATGGGACCGGAGTTGATGTTCTCGCCGGTACCGACACCGAGGAAGAACCGACCGGCGGACAGTCGGTCGACCGTGGCCGCCGCCTGGGCGATCATGGCCGGGTGGTAGTGGAAGATCGGCGTGGTCACGGCGGTTGCCAACTCGACCGAGGAGGTCCGGGCCGCAACCGCGCCGAGCCATGACCACACGAACCCCGAGGCTGACTCCTGGTCGACCCAGGGGTGGAAGTGATCGGAGCCGAAGACCGCATCGAACCCGACGTCCTCGGCCAACACCGCTTGATCGACGAGGACCTCCGGTTGATTCGACTCGTGACTGGCCAACCATCCGAACTTCATGACCGCTCCATTCGCTCCATTCGACAGACGGAACATGGAACCAGCGTCGAGCTGTTCTACTGCCCGAACAGCGAACGATAGGGATGGTTTCTTGTCACACCCGGACGACGAAGGCGTGAGACCGCTTGCCAGTCCCGGTCGACGGTCCGACGGGACTAGCCGTACATCTGGTTGAGTACCCGCTCGAGGGCGTCGAGGTTGGCGGCCACGCCAAGCGCTGAGTCATAGCCGGCGGCGATGCTCTCGAGCGGGGTCAGCACGCCGACCCGACCGGCCTCGACCGCCGGGAGGCTCGCCCACAGCGGGTTCTCCTCAAGCAGGCCGAGCGTCATCCCGCTGAAGTCGACCACGATCACGCCGTCGCCCTCGAGCATCCCAAGCTGCTCCGGCGAGATCGGTCGACCGACGTCGCTGGGGTCCTCCGCCTCTGGAAGCGAGGGGAGCCCGGCCTGATCGAGGACTCGCCCGATCGCCGTGGCCGACGTCCAGACGAAAATGTCACCACCGGGGAAGGTGTACACGACGTCGATCGAGCCGTCGTAGGCGCCAGCCGGGACCCGGTCGGCGAACCCGTCGAGCAGGGACTGGGTCTCCGCCGCCACCTCGGCGGCCCGCTCCTCACGGCCGGTCGCCTCACCGATGATCCGCAGGCCCTCGTCCCAGCCGGCGATCGGAATGCCGACGTATGGTGCAACACCCTGGATCGTCTCGAAGGCCGGGTTGGCCCCGAAGGCATCCCAGCCGACGATGAGGTCTGGATCGGCGGCGGCGATCGCCTCGACCGAGAGGTCGGCTCCGCCGGGGATGAACTCGATGTCGGGATCGGTAGCTCCGGCCTGGGCCAACCAGGGCACCATGGCCGGGTCTGGCACCGTCCCGCCGAGGCCGACCAGCACCGGGGTGATGCCCAGTGCCAGCAGGGTGGCGAACGCCGACCCGTCGTCGATGGCGACGATCCGGACCGGCTCGGCCGCGATCGTGGTCACCCCGAGGGCGTGCTCGACATCTCGGGGAAACGCCGGAGCGGGCTCGTCGGCCACTTCGTCTCCGGTCGTCGCCGGCTCATCGACGGCAACGACCGTGGCGGAGCCGGTTGCCGACCCATCGGCCGAGCCGGCGGTCTCCTCGTCATCGGCGCCACAGGCCCCGGCCAGGACGGCGAGCACAAGGAGGACGATGGCCAACCGTCGATGACGGTACCGGTGACTGCCCGGGCGGCCGCGCGTGTGGGTGTTAAGCATACCAACCATGATTCTTCAGTATGAAGAATCATCGGATGCAGTGTCAACAGAGGGTTTGCAACAATGGAGGCATGGCCCCACGTACGCCGGTTGCGCTCTCGCTGGAGACGATCGCCGATGCCGCGCTCGCCATCGGCTTCCGTGACCTCGCCATCACCCGGGTCGCCGAACACCTCGGCGTGACCCACTCGGCGATCTACTACTACGTCCCCAATCGTCGGGGACTCATCATCGCCGCGCTCGACCGTGCCATCGCCGGCATCGAGGCTCCCGATGCAACCGACGATTGGCGGGTTCTGCTCACGACCGAGGCCGAGCTGTTACGGGAGCTGATGCAGGCCCACCGGGGCGTGCGAGCGGCCATCGAGACCGTCGGTGACCCGGTCCCGGCATTCCGGGCCAGGGGACACGCCATGCTCGGCCGGTTGGTCGAGCTCGGCTTCGCCCCCTGGGACGCGTTCGTGGCGCTCGACCTCATCTACAACATGGTCCTGGCCCATGGCAGCGATCTCCCGACCGAGGAGGCCGATCGACCGCCGGACCAGCTCGAGGCCCGCTTCGGTGCGGACCTCGGGCCGATGATCGGTGATGCGCTAGCCGACCCGGCGATGATGTTCAGACGCCGGATCGAGGTGATCATCGCCGGGATCGCGGCGACCGCCGGCCTGGGCTGACCAGCCGGAGCAGGCTCAGACCGCAGCGGGCGGATCGTCGAGCCAGGACGCTGGTGCTCCTCGCTGGACCGAGTTGAACCGGCTGGCGAAGCTCGGGCCAAGGCTCTCCTTCCGCGGTCCGGAGAAGCCGAACAGGAACTGGGCCACCCGGCGGATCTGGATCTCCTCCGCCCCCTCGGTGATCCGGTACCGGCGGTGATGGCGGTAGATGTGCTCGAACGGCATGTGCCGGCTGTAGCCGATCCCGCCATGGGTCTGGATCGCCTGGTCCGCGGCCTGGCAGACCAACCGATTGGCCCGATAGTTGCACATCGCCACCTTGTCCGAGATGAACATCGGATCGATGCCCTGGTCCATCTCCCACGCCGTCTTGCGCACCAGCTGGCGGATCATCTCCGCCTCGGTGTGCATCTCGGCCAGCGGCCACTGGATGGCCTGATTCAACGACAGGGGCTTGCCGAACGGTTTGCGCTCCCGGGCGTACTTCACCGACTCGTCGATGCAGTACTGGGAGGCCCCGACGCCCGACGCGGCCTGGCGGATTCGGTTCTCGTGGACGAAGGTCTGGGCCACCGCCAACCCCCGGCCCTCGTCGCCGAGCATCGTGTCGTCACCGACCCGAACGTCTGTCAACGTCACCTCGGCGTGGTCGGTCGGCATGTTGAACGTCCACCACATGAACTCGACCGTGAACCCTGGGGTGTCCACCGGGACGATGAAGCAGCTGATCCCCTCGGCGTCGCCCGGGTCGCCCGAGGTCCTGGCGAAGATGTAGTCATGGGTTGCGGCGTGCATCCCGGTGTTCCACCGCTTGGCCCCGTTGATGACCCACTCGTCGCCGTCCCGATAGGCGGTGGTCTCCATCCAGGTTGCGTCCGAGCCGTGCAACGGTTCGGTCAGGCCGAAGCCGATGAGGGCCCGCCCGTCCAGCATCGTTGGAATCCAGTGGGCCTGCTGGGCCTCGCTGCCGTAGAGCTCCATCATCAGCACGGTGGGGAAGTTCCCGACGATCGAACTCTCGTTCTGCAGGTCGTTGTGGAGCCCGAGGCCCTTTGCCGCCAGGTGTTCCCGAACGATCGCCATACCGAGGTTGGTGCCGTCACGGCCGCCGAAGCGGGCCGGCAGGTGGTAGCGGAGCAGGCCGGCGTCGTCCGCCTCCCGGCGCATCGTTGCCAGCAGCGCCTCCCAGTCCGGGTTTGGCCAACCATCGCGCTCGAAATCGGTCCGGGCCCACTCCCGGCGGTGATCGAAGAACCGGATGTTGTCGTCGGCCCGTTCCAGTGGCTTGATCACGTCGTCGATGAACGTGTCGAGCTCGTCGAGGAAGCGCTGGATGTCGGACGGTATGGCGAAGTCCATGCCGGATACCTTGCCCGATGGGGCTCCGGCCGTCGATCTCGCGCCAGCTCCGACGGCCTGTCGACGGCGACGGTCTGCCACCAGTTGACCGGTCCGGTGCCGTACAATCCGGACAGCCGGGAGCGCCGGAGATCGGCCGGAGGAGACGGGGCGCCAACCGGCGGTGCCGGTCGGACTCGACCGGACGATTCTTGGGAGCGCGTGTGATCGACAGAGTGGAACGCAGTGACATCACGAACGCGGTTGCGTTGGCCGCCGTCCTGCTGGCCCTTGGTTATCTCACCCTCTATGCGGTCGGTCGGCTGACCGAAACGGTCGACGAAGGCCTATGGTCGGCCGAAGGCGGCGAGATCGAAGAGTCGGTCGACATCGCCGGCAGCCCCCTGCTCCGGCCGAGCAACGAGATCAGTGTGCTGGTCGGCAACGGGTCGGATGGCCGGCAGGGCCTGGCCGGTCGGGCCAGCCGTCGGCTGGAGAGCGCCGGCTACGGCACCCTGACTCCGGAGAACCGCGACGGTGAACCGATCGAGGAGAGCTTCGTGTACTACATCGACGGGTTCAAGGTCGACGCGATCCAGATCGCAAGCGTGCTCAACATCGCCGAGGGCCAGGTCCGCCCGCTGCTCGACAACCCGGGAGTACCGACCGAGGGGGCGGACGTGATCGTCATCCTGGGCCAGAACGTGGACTTCTAGCCCAGCCGGCTTCCTACCGATCGGGCTCCGGTGTGATGTCGAGCGGCGGGTCGGGGAGTGGACCGTCGATCAGCTGGGGCAACAGCTCCGGCAGCCGGGGTGGTAGGAAGTCGACGTCGGCCGAGGCCACCTCGTCGCGGGACCACCACCGGGCCTCCTTGAACGCCAGTACCTCCAGCGCCTCCAGCCCCTGAGGCCGACGAATCTCCCGTTCGCTGGTCCTGGCGATGTGAATGACCTCGTCCTGGTCAAAGTGGTAGCCACCGAAGTCGAACTCGACGTGTTGGACCCAGACCACCGGACCGACCTCGACCTCGGTCATCCCGGCCTCCTCCCACAGCTCCCGAGCGGCGGTCGCGGCCGACGGCTCTCCTGGGTCGATCCCGCCGCCGGGGATCTCCCACCACGGCGGCTTCGACCGGTCCGCCGGATCGACCGAGTTGATCAACAGGACCTGGTCGAGGTCGTTCAACAGCACGACCCTGGCCGCCTGGCGTTTGAGGACCCACGCATTCATCGCCGCAACCCTACCGGTCGGCGCCGGACCCGACCGCACCGGTGACCGGCACCAGATCGGGCGGCCTCGGTTGAAGGCGGGCCGATCGTCATGGCACCATGGCCAGCCGATGACTCGCAACGATGCGACGCTGTCGCCCTACATGTCGTTCTCGGCCTCCGAGTGGGGTCGGCTTCGGGCTTCCACTCCGCTGAGCCTCACCGAGGACGACCTGGTCCAGCTCCGCGGCCTCAACGTGGCCCTGAGCCTGGAGGAGGTGGCGAAGATCTACCTCCCGCTGTCCCGGTTGCTGAACCTCTATGTCGGCGCCTCTCAGGAGCTCTACCGGGCCAGCGACACCTTCCTCGGCAAACTGCCGGCCAAGGTCCCATTCGTCATCGGCGTCGCCGGCTCGGTCGCGGTCGGCAAGTCGACCACGTCCCGGGTACTCCAGACGCTGCTTGCCCGGTGGCCGAACCATCCACTGGTCGAGCTGGTGACCACCGACGGGTTCCTCTACCCGAATGCGGTCCTGGAGGAGCGGGGGATCATGGACCGCAAGGGGTTCCCGGAGAGCTACGACCGGCGTCGCATCATCCAGTTCCTGGCGGACGTGAAGTCGGGACAACCCGAGGTCGCGGCCCCGATCTACTCCCACCTGACCTACGACGTGCTGCCGGAGGAGGAGGTGGTGGTCCGCCAGCCGGACATCCTCATCGTCGAGGGGCTGACCGTGCTGCAGTCCGGAGGCGTCGACGAGCAGCATCGGATCTTCATCTCCGACTACTTCGACTTCTCGATCTTCGTCGACGCCGAGATCGAGGACATCCGGGACTGGTATGTCGAGCGGTTCTTCACGCTCCGCCAGACCGCATTCCGTGACCCCCGTTCGTATTTCCGACGCTACGCCGACCTGTCGGATGACGAAGCGACGGCCACGGCCACCGACATCTGGACCAGGATCAACGAGAAGAACCTGTTCGAGAACATCCTCCCGACGCGAGAGCGGGCCGACCTGATCCTGACCAAGCAGGCCGACCACTCGGTGTCGGAGGTCAAACTGCGTCGGCTCTGACCCGGCAGACGGCTCGACCGCCCGACGTGGTCGTTGCGGTGATCCGTATGACCTATTGCTACTCTGAGTGGTATTCGGTTCACTGATGGTGCGGGTAGTTGGAAGTCCGGCTTCGCACCCTCTCTGGCGGGTCGGGTGTGCATCACGGTCGGCTTCCACGTCATACCGAAGGCGGTCCATCGGGCCGCCTTCGGTTCGTTTTGGCCGACGACCCTCAGCCGTTGCGGACTGCGGGCATCACGACCTCGTGGTAGGCCAGGAGGGCCTCCTCGTCGTAGGGGGCCCGGAGGGCGATGTTGACCAGGTCGGCCCCGGCATCGGCATAGGCCATGACCGTCTCGATCGCCCGCTCCGGCGTGCCGAGCAGCGTCCCGCCGCGAACCCGCTCGGCCATCGGTCCCCACTGCTCGGCCAGCTCGGCCTCGGCCCTGGCCGCCCCGGCCTCGTCTGCCCCCATGGCGAAGACCAGGTTGACCGACCGCTCGATCTCATCCGGTCGGCGGTCGATCTCGGCACAACGGCCGTCGAGCACCCCGCCGAGCCGCTCGAACTCCTCCGGAGACACGTAGGCCGCGTTCCAGCCGTCGGCATGGCGGGCGACCATCGGCAGGGTCCGCCGCTCACCGACCCCACCGATCCACAGCGGCATCGACCCGAACAGGGGACCCGGCAGGCTGGCGGCGTCGGCCGCTCGGAAGTGCTCGCCCTCGAAGTCGACGCGTGGAAGCGGACCGGGGTCCTCACCATCGACGACAGACACGAACCGGCTGGCCCCGACCATCGGCCCGATGATCCTGGTCGCCTCGTCGAGCATGTCGAGCCGGACCCCGACCGACGGAAAGTCGTAGCCGTAGGCCTCGGCCTCCCACTGATGCCAGCCGCCGCCGAGCCCGAGCTCGAACCGTCCGCCGGCGAGATGATCGATCGTTATCGCCGATTTGGCGAGCAAGCCGGGGTTCCGGTACCCGACGTAGAACACGAGGCAGCCGAGCCGGGCATTCGTCGTCTCGACGGCAAGCGCGGCCAGGGTCGCCACCGCCTCGAAGTGGGGCAGCACCCCCGGTGTCGGCATCGACGGCGGGGCCTCGTAGATGTGGTCCCAGGCCGATATCCAATCGAACCCCTTGGCGTCCAGCCATCGCCACAGCGCCCGCATCTCGTCCATCGCAAGGTTCTGCTGGCCGACATGGGCTCCGAGTTGACACGTCACGCTCGCAACCTACACCGGGCGACCGGGATCATCGAGCGGGCCGCCGCTAGGGTCGGTCTGGCATGCGCCCGTCGAGCAGAAGTGACGTCGCCCCGTTCTATGTGATGGAGGTCATGAAGGCCGCCGCGGCCAGGGAGGCCGCCGGCCGGCCGGTGCTCCACCTCGAGGTCGGCCAGCCGTCGACCCCGGCACCGGCGGGAGCCAGGCGGGCCGTCGCCGAAGCCCTCGACTGCCAGGCACTCGGCTACACCGGCGCCGCCGGCCTACCGGAACTACGGACCGGTCTGTCCGACTGGTATCGGCGCCGCTACGACGTCAGCGTCGACCCCGATCGGATCGTGGTGACGACCGGTGCATCCGGCAGCTGCGTCCTGGGGTTCCTGGCCCTGTTCGACGTCGGCAACCGAGTCGGCGTCCTCGAACCGGGCTATCCCTGCTACCGCAACGACCTCGCAGCGCTCGGCATTGAGGTGGTCCCGATCCCGGTCGGCCACGAGACCGGGTTCCGGCCGACCGTCGAGTTGCTCGAGGCGGCCGGACCGCTCGACGGGCTGGTGGTCGCCAGCCCGAGCAACCCGACCGGTACGGTCCTCCCGGCGCCGGCCCTGGCCGATCTGGTGTCGTGGGCCGCCGACGCAGACGTCCGGCTGGTCGTCGACGAGATCTACCACGGGATCGCCTTCGATGGGCCGGCCGCCACCGTGCTGGCTCAGAGTGATCAGGTCCTGGTCCTCAACAGCTTCTCGAAGTACTTCTCGATGACCGGTTGGCGGGTCGGGTGGGTGGTCGCCCCACCGACGATCGCCGAAGCCGTCGAGCGGCTGGCTCAGAGCCTGACCGTCGCCCCGCCGACCGTTGGCCAGGTCGCAGCGCTCGCCGCGCTCGACTGCATCGACGAGCTGGAGGCCAACGTCGACCGCTACCGCGCCAACCGGCAACTGGTCCTCGACGGGCTCGGACAGGCCGGGCTGCACCGGATGGCCCCGCCGGATGGCGCCTTCTATGCCTGGGTCGACATCGCAGAACTCGGCATCGACAGCCAGGAGTTGTCACGGCGGTGGCTCGACGAGTTGGGGGTGGCGGTGACCCCGGGCATCGACTTCGACCGTCCGAGGGGGCACGACTTCGTCCGGCTCTCCTACGCCGGCGCGGCCGGCGACATCGCCGAGGCCATGGACCGGATCGGGGCCTGGGTGGCCCGCCGCCGGTGACGGCTGGTCCGCGCCGATGAGCGATTCGGCAGACGAGGCGACGCTCGGCACCGGCCTGTCGACCGGACGGCTGCTCCGCCGGGGGCTGGTGGCGGCCTGTCCGGCCTGCGGGGCCCGGGGCCAGTTCAGGTGGTGGGTCCGCATGGCGGACCGCTGCCACCGGTGCGGCCTGACCTTCGAGCGGATCGAGGGTCACTGGATCGGGGCGATCGGGATCAACACGATCGTCAGTTTCGGAATACTGCTCGGGTCCCTGATCGTTAGCTTGGTCGTGACATTCCCCGACTTCCCGGTGGCCCAGCTGATGGTGGCCAACATCGCCCTGGCGATCGCGGTTCCCACCCTGTTCTTTCCGGTCAGCAGGACCCTGTGGACCGCCATCGACATCGCCATGCGACCGCTGGAGCCCCACGAGGTCGACTGGACCGTCATCGGCCGGGCCAACCGGCGCCGCCGCTAATCTCTCCCTGCGCCAACCAAGCGCCCGACCTTCTGGAGACACCCCATGGACTCCTTCGACCTGATCATCATCGGCTCCGGCTCCGGCAACGCCATCCCGGAGGAGTTCGCCGACTGGAAGATCGCCCTCGTCGAGCGCGGCACCTTCGGCGGTACCTGCCTCAACGTCGGCTGCATCCCATCCAAGATGTTCGTGCTCCCGGCCGACCTCGCCCTCGCGGCAAGGGGCTCGGACCGACTCGGCGTCGATCTGGCGTTCCAGGGGGCGGACTGGCCAGCGATCCGGGACCGGGTCTTCGGCCGGATCGACCCGATCGCGGCCGGCGGAGAGGAGTACCGGGCGTCCGGGACCCCGAACCTCGAGCTGATCCGGGGCACCGCCCGGTTCACCGGGGAGCGGGTGCTCGACGTCGACGGCCGGGCCATCACCGCTAAGCGGATCCTGGTCGCCACCGGCTCCCGGGCCGTCCTGCCCCCGATCCCCGGGCTGGCTCCCGGTCCCGACCAGGTCCGGGTCCACACCTCGGACACGATCATGCGTCTCGATCGCCTACCGGAGCGGCTGGCCATCATCGGTGGCGGGTTCATCGCCACCGAGCTCGGCCACGTCTTCGACGCCTACGGCAGCCGGGTCACGCTGTTCAACCGGTCGGACACGCTGCTGCGAACCGGCGATGCGGAGATCGCCACCCGGTTCACCGAGGTCTTCGGCCGGCGGATCGATCTCCGGCTCGGCCAGGTCCCGGATCGCATCGAGCAGGTGGGGGAGACGCTGCGACTCCACGTCGGCGGAGAGGTCCACGAGGCCGACGAACTGCTGGTCGCCACCGGCCGAGCCCCGAACGCCGACCTCGTCGATGCCGAAGCCGGCGGGCTCGCCGTGCACCCGGACGGGCGAATCGCCGTCGATGACACCATGGCGACCTCGGTCGATGGGGTGTGGGCCATCGGCGACGTGTCGAACGCCTACCAGCTCAAGCACCTGGCCAACGCCGAGGCCAAGGTGGCGTTCTGGAACATGGCCCACCCGGATCGGCTCCGCTCGGTCGACTACCTGGCCGTGCCCCAGGCGGTGTTCAGCAATCCCCAGACCGCCTCGGTCGGACTGACCGTGGGGGAGGCCGAGGCCGCCGGCCACCGATTCGTGATCGGCCGACGGGACTACGGCGGCACCGCCTACGGGTGGGCCCTGGAGGACGGCGACTCCTTCGCCAAGGTGATCATCGACGCCCAGTCCGGCCGGATCCTGGGAGCCCACATCCTCGGGATGCAGGCCGCCAGCCTGATCCAGCCGCTGATCCAGGCCATGCAGTTCCGCCAGACCGCCCGAGCGGTGGCCGAACAGGTCTTCTACATCCATCCCGCACTCACCGAGGTGGTCGAGAACGCCCTGCTCGACGGGGTGGCGAAGCTCGATCCATCGGTGCCATAGGCCACCCGGCCCAACCACCGGGGGCTCGCTGGGCACGGTTGCCGTTCAACCGACGGCCCGATCCCGCCGATAACGAGAGGATCGATCGACGGGCTAGACCTCCGGCCCTACCGGAGTGGGCGAGGTGGCTCTTCTGGCCACCGGAACGCCCCGGTACAACCTACAGAGGTGCGGGCAACAGCGATGAGGTGCGGGCATGTCAGGTGATATCGAGCAGTACGAAGAGGCGCTGAACCTGTCGCCGATCGGCTGCCTGCTCGTCCAGGACGGGGTGATCCGCATGGCAAACCCCGAGGCGATCGAGACCATGGGGATCCCCGGCGACCGGATGCTCGGCGTCCCCCTGGTCGAACTGCTGGTCCCGGAGTACGAAACCGCCTGTCAGGACCTGCTCGAGAGGATCGGGTCAGACGTCAACGCCGTCGGCGCCGAGCCGGTACGGCTGGCCCGAGCCCTCGCCCCGATCGAGCTGATGGCCCGGGGCCTCGATGCCGGCGTTGTCATCGTCGGGGTCCGATCGATGGCGAACGAGCACTACTACTCGGCCCAGGCCGGCGGGGCCCTGACCCACGACACCGTGACCGGCTTCCCAGACCACTACCACGTACTGTCGCAACTCCACGACCGCCTGGCCGCGCCCCACAAGAAGCCGATGGCCCTGCTGTGTCTGTGGATCGACGAGCTCCCGGACATGGCCGAGACCCACGGCAAGCGGGCCGTCCACCGCGTCATGCGAGAGGCCGGCCAGCGGCTGCAGGACCGGCTCCGGGCCCCAGACCTGCTCGGCCGGTTCGACGAGGCCGGGTTCCTGGTCATGATGTCCTCCGACTCCACCCCGGAGCAGCTGACCGACATCGCCGAGCGGCTCCGGGCCGAGATCGCGTTTCCGGTCGAGCTCGACCGGGGCCTCGTCTCGTTCACTGCGAGCGTCGTGGTCGGCTCGATCACCAACCAGCGGCCGTCGATCGAGAGAATCCTGGCCCTGCTGGAGGCGGCGGCCAACCGAGCGGCCAACAGCGGCGGCAACCGGACCGACTACCTGACGATCTAGCATCACGGGTCGGCCACGCTGGTCCAGCCTGTGGCCGACGGGGTAGTGTCGGCGTCTCGACCGAGGGGGAACGACGCCGGTGGTGGCCTACGACAAGGGACTGCACGAGGTCGGCGATGGGGTGTTCGCCTACCTTCAGCCGGACGGGGGATGGGGCTGGAGCAATGCCGGGCTGGTCGCCGGTGATGATCGGTCCCTCCTGGTCGACACGCTCTTCGACCTCAACCTGACCGCCGAGATGCTCGCCGCAATGCGGCCGGTCACCGATCAGAGGCCGATCGGCACCCTGGTGAACACCCACGCCAACGGGGACCACTGCTACGGCAACCAGCTGGTGGACGGGGCCGAGGTCATCGCTTCGGATGCGGCCGCGGCAGAGATGGAGGAACTGCCGCCGGCGATGCTGGCGGCGATGATGTCCGCCGACTTCGGCGAGACGACGAACGCCTACCTGGCGGAGTCGTTCGGCCCGTTCGACTTCAACGGCATCGAACCCCCGAAACCGACCCGGACCTTCAGTGACCGGCTGACCATCGCCGCCGGCGGCCGGACGGCCGACCTGATCGAGGTCGGTCCGGCCCACACCGCCGGAGACACGCTGGTTCATCTACCGGACGACGGGGTGGTGTTCACCGGCGACATCCTGTTCATCGAGGGCACCCCGATCGTCTGGAACGGGCCGATCCAGAACTGGCTCGACGCATGCCAGCTGATCATCGACATGCAGTGCTCGACGATCATCCCCGGCCATGGACCGTTGACCGACCGGGCCGGCGTCCAGGCGGTGGCCGACTACCTGTCCTACGTGAAGGCCGAAGCCACCGCCCGCTACGAGGCCGGCATGCGAGCGGACGAGGCGGCACGGGACATCGAGCTCGGTCCCTACGCCGACTGGCTCGACTGGGAGCGGATCGTGATCAACGTCGACTCGGTGTACCGGGAGCTCGATCCCGACCGACCGCCGACCGGGGTCATCGACCTGTTCCGGGGCATGGCCGAACTCAAGCAGCGAAAGTAGCTGCGGGCGTTCCGGCAACCGCCGGCCGGATCAGACCGTCCCGACCAGGCTGGACCAGGCCTCGGCCTTGGCCAGGACCTCGTCCCTGGTGCCCTGAGGCAGCGGGAACAGGGCTCGGCGGACCCCGGCGGCGGCCAACTCCTCCAGACCGGCCGGATCCGGTCTGGCACCGAAGACGCTCAACTCGACCGTCGCCGGGTCTCGACCGATCGCCTCGCATGCCTTCTCGATCTCGGACCACCGCTCCAGATGATGCCGGCCGGCAAGCGGCATCCAACCGTCGCAGAATTCGGCGATGTGGGCCGCCGTCTTCGGGCCGGCCGCACCGCCCATCACGACCGGCGGGTGGGGCTGCTGGGTCGGCTTCGGCCACGCCCAGCTCGGTGTCATCGTGGCGTGCTCACCGTCATAGCCCGCCTCGTCCTCGGTCCAGAGCTGCTTCATCAGCAACACGTTGTCCCGGAGCCGGGCCCGGCGGGACTTGAACGCCAGACCGTGGTTCGCCATCTCCTCCACGTTCCAGCCGTACCCCACGCCGAAGATGAGTCGGCCGTTGGAGATCCGGTCGACGGTCGCCACCTGCTTCGCGGTCCAGATCGGGTCCCGTTGCGCCACCAGGCAGATCCCTGTCCCCAGCTTGATCCGTTCGGTGACTGCGGCGACTGCGGACAGGGCGGCGAACTGGTCGAGGGTCCGCCAATAGTGCTCGGCCAGCGGCGGTGCACCCTCGACCCCGCCCCAGGGCGTTGTCCGGTCGCTCGGAATGTGGGAATGCTCGGGGAACCAGAGCGAGTCGTAGCCGAGGTCCTCGGTTGCCCGACCGAGCTCCACCGGATCGATGGTCTGGTCGGTCGGGAAGATCAGCAGTCCAAGTTCCATGGCGGCATTCGTACCACGTTCGACCCGGTCCGGTCGACCGGCCGCGATCAACCCCGGGCGGGGCGGTGCTGACGTTGGAGCGCAGCGGCGACATGGGGGTTGCCGCCGAGGGAGGTGGTCAGCTGCACCGGGAGTTCGTGGGCCAGGATGTCCCACATCCGGTCCAACAGCTCGGCCGCCATCAGATCGTCGGTGCTGACCCCGAGCGACGAGCTTCGCCGGAGCGCGTCGGCAACGACTCGCACCCCGACAAGGGTTGCCGCGACCCCGAGGTCCAGCGGTGCTGCGCCGGCCGCCCTGGCCGCTCGGACCCGGTTCTCGACGTCGGTCGCCAACCCGCTCACCAGGTCGTCGACCACCAGTTCATAGGCCGACCGTGGACCACGGGGCGCCCGGATGAGCAGGGTCTGGGTTGCCGACCGGCCGGCCAGCCGGGCCAGCCGGGCCATCTGGGCCTGGACCCCGGCCGCCCACGCCTGCCGTCGGGATCCGGTCGGGGGTCTGGGGCTGGACGGTGGACGGGGTGCCGGGCGGCTGGCCGTGTGGCCGACCCGGACCTCCATCGTCTCGTCGTACCGCTGCCGCAGGTCATGGTCGGACAGCACCCGCCACGCCTCGTTGACCGCAGCCATCACCCGATCGGAGGTCGGCAGCGTCGCCACGTCGGGATGATGCTCCCTGGCCAACCGCCGGTATGCGGTCCGGAGTTCGTCGAAACTGCAATCGGGCGTGACGCCGAGCACCTCGTAGTGCGTGACCTGGCGGCGGACCGACATGGTCCCATTGTGGCAAACCCGGACCAGATCCGGCAGGACGGGCCGAAGTGCGTGGACCTATGCTCCCTCGATGCCTGAGCCGAGCACGACCGAGACCGACCAGCGGATCGAACGGGTCGTCGACCCGGCGATCGAGGCCACCGCCGTCCCGATACTGGAGTACGGCCGGGCCTGGATGATGGCGCCGCAGACCGCAGCGCGGGCCGCCGAGATCGGCCTCGACGGCCCGCTCGGGTTCTGGGTCAACGGCCGGGCCGGTGTGCTCGGGGAGGTGGATGCCGACGTGGCGGCGGCCGCCATCGGCTTCATGGCCCCGGATCTGGTTGGTCGGTTCTGGCGACACCGCCCGGACGACCTGACCCCGATGACCTGCGCCAGCCGCTACGCCGAGGCGGCCGCGGTGTGGGGTCGCACCGCCCTGGCCGATGTCGATCCGGACCAGCTCGAGACGTTGGCCGATCTGGCCAATCGGGTGGCCGAGTCGGCCCTCCCGTCCACGGGGGTCCTGTTCGCCGGCTGGAGAAACCTGCCACAGCCGGTCGACCCGGCAGGGCGGGTCACGGTCGCTCTCAACGTCCTGCGGGAGCTGCGGGGCGGCGCCCATCTCGCCGCCGTCCACGCCGTCGGCCTCGGCCCCCATCGAGCCGTGCTGGCCGCCCCCGATCCGGTGCGGGGCGGGGTGGCGGGGGCGGAGCGCTTCGGCTGGCCAGCCCCGCACCCGGCAGCCGACGTGGACCGCCGGGTCGAGGCGGAGCATCGAACCACCGTGGCCTGTCGCCACGCCTATGCCGCCCTCGACGACGCCGAGCTGGCCACGTTCACCCGCCTGGTCCTCGCCGTTCGGGCCGCTATCGACTGATTCCCCGGCGGCTCCCGGTCGGCCGGTCCCTAGCGGGGCCGACGCTCGCGGAGCAGTACCTCCTGGGCCACGGTGGCGACATGGGTCCCGTCCCGGGCATACAGGTTGCCGACCGTCATGCCCCGGGCCCCCATCAGGCCGTGGCAGTCCCAGTCGTAGAGGTGCCACTCATCGGCCCTCGTCGGGCGGTGGAACCACATTGCATGGTCGAGGGAGGCGCCCATGAATTTCTCGTGGTACTCCTCCCGGGGGACCTGCAACGGGTGAATGCTCCGAGCCGCATCGAACTGCACGGTGTCCGAGGTGAACGCCAATCCGCAGACATGGAGCCGAGGATCGTCCGGCATGCCCTCGTCGGTGAGCCTCACCCAGCCCATCGACTGGCCGGCACCGGGATAGCTGATCATGGGCCGCCGCTCCATGACCCACGGCCAGTCGTCCGGCCGAGGCCGGCAGTCGTCCGGATGGGGCGCGATCGGCATCCGGGCGGTCTGGACCTCGGCGTCTTCCTCCGCCTTCTGGAACGAGCACGAGAGGTGGAGGATCGCTCCGCCGGACTGGCGGGCAACCACCGCCCTGGTGCAGAAGCTGCGACCGTCGCGAAGCCGGTCGACCTCGAACCGGACCGGTTCGTCGATGTTGCCGGCCCGGATGAAGTAGGCGTGCAGGGAGTGGGTCCCGAATTCCGCATCGACGGTCTTCAACGCCGCCCACAGCGCCTGGGCCACGACCTGCCCGCCGTAGATCCGGCCCCAGGAGTAGGGAGCGCTGAGGCCGACCCAGGTGTCCGGACCGTGCTGCTGGAGCGCCATCAGGGCGCCGAAATCGGTTGGAGGGGTGTTCACCGGGCCAAGCCTAGGGCCCGGTCAGCGTCAGATCAGCTTGAGCTGGGCTGCGGGCCGGATCGGATCGGGGAGCGGGGCCAGGTCCGGGACCAGGGCCGCGACCTCGGCGTGGAACCGGCGGGCCAGCTCGGGCGCGACGTCGTTGTCCGGGGTGTGGATGAACACGATCGGCTCCCGCCCCTCGTCCAGCCACTGCGCCACCTTCGGCACCCACTTGGCCCACCACTCCGGATTGGCCTCCGGTGCGGTCTGGCCGATGAACCGGACGATCGGGATCCTGCCGATGGCGACCGGGCGTACCGCCAACCGCGGTTTGCGCTCGAACGCCTCCTTCTCGGCCGGCGTCTCGCACGGCCCGGCGAACACCGCCCGGGTGTCGATGATGATCCGCTCCGCCCCGTGGACGGCGAGCAGATCGGTGAACCGACGTTCGTCGGAACCCCCGGCGGCGAACGCCGGATGACGGACCTCGACTCCCCAGGTCCGGTCGGACGGCACATTGGTCAGGAAGTCATCCAGCACGGCCAGGTCGTCCGGACCGAACGATGCCGGCAGCTGGACAGACAGTGGGTCGGCCCGACCTCCGAGCGGGTCGATGGCGGCGAGGAACCCGTCAAGCTCATCCGCCACGTGCCGCAGTCGACGGTCGTGGGTGATCGTCCGGGGAAGCTTGAACATGAACCGGAAGTCGTCCGGTGCGTCCTCGGCCCAGCGCTCGACCGTGTCCGGCGACGGCACCCCGTAGAACGTCGTGTTGCCCTCGACCGCAGTGCACCAGGTGGCATAGGGGACCAGCTCCCGGCCGGGCGGGGTTGCGGCGGGAAAGAACCGGCCGACCCAGGGCCGGTTGGCCCACATGGCGCAGCCGACCCGGAGCCGCCGCACCTCGCCACCGCTGTCCATCGTCAGATCCTAGTGCTCAGCATCGTCGCCCTCGTCGTGGACCGATGACGCCGAAGAAGTGCCATTCTTCGCGTCGGTGGCAAATCGGCGGCACTTCTCAACAAGAAGTCCTGGTGGACTCCGCAGCCCTGGCGCATCGTTGCTCCATCGTGATCCGGGGCACCGACGCCACGGACGGAGGAAGAGGTAGTGCGATGAATGCAGCCCAGCAGCCAGAGCAGTTCGGTCACGACGTCGTCTCCGAGCCGGAGTGGATGGACGACTTCGCCGACCTGACCGTCGACGATCTCCGTGAGCTTCCGAACCATCTCCAGCTCGGGATGGACCTGTCGGTGTTCGACTGACCGGCGGCGGTGATCTGCGCCGGACGTGGCGCTCGTCACCGTTGACGGCACCGCGCAGGGGTGCGTTCGCAGGCGGTCCTGTGGCAGACTGCCTGCTACGGCGGTCGGCGACAGCCGGCGGACACCACAGGCGATCATGACGGCAACCACCCTTGCGCAAGAGATCCAGGACGCTGCCATCGACTTCGGGGACCTGGAGTCGGAGTACCGGCCGATGCTCAAGCTGGTCGAGCAGCTGATCGGGGTGGTACCGAACTGCGATCCGTACCTCGAGATCTGGCCCACCGGCTTCCGCAGCTACAACCTGCTGGTGCCGAACCTCCTCAACCTGCCCGCCTCACTGGTCGGTGCCGGTGCTCCCAAGGAGCTCGTCGGCCTGGCCATGTACGTCTCGAGCCGAGCGGCCGAGTGCATGTACTGCTCGGCCCACACGTGTTCGTTCGCGCTCCGGCGGGGCGCCAGTCCAGACGCTCTCGTCGGCCAGTACTCGGGCGAGGAGGCCGCAGTGGTCCGGGTGGCGGAGGGGATCTCCCGGTTCCCGGCCTACCTTCCCCGCTCGGACATCACCGACCTCCGCAAGTACCGGTCGGACGCCGAGATCGAATGGCTCGTCCTCAGCGTTGCCATGATGGGATTCCTCAACAAGTTCATGGACACGATGGGGATCGAGCTCGAGCAATCGGCCATCGACGATGTGGCCGATCTGATCTCGGCCACCGGCTGGAAGGTCGGCAAGCACGGGTGGTCTGACGAGGATCTCGACGAGTTCACCGATCAGCTGGAGGGCCGACCGCTCCAGATTCCGAATCCGGATCCTCAGGTCAACGGTGCCACCAATGGCAACGGCAACGGTGCGTCGCCGGGCTACGCCCAGGTCCCGACCGACGGGCTCGGCACCTATCTGAAGGTGATGCGTCAAGCCCCGGCCGCCCTCCGGTTGGAGCGCGGCTGGACCAAGGGCATGGCGTCGCGGACCGGGAACGTGGTGGTGACTCTGGAGGACGAACTGGGCTTCGCCCCATCCGCCCTGGCCCATCTCACCCACAACCGGGCCATCCGGGCCATCGGCACCGTCATCCGCGACAACCTCAACCCGGAGACCACGGCGCTCGGCCTCGGCCCCAAGTGCCTGGTTGCCCTGGTCTATGGCCGGATGGCCGGCAACGACGTCCTCGTCGCCGAGGCGGTCCAGATGACCGAGCGCCTGGCCCCCGAGATCAGCCACAACAAGCTGGCGGCGGTCAGCCGGTTCGCAACGAGCGACATGACGACCACCACCGTGCCGGCCGGCCTCACGACGGCCGAGGCGGCAGCGGTCATGCTGGCCAAGGCCGCAGCGCCAAGCCCGTCGGAGATCAACCAGATCACGATCGCGAACGCCAGCTCGGCCCTTGGGCCGGCCCAACTGGTTGAGCTGGTGACCTGGCTGTCGATCCAGCAGCTCCTCCACCGGATCCAGGTCTTCTACGACGCGGACGGCCGGTTCGACGAGGACGACTGACCAGGCGGCCGCCCCGGCCGCCGCCCTCAGTCGACCCAGGCCTTGATCTTCTCGATGACCTCCAGCGGGTTCTCCCCGTGGGGGTCGATGTTGAGATGGGTCACGCCGACCTCGGCGTAGACCTGGAGCCGTTCCCGGACATAGCCCTCGTCGCCACATAGCATCGACAGGTCGAGATACTCGTCCGGCACCGCAGCCGTGGCCTCGGCCCGTTTGCCAGACAGGAAGAGGTCCTGGATCGTTTCCGCCTCCTCCTCCCAGCCGTAGCGCTTGAACAGGTCGTTGTAGAAGTTCTT
>JBCCFN010000003.1:0-50615 GCA_039029715.1 Actinomycetota bacterium | reverse complement strand
CTCGTCCGCCGAGTCGATCAAGGGCATCAACGCGAAGGGCGCAGCGGCCGACTGGGGCCGCAACAAGCTGGACGGCCTGACCGACGACGCCAAGTCGTTCGGGGCCAAGGGCATGGTCTGGATGAAGGTCGGCGATGACCTCTCGTTGGATTCGCCGGTGGCCAAGTTCTTGTCCGAGACGGAGCAGAAGATGCTGGTTGAGCGGACCGCAGCCGAGCCCGGCGACCTCCTGTTGCTGATCGCAGACCAGTGGCACACCACCTGTGAGGTGTTGGGCGAGCTCCGGAACCGGCTCGGTCGGCCGCCGGTGTCCGAGGGGCCGTACAAGTATCTGTGGGTCGTCGACTTCCCGCTGTTCGTCGGGGTCGACGAGGCCACCGGCATCCCGAAGACCGGCCACCACCCGTTCTGCCACCCTCACCCGGAGGACATCCCGAAGCTGGAGTCGGACCCGATGGCGGTCCGGGCCTGGGCCTACGATCTGGTCCTCAACGGCTGGGAGCTCGGCTCCGGCAGCATCCGGATTCACGACCATCAACTCCAGCAGCGGGTGTTCTCGCTGCTCGGTATCGACGAGGCCGAGGCCGAGAGTCGATTCGGGTTTTTCCTCAACCCGTTCAAGTACGGGGCGCCGCCCCACGGTGGGTTCGCCTACGGCATCGACCGGCTGGCCGCCATCCTGGCCGGCGAGGAGAACATCCGGGAGGTCATCGCCTTCCCGAAGCCCCAGTCAGGCCTCGACCCGATGACCGGCGCTCCGGCCGAGGTCGAGGACGCCCAGCTCGACGAGCTCGGCATCCGGGTCCTCCCGCCCCCGGTCGACTGATCGGGCCCGTCGACTGCGCTCTGTAGTCAGTCGGCCAGCGGTGGTGGGGCGCCGTTCCCGGTCCAGAGTTCGATCACGACGTCGTCGTCGCCGGCACCCGGATAGCGGGGCCGGCCGGCGTCGTTGACCGTTCCCGCTTCGGGGCTGATCCGCATGGTGAGGACGTCGTCGCTCCGACGGGCAACCGCCTGGTCGAAGCCGTCGGGTTCGATCTCGAAGCCCTGGTCCGCCAACCGGTCGGCGAATGCGGGGCCGACCTCCGCCGGGTCGGCGCCGGACGACACCAGGATGAGGTGGCGGTCGCCGTGCTCGATTCGGCCGGTGAGAGGCGTGAGGTCGTGCGGGAGCTCGATCCCGTCCAGCAGGTCGAGGATGCCCGGTGGTTGCGCGACCGTGGCCGGCGATGCCGGCGTAGCCGATGGTTCACCGGGTTCCGGCTCGGACACTGGTTCGACCTGGTCGACGTCGTCGACGTCATCGAGCTCGTCGACCTCGATCAGCTGATCCGCCGGTGCGAGGCCCACCGGGTCCGCCGGCGGCAACAACAGATCGTCGTCCCGATCGGACGGTGTCCGTCGACCCTCCTGGTAGCGGAGGTACAGCAGGGTGATCAGCAGGATGGTGAGGACGAGCCACAGATAGAAAATCGACCAGAACAGCGTCATCGGCGGCCACTCCATATACGGTCGGCTCCACTTGGAAGGAGTGCACCGGTGGCCCAGGACGACCTGTTCGCGGCGGCGGCGAGGGAACGGCTCGAAGCTCGATCCCCGCTGGCCAGCAGGCTCCGCCCCCAGCGGCTCGACGACGTCGTCGGCCAGACCCACCTGCTCGGTGAGGACGGACCGCTGCGTCGATTGGTCGAGACTGATCGCTTGTCGTCTGTCATCTTCTGGGGGCCGGCCGGGACGGGTAAGACGACGCTGGCCCGGCTGGTGGCCACCGCATCGTCGAAGGAGTTCGTTCAGCTATCGGCCGTCAACGCCTCGGTGAAAGACGTTCGGGAAGTTATTGCCACCGCCGAGGAGCGCCTTGGTGCCCATGGCCGGGGCACGATCCTGTTCCTCGACGAGGTCCACCGGTTCAACAAGGCTCAGCAGGATGCGCTGCTGCCGGCGGTGGAGTCCGGGGTCCTGGTCCTGATCGGGGCGACCACCGAGAACCCGTTCTTCGAAGTCAACGCCCCGCTCCGGAGCCGGTCGACCCTGTTTCGGCTGCAACCACTGGACGAGGACGACCTGGCCGAGCTGATCCGGCGAGGCCTCGACGCCGAGGGAGCGACTGCGGATGACGACGCCATCGCCTACCTTGCGGCCCGGGCCGCCGGCGATGGTCGGCAGGTCCTGACCACCCTCGAGGTCGCGGTGGCCCTGGCCGCAGCCAGGGAGGACGATGGGCGACCGAGGGTGGTGCTGGCCGATGCCGAGGCGGCAACCGATCTCAAGGCCCTCCGCTACGGTCGGGACGAGCACTACGACGTCATCTCGGCCTTCATCAAGAGCATTCGGGGAAGCGACCCAGACGCCGCCCTCTACTGGTTGGCCCGGATGCTGACCGCAGGGGAGGACCCCCGGTTCATCGCTCGACGGCTGGTGGTCCACGCATCCGAGGACATCGGGATGGCAGACCATACCGCCATCCTGGTCGCCACCGCCGCAGCCGCAGCCGTCGACTACGTGGGTCTACCCGAGGCCAGGATCAACTTGGCCCATGCCACCGTCCATCTGGCGACCGCCCAGAAGTCCAATGCGGCCTACGCCGGGCTCAACCGGGCGATGCGGGACGTCCAGGAGCTGCCAGCCGGCGAGGTGCCCATGCACCTACGGGATGCGTCCTATCGGGGGGCGGCCAGCCTCGGCCACGGCGACGGCTACCGCTATCCTCATGACTACCCGGGGGGCCACGTTCCCCAGGAGTATGCGCCGGAGGAGGTGCGGGGACGTCGATACTACGTCCCGACCGAGCACGGCGAGGAGCGTCGGATCGCCCAACGCATGACCGAGATCGACCAGGGGCCCGGAGGCGACGAATGAGCATCACCGAGTTCGCCGCCATCATCACCGCCATCGCCGTGGTGGCGACGGCGGTCTTCCTCATCACCGCGGTCAACAACCTGAACAACACCCTGGCCAAGCTCGAGGACACCGCCCACCAGCTCCGGGACGAGGGGATCTCCGCCTTCCGGGAGCTCCGCCAGCTGATCGCAGACGCAGACGCCGAGCTGGACAAGGTCGACATCGTCCTCGATCGGGCCGACCACGCCACCACCGTGATCAGCGAGACGACCAGGCGGACCCATGAGGCGGTCCAGGACCCGATGATCCGGACGCTTGCCGTCGCCTCGGGGACCGGCAAGGTTGCTCGGTCCTGGCTGTTCGGCCGGCGGCGGCGAAACGGCGCAAAGTCAGAGATCGATGCCGACACGGTTGTCGGGGAGCTGAAGGCCGGCCGATGATGCGGCTGTTCCGGCTCCGTCGGCTCCGGTGGGTGGCCGCCGGTGCTGCGGTTCGGTTCCTGGTGCGAAAGACGACGGCCCGTCAGGTCGAACAGGCGGCCGCCGACCTGGAGGAGCGGCTACCCCAGCCGGTTCGACGGGCGCTGGAGGTCGTGCCAGACGGTGCGATGTGGGCCGGCGGCTCGGCCGTGGTCGCCGGGCGGACCGCCCGCCGGGTCGCGGTCGGGACCAGGACGGTCGGTCGGGTCGGGGTCGAGGGCACCCGCCGGGTCAACGACGGTGTGGCCCGAATCCGCAACCTCGGGGACGACGTCGGCCGGGAGGTCGAGATCGCCAGGCGCCAGCTGACCTCCCGGTACCTGGAGGCGACAGACGGTCCGACCGCGGCCGATGACACCCTGCTCGATCTCCGCCGTGACCGACGGGCGGACGCAGAGGACGAGCTGCCGACCGTCCGTCCGGCAACCCGGCGGGGTCGGTGGCGGGCCGAGCGCCGCCGCCGCAGCGCCGGCGTGGCTCGGGTCCAGCGGAGCTACCGCCCGGCGTCTCGGCCCTGGGACCGCTGAAATCAGGCGGATCGTTGCCGTCGCCTGTGGGGCGGCGGGCCTTGATTACGACTCGGGCGGTATTCGTCTCCCGGATCGGGCCGTCCCGATAGTCTGATGCCGTGAAGGCCAACGAACTGCGCAAGGTGTTTACCGACTTCTTCGTGGACCGGGATCATCTCCGGATCCCGTCGGCCAGCCTGATCCCCCACGACAAGTCGCTGCTGTTCGTCAACTCGGGCATGGTCCCGTTCAAGCCGTACTTCCTCGGCGAGGAGAAGCCGGAACACCAGCGGGCCGTCACGGTCCAGAAGTGCGTCCGGGCCGGTGGCAAGCACAACGACCTGGACGAGGTCGGGCGCACCACCCGCCACCTCACGTTCTTCGAGATGATGGGGAACTTCAGCTTCGGCGACTACTTCAAGGAAGACGCTATCCCCATGGCCTGGGAGCTGGTGACCGAGGTCTTCGGCCTCGACCCGGACCGGCTGTGGGTCACTGTCCATCTCAGCGACGACGAGGCCGCCGCCATCTGGCACGAGAAGGTCGGGGTGCCGAAGGAGCGGATCCAGCGGCTGGATGAGGACAACTGGTGGCGGATGGCTGACACCGGGCCCAATGGACCGTGCTCGGAGATCTTCTACGACATGGGGCCGGAGTTCGGCGAGGCCGGCGGCCCAGAGCACGGCGGCGAGGACCGCTACATCGAGATCTGGAACCTCGTGTTCATGCAGTTCGAGACCGACGAGGACGGCACCTCGACCCCCCTGCCGAAGCCGTCGATCGACACCGGGGCCGGCCTGGAGCGGGTCCTGATGGTCCTCCAGGGCAAGGACTCGGTGTTCGAGATCGACGAGATGGCCCGCCTGATCGAGGCGGCCGAAGAGATCACCGGCTACACCCTCGGCCAGGACGAGAACTCAGATCTGGCCCTCCGGGTCCTGGCCGAGCACGCCAGGACCATGGCGTTCCTGATCAGCGACGGGGTGTTCCCGTCGAACGAGGACCGGGGCTTCGTGCTTCGGCGAATCATGCGCCGGGCCATCCGGTTCGCCTACCTGCTCGGGGTCGAGGACCAGGTGACCGGCCGACTGGTCGACACCGTGGTTGAGATCATGGGCCCCGACTACCCGCAACTGGTGACCACCCATGATCTGATCCGTCGGGTGGTGGAGCGGGAGGAGACCCAGTTCCGGCGGACCCTGGCCTCCGGGTCGACCATCCTGGACGAGCACCTGGCCGGTCTGGAACCCGGCGGCGAGCTGCCCGGCTCGGTGGCGTTCCTGCTCCACGACACCTACGGCTTCCCGTTCGAGGTGACCGCCGAGGTCGTGGCCGAGCGGGGCTTCTCGGTCGACCGGGCCGGCTTCGACGCCGACATGGCCGAGCAGCGGACCAGGGCCAAGGAAGCCCGCAAGAACCTGGTCCAGGCGGTCGACATCGACCAGATCCAGGCCATCGTCGAGGCCGGGAACCAGACCGACTTCATCGGCCGGGAGTCGCTCGGCCAGACGCTGACAGACGTCGAGGCAGACATTCTGCTCGTGACCGGCATCGGGACGGACACCGTGTCGGTGTTCACCAATCGCACCCCGGCCTACGCTGAGGCCGGCGGTCAGATCGGTGACACCGGCCAGATCGTCACCGACACCGGCACCGCCCGGATCCTGGACACGGTCTACGCCGTCCCTGGCGTCCACCGCCACGTGATCGACCTGACCGATGGTGAGATCCTGCCCGGCCAGCTGGCCGGGATCTCGGTCGACGTCGACCGGCGTGACGCCATCCGGCGGAACCACACCGGGACCCACCTGCTCCACCATGCGCTGCGGGCGGTCCTCGGCGATCACGTGAAGCAGCAGGGCTCCTACGTCGGCCCGGACCGGCTCCGGTTCGACTTCAGCCACTTCGATCCGGTGACCCCGGAGGAGCTGAGCGAGATAGAGGATCGGGTCAACGCCATGATTCTGGAGAACACGACCACCGACCATCCGGAGATGACGAAGGCCGAGGCCGAGGCGCTCGGAGCGATCGCCTTCTTCGGCGACAAGTACGGCGACCTGGTCCGGGTCATGATCGCCGGTCCGACCATGGAGTTCTGCGGTGGGACCCACGTCGGCGCCCTCGGCGATATCGGGCTGATGAAGATCGTGAGCGAGAGTTCGATCGGGTCGAACCTCCGCCGGGTCGAGGCGGTCACCGGGGTCCGGGCCATCGAGCTGCTCCGGGCCGAGCAGGCGACCGTCGACCGGGCCGCCGGCCTCCTCAACGTCCCGCGGGGCGACATGGTCGACGGTCTGAGCAAGCGGCTGGACGAGATGGCGGAGCTACGGGCCCAGGTCAAGGCTCTGCAGGGGCAGTTGGCGGTCAGCCAGGCCGGTGATCTGGCCGCCGGTGCGGTGAACCGGGTCGTGATCGCCAGGATCGACGGGTTGTCCCGGGACGCGCTCAAGGACCTGGCGGTCGCCCTTCGGGACCGGGAAGACGTCGACGCCGTGGTTCTGGGCGGCGCCCCGGATGGCGGTGGTGCTGCACTGGTGGCGGCCGTCGTCCCCGGGACCGGCCAGGCCGAAGCCGGGGCACTGATCGCCGAGGGTGCCAAGGCCATCAAGGGTGGTGGTGGCAAGGGCCCGGACCTGGCGATGGCCGGCGGCAAGGATCCGGACGGCATCGACGCCGCCCTCGACCTGGCCCGGCAGGCCGCCGGCCTGGACTCCTGAGCGGGGAGCCGGCCGAGCCGGCATCCTGGCCAGCCACCGGACGGGTGATCGGGCTCGATCTCGGGTCGAGACGGATCGGGGTTGCCGTGTGCGACGCCGGCCGGACCGTCGCCACGCCGTTCCGGACCGTGAAGCGGGTCGGGGATCGACCGGTGGAGCATGCTGAGCTTGCAGACATCGTCGGTGAGACCGGGGCGGTGCTCGCCGTGGTCGGGCTACCTCTCGGACTCGATGGTGGCGAGGGCCCTGCGGTCCGGACCGTTCGGTCTGAGCTCCGGGCCCTCGGTCGTCGCCTCGGTATCCCGGTCACGACCCATGATGAGCGGCTGACGACCGTCTCGGCAGACGATGCGCTGCGGGCCCAGGGGGTCCGCGGTCGTCGCCGAACCGAGGTGGTCGACCAGGTGGCGGCGGCGGTCATCCTCCAGGATTGGCTCGACCGGACCGCCGGGTCGTGATCGAGGCCCCCTCGTCCAGATCGAGGTCGGGGTCGCCCCCTGACCGGCCGCCGGTCGCACTACCATCTACCCCGTGACTTTTCTCGACGAGCAGGACAACCGGGAGCCGGTCGGCCCCCACCCCGGGGACCCGCTCGGCGGGACCGAGGACCTGATCTGGGAGGACGAGGCCCAGTTCGTGACGTCCCGCCCCTCGGGGCTGCGGGTCCTGCGGGCGGTGTTGGCCGTCGCCATCCTGCTCGGCATCGGCTGGGTCATCTACACCGGGGCCCGCAACTGGTTCGCAGCCCAGCTCGACCCTGAGGGGGAGCCCGGGGCCGAGGTGGTGATCGACGTCCCGGCCGGGGCCACCACCGGGGATCTGGCATCGCTGCTCGAATCGAACGAGGTCATCCCGAACAGCACCTTCTTCCGCTACTACGCCGAGTACAAGGACTTCTCCAATTTCCAGGCCGGCCAGTACACGATGCAGGAGAACATGTCCGCCGACGAGGCCATCGCCGTGCTCAACGGTGGACCGGCTCAGATCGAGTACGGCGAGTTCCTGATCCCCGAGGGGTTGTGGCTGACCGAGATCCTGGAGCGGACCGCAAACCAGATTCCCGGGGTCACCGCAACCGAGCTCCAGGCCGCCCTCGACTCCGGGCAGCTCGAGCCGCGGTACCGGCCGGTCGGCAACGAGAGCTGGGAGGGCCTGCTGTTCCCGGCCAAGTACTTCATCGAGGCAGACATCGAGCCGCTCGAGGTCCTGGCCAAGATGAGCAACGAGTTCGCGGCGGTGACCGGGCAGCTCGGCTACGGGGCGGCCGAGCAGCGCCACGGTCTGTCGGCATACGAGGTGATCATCATTGCCTCGCTGGTCGAGGCCGAGGCCAAGACCGATGAGGATCGGCCCCGCATCGCCAGGGTGATCCACAATCGCCTGGCCGAGAATCAATCCCTCGGGATCGACGCCACCCTGATCTACGGCAAGGGGATCCGGGGCGAACCGATCTTCCAGTCGGACATCGACACCCCGGGTCCGTACAACACCCGCCACCCGGAGAGCCGGGGCCTCCCCCCGACGCCGATCGCCGCCCCGGGTCGGGCCTCGCTCGATGCGGCCATGAACCCGACCCCGGGGGACTGGCTGTACTACGTGCTGATCGACCCAGACGGCAGCCACGCCTTCGCGAACACCCTCGAGGAACACAACGAGAACGTGGCGGTGGCCCGGGAGCTGGGCCTGCTGGACAGTTGATCTCCGGCCGGACCAGGCTGGCCGCCGTCATCGGCGACCCGGTCAGACACTCGCTGTCGCCGGCGATCCACAACGCCGGTTTCGCCGCCCTCGGCCTGGACTGGGTCTACCTGGCACTGCCGGTCCCGGCCGGTGATGGGGCCCGAGCGGTCGAGGCGATGCGGACCTTCGGCATCGACGGGCTCTCGGTCACGATGCCCCACAAGGCGGTGGTCGCCGAGGCCGCGGACGCCCTGACCCCGGCCGCCGACCGGCTCGGCGTTGCCAACTGCCTGTTCCGCAACGGTGATCGCATCGTCGGCGACTCGACAGACGGTGATGGCTTCGTCCGGGCCTTCGAGGCCGACCTCGGCGCCGGACTCGAGGGCGCCAACGTTCTGGTCGTCGGCGCCGGCGGCGCCGCCCGGTCGGTCATCGAGGCGGTTGGCCGGGCCGGAGCGGCCGGGATCACGGTCATGAACCGGACCCCGGAGAAGGCCGAGGGGGCCGCTGCCCTGGCGCCGCAGGCCGTCGTCGGGGCCTATGGCGACGCCGAGGCCACCGCAGCGGCCGACGTGATCGTCAACACCACCGCGGTCGGGATGGCGGGCGGTCCAGACCCTGGGGGCATCCCCGTCCCGATCGAGGGGCTCCACGACGGCCAGCGGGTGGTCGATATCGTCTACCAGCCCCGGGTGACTCCGCTGCTCGCCGCCGCCGGTCAGCGCGGCGCGGCCACTGCGGATGGCGTCGGGATGCTGGTCCACCAGGCCGCCCTGGCCTTCGGGCACTGGACCGGGCTGGAGGCGCCGGTGGCGGCCATGGCCGCTGCGGTCGACGGTTCGGCCTGACCCGGCCGGCCTCAACTCCTGTCGCAATCTTCCGAAGAGGACTGGGTACAGAGACACCCGTCCGGTCGTCGGGCGGCGACAGGAGGTTGCAGGATGCTGCAAGGTTCGCTTGAAAACTTTGCGCTCGACGAGGTACTCGGACTGCTGTCCAGCACCAACAAGACCGGTCAGCTCGAGATCAGCGGCGACCGGGGCACCGGCTCGTTGATGTTCAACGAGGGGCGTCTGGTCGACGGCACGGCGAGCCACACCGCCAACGGCACCGAGGTCGAGGACGTGATGTTCGAGCTCCTGCGGTACGGCGACGGGACGTTCACCTTCACCAACCGCGAGGTCGGCGAGGGGGACAGCCCCCAGATCGTGGCCAAGGTCCTGGCCGCGGCCGAGAACCGGCTGGCCGACTGGCGTCAGATCGAGGCCGTCGTCCCGAGCCTCGACCACCACGTCGCCCCGTCGGCCGATCTCCCGGCGGACGAGGTCAGCATCAATCGCGCCGAGTGGGCGGTCCTGACCGTCGTCGCCTCCGGCTGCCCGGCCTCCCAGGTCTGCCAGGCACTGGAACTGGGCGAGGTCGAGGGCAGCCGCCAGATCAAGCTGCTTGCCGAACGCCAGCTGGTGAGCGTGTCCGAGCCGACCACTGGGATCGCATCCATGGCCCGGGCCTCGGAGTCGCTCAGCCCGACCGCGACCGAGTCAACACCCGCATTCGAGATGCCGACCGGTCCCGCCGGCGAGCCGGATCCGATCGCTGCCGCCCCCGGCATGCCGGCCGCCACCGAGCTCGGCGACGCCGCCCTGATGGGTGCGCTCACCGACGACTCGCTGTCCGCAGGTCTGCTGTCGATCGAGGCCATGTCCGAGGGCGCCGCCGCCACCGCCGAGCCCGAGCCGACGACCGCCCCGGCCGAGACCGAGGCGACCACCGCCGAGTCCGCAACCGACCGGCCGCCGATGCCGCCGGCCCCGACCGCGGCCGAGCTGAGCGAGGACGATTCCGCCGGCACCCCCGACACCCCGCCGTCGCCGGCCGAGATCTCGGACTTCGGCGCCTCGGTCGACGACCTGTCCGCACTGGTCGACGACTCCGAGACGGCAAAGAGCGGTGGGCTGCTCGCCCGCTACCGCAAGAACGACGACTGACCGATGACCGGGTCGATTGCGATGTCCGTGGGCCTGCTGGCTCTCGGGCTCGTCATCGGCCCGGTGCTCGGCATCCTGGTCGACCGCACCGTCGAGCGGCTGCCGCTCCGGCCGACCCACCGCTGCACCACCTGCAGCGCCGCCATCGGACGGCGATCACTCATCCCGGTCCGCTCGTGGTTCGACCGCTGCTGGTCGTGCGGGGCCCACAAGGGTCTTCGCTACCCGCTGGTCGATGGTGCCACCGCCCTGGTGTTCGCCATGATGGGATTGCGGTTCGGCTCCGGCTGGCTGCTGATCCCCTACCTGGGGCTCGCTGCGATCCTGATCGTGCTGTCCGCCATCGACGCCGAGACCCACCTGTTGCCGAACATCATCACCTGGCCCGCCTTCCTCGCCGGGTTGTTCGTCGTCCTGGTGGTCTCCGGGCAGCGGGACTATGCGGCCGGGATCACCTCGGCCCTGGTCGGTGCTGCGGTCTTCACCGGCTTCATCGGGCTGGCCCACCTGGCCCACGAGCAGGGGATGGGTCGGGGGGACGTGAAGCTCTCCATGACCCTCGGCTTGTTCATCGGCTGGCTCCAGCCGGGCCTGGTCGACACGACCCGACTGGTCCTCATCACCATCCTGATCGCCCTGGTCGGCGGGGCGGTCGGCGGGATCGTCTACAACCTGATCCGGCGACGAGGGCGGGCCGAGATCCCGTTCGGTCCAGCCCTGGCAACCGCAACCCTGGCCGTCGTCGTCGTCTCCGGCGCCGTGATCGACACCGTTCGGCTCTAGCGCCACCGATCCGGCGGTTCACACCGCCGGTACGATCGAGGTGATGACTACTCCTCTGGTTCTCATCGGCCTCCCCGGCGCCGGGAAGTCGTCTGCTGCCGAGCAGCGTGGCCGCGCCACCGGCCGCCCGGTGGTGGGACTGGACGCTGCGATCGAAGCCGAGGCCGGCCGATCGATCCCCGAGCTGTTCGCCACCGACGGTGAGGGGCGGTTCCGGGAGCTCGAACACCGGTTGCTCGCCCGGGCCCTCGAAGCCGAGCCCGACGTGATCGTCGATGGTGGTGGCGGTCTGGTGGTGCGGCCGGAGAATCGAGCGCTGCTGGCAGACCGGGCGGTAACGGTCTGGCTCGATGCGCCGGACGACGAGCTGTCGGCCCGGCTCGGGGCGGCCACCGGCCGTCCGCTGCTGGCCGGTGACGGCACCGGGGGAGCCGAGGCGGCCGGCGCTCGTCTTCGCACGCTGCGACGGGACCGGTTGGTCCACTACACCGCCGCAGCGGACCTGATCATCCAGACCGCCGGTCGTACCGCGGCCGAGGTTGCGGCGGCCATCGTCGATGGAGTCGCAACCTTCCCCGGTCGAGACGCCGCGCCCCGGGTCGAGGAGGTGGCCCTCGCCGACGGCCGGACCTACCCGGTGGTGGTCGGTCGAGGCGTGCTTGGGCACCTACCAGACCTGGTCCCCGATCGGGCGTCCCGGGTCGCCATCGTGACCCAACCGGGGATCGGGGTCGAGGTCGACAGCGGCCGGGAGCAGCGGGTGTTCACCGTCGAGGACGGCGAGGCTGCGAAACGGCTGGATGTCGTCGGCTCCCTGGCCTCCCAGTTCGCTGCCTGGGGCATGACCCGGGCCGACTGCGTGGTCTCGGTCGGGGGTGGGGTGGTGTCAGACCTGGCCGGCTTCGTCGCCGCCAGCTACCACCGGGGCATCCCGGTGGTGCACGTGTCGACCACCCTGTTGGGGCAGATCGATGCCGCCATCGGCGGCAAGACCGGCGTGAATCTCCCCGAGGGCAAGAACCTGGTCGGGGCGTTCTGGCAGCCGGCGGCCGTGGTGTGCGATGTCGACACCCTGGCCACGCTGTCGCCGCGGGAGTTCCGAAGCGGCATGGGGGAGCTCGCCAAGTACCACTTCCTCGGCGGCGGCCGCCTCGATGAGGTGGAGCTGGTCGAGCGGGTGGCCCGCTCGGTCCGGATCAAGGCCGATGTGGTCGCCGGGGACGAGCGTGAGGGCGGTCGTCGGGCCATCCTGAACTACGGCCACACGCTGGCCCATGCACTCGAGACCGCCGGGGGCTACGACCTCCGACACGGCGAGGCGGTCGGGATCGGCCTGATCTATGCGGCCGAGCTCGGTCGGCGGCTTGGCCGGATCGACGCCGCTCGGGTCGACGAGCATCGTCGGGTCGTGGCCGCCTACGGCCTGGACGGGACCATCCCCGCCGGGATGGACCACGGGATGCTGATCGACCTGTTCTCCCGGGACAAGAAGGCGATCGACGGGATCACCTTCGTGCTTGACGGCCCGGACGGGGTGGAACCGGTCCGGGTCGACGATCGGGCCGTCTTGGAGGCGGCGATGGTGTCGGTGACGCCGTGAGCCCGGATCGGCCGCTGGCGCCGATGGATCGAAACGAACGGCTCCGCCGCGTTCGGTCGGCCATGGTCGGTGTCGGCTGCGATGCACTGGTGGTGACCAAGGCGGTCAACATCCGGTGGTTGACCGGCTTCACCGGCTCGGCCGGGCTGATCGTGATCGGACCGGACCGCCTGGCTCTGGTGACCGACCAGCGATACCAGACCCAGGTGCGGGAGCAGCTGGCTGCGGCCTCGGTCGAGGCCGAGGTGGCGATCACCAGGGAGCCGGAAGCCCCGGTGGTGGCGGCGGTGGCCGGGGCCGACTCGGTCGGGCTCGAGTCCGAGCACGTCACGTGGGCCGAGGTCCGCCGGTTCGAGCGATGGCTCGACGGCCGGGCGCTCATTGCAACCGAGCAACTGGTCGAGACCGAGCGCCGGGTCAAGGACGCCGGCGAGATCGACCGGCTCCGGGCGGCCGCCGCCATCGCGGACGCCGCATTGGCCGAGGTGATCGGCGAGCTGGGGACCGGGTTGACCGAGGCCGAGGTGGCGACCCGGCTGGATCGGGCCATGGTCGACGGGGGAGCGGACGGACCGAGCTTCCCCACGATCGTTGCCGCGGGGCCGAACAGTGCAAAGCCCCATGCCAGGCCGAGCGACCGGGTCATCGCCGATGGCGACATGGTGGTGATCGACTTCGGGGCGTCGGTCGACGGCTACGGCTCGGACATGACCCGGAGCTTCCTGATCGGGGCCGCGGATGCCAGGCAGCGGGAGATCTATGAGGCCGTCGCCGATGCCCAGGCCGCCGGGGTGGCGGCGGTGGCCGACGGCGTTGCGGAGCGGGAGATCGACCGGGCCTGCCGGGACCGGCTGGCCGACCATGGCCTGGCCGAGGCGTTCATCCACGGGACCGGTCATGGGATCGGCCTGGAGATTCATGAGAACCCCATCTTGTCGACCCGGGCGACCGGTATCCTCCGCACGGGCTATGTGGTCACCGTCGAGCCCGGTGCGTACCTGCCGGACCTCGGCGGGATCCGCGTCGAGGACTCGGTGGTGGTGACGGACTCCGGCTGCGAGACCCTGACCCACAGCCCGAAGGATCCAAACGTCGCCTGCCGGTGACCGGGATCCGGCACGTCGAAACAGAAGCAGGCACCGACTCATGGCAACCATCAGCACCAGCGATTTCAAGAACGGCATGCACATGGAACTGTCCGACGGGCTGTTCCAGCTCCAGGAGTTCCAGCACGTGAAGCCGGGCAAGGGCGGCGCCTTCGTCCGGACCACCCTGCGAAACGTTCGGACCGGGTCGGTGGTCGACCGGACCTTCCGGGCCGGTGAGAAGGTCGAGAGCGCCTTCATCGAGAAGCGGGACCAGCAGTACCTCTACCGGGACGGCGACGGCTACGCCGTCATGGACAACGAGACCTTCGAGCAGTCGACGGTCCCGTCCGAGTCGATGGGGGAGGCCGGGAACTACGTCACCGAGGGCACCTCGGTGACGTTCCTGATGTACGGCGACGAGATCATCGGAACCGACCTGCCGGCCTCGGTCGAGTTGGCGATTACCGAGACCGAGCCGGGCGTACAGGGGGACCGGGTCTCGGGGGCCCGCAAGCCGGCGACGTTGGAGACCGGGCTGGTCATCCAGGTGCCACTGTTCGTCGAACCAGGCGACCGGGTCAAGGTCGACACCAGGACCGGTGAATACCAGACCCGGGCCTGAGGGTCCTCGGCACCGGCCTGGCGGCCGGTGGTCTCGGCCGTGAGCGAGCAGACCCGGTCGCGGCGGGAGGCCCGAGAGCGGGCGGTGGAGCTGGCCTACGAGGCCGAGGTCCGTCGCCTGGCCGTCGACGCACTGCTCGAGGCCCAGACCCTGCCGCCCGATCCGTTCGTCGTCGACCTCCTTCGAAGCGCCGAGACCCATCGGGCCCGGGCCGAGGAGTTGATCGAGTCGACGTCCACCCGGTGGTCGCTGTCCCGGATGGCGGTGCTCGACGTGGTGGTGATGCGACTGGCGGTTGCCGAGCTGATCGACCACGACACCCCGACCGGGGTCGTGCTTGCCGAGGCGGTCGAGCTTGCCGGCCGATACTCAACCGAGGAGTCGAGCCGGTTCGTGAACGGTCTGCTCTCGTCGATCGCTGAGGAGGTACGGCCCGGCCCGGGCTGATCGACCCCCGTCCTCACATCGGGCGGTGGTGATGCCGATGGATGGCGGTGCCCCGCCGCCTCCGGTCACGCCTCGCCCTGGCCGCCACCGTCTTCGCGCTGACCGTCGTCTCCCTGGTCGGCGGCACGCCGTCCCAGGCCGGCACGGTGGTCGAGCCGTGGATCGACACCTCGAACCGTGAGGCGGTGGCCATCGCCTATGCCGAGGAGTTCGCCAGGACGGTGCCGGACATGGACTGGACCGGGGCCTACGACGGTTGCGATCCCGGTGGCAGCTCCGAGGACCTGGCGTTGGCAACCGTCCGGCGGGTCAACTTCTACCGGGCCATGGCCGGTGTGCCAACGGGGGTCACGCTCAACCGGGAGTACTCGGCCCGGGCCCAGGCCGGCGCCCTCTCGATGAGCGCAACCGGACGCCTCAGCCACACCCCGGACGACAGCTTCCTGTGCCTGAGTGACGATGCGATCGCCGCTGCCGCCAACAGCAACCTCTATCTCGGCCGGACCGGGCCGGCCGCCATCGATGGCTACATCGAAGATCCGGGCGACCGGAACCGTGATGTCGGCCACCGCAACACGATCCTCCATCCGCCGACCACCGAGATCGGTGTCGGTCACGTCGCCGGCACCGACCAGGCCTACCCGGCCAATGCGCTGTGGGTGTTCGACGAGGGCGTGTTCGACGACAACCCTCCGGTCCGGGAGGACGCCGGCTTCGTGGCCTGGCCGCCCCGGGGCTACGTGCCGGCCGAGCTGATCCACCCCCGCTGGTCGTTCGGGCTCGCCGGCGCCGACTTCGAGGATGCCGAGGTCACGATGACGAGTGGCGGCCGCACCGTCGAGCTCGAGGTCGTGGCCCGGCTGAGCCAGCAGGGGTACGTGCCGGCGCCGATCATCGTGTGGGAGCCGGTGGAGGGCTCGCTCCCGGGCCGGACCGATGCCGACTCGGACCTCGACTATCGGATCCAGGTCGCCGGTGTCGTCGTCGACGGCGTTGAGACGACCTTCGCCTACACCGTCACCGCCATGGCCGACCGGCCGGGGCGACGCAACGGGCTGCCGATCGATCCGATCCGCCTGGCGTTCCGGGCCACCGAGGCGACGGTCGGCGATCTCGGCCGCTGAGCGTCGGCTCGACCGGGCCCGGCCACTTCCCTACGCTTCGGGCATGAGCGACGAGGACCAGCGGACCGAGCCGAGCCCGATCGAGACCGGGACCGACGAGCTGCTCGGCCAACGGGTCGGCCACGTCGGCGTGCTGACCTTCAACCGGCCCGATCGCCGGAACGCCCTGTCGGCCGGCATCTACCGGGGCTTCACCACTGCGCTGCCGGCGGTGGCCCGGGATCCCCGGATACGGGTCCTGATGCTGACCGGGGCCGGAGGTGCGTTCTGCGCCGGAGGCGACGTCAAGGCCATGAACGAGCGCAATACCGCGGTGGCCGGTGGGCGAACGGCCCAGCCGCTCGATGAGCGGATCGCCGACCTCCGGGAACGGCAGCGGCAGGTCTCGCTTGCGCTCCGCCAGCTGCCCCAGCCCGTCGTCGCCGCCCTCCCCGGTCCGGCCGCCGGTGCCGGCCTGTCGATTGCCCTGGCCGCGGACCTCCGCATCGCCGCCGAGCGGGCGGTGCTGGTCACGGCGTTCTCCGGCGTCGGTGGCTCCGGCGACTTCGGCGGCAGCTGGTTCCTGACCAGGCTGCTCGGTTCGGCGAAGGCCAAGGAGCTGTACTTCCTGTCCCCCCGGATCGATGCCGCGGAGGCGCTGCGGCTCGGCATGGTCAATGCGGTCCTCCCGGACGAGGGGTTCGATCAGGCCGCCCTGGACTGGTGCACGACGGTGGCCGCCCGGGCCCCGATCGCCCTCCGGTACATGAAGGAGAACATCAACCGGGCCGAGACCGCCGGACTGGCCGAAGCGCTGGACGCCGAGGCGGTGGCGATGGCCCGATCGATGTCGACCGCCGATCACCGGGAGGCGGCGGCGGCATTCGTCGAGAAGCGAGCCCCCGTCTTCCGGGGCGAGTGACGACCGACCCCGGGTAATCGCGCCCTGGTCGGCGCGCGCCGGGCCCGGTGTCGCTAGCATCGCAGTCGGAAATCCGTGAAGCGGGTCCAGAGAGGCTCGGACGGAAGGATTGGCCCTTGGCTGAACGCGAACGTCGACGCACGCCCCCGTACGGGGGTGTTTTCATATCGAAGAGCGTGGTCCTCGACGCCCCGGCGGTCAGCCGGGCCGTTCGGCGCATGGCCCATGAGATCATCGAGCGCAACAAGGGCCTCGACGAGGTCGTCCTGATCGGACTCCAGACCGGCGGGGTCCCGTTCGCAGACGCCATCGCCGCTGCGCTGCTCGAGATCGAGGAGACCGAGGTCCCGGTCGGCAAACTCGACGTCGCCTTCTACCGGGACGACATCAGCCTCCGGCCGGTCCTGCCGGAGGCGGTGACCGAGATCGACTTCGACCTCGACCGCAAGGTCGTGGTCCTGGTCGACGACGTGTTGTTCACCGGCCGGACGATCCGGGCCGCCCTGGACGCCCTGATGGACCAGGGCCGACCTCGGGCCATCCAGCTGGCAGTGATGGTCGACCGGGGCCACCGGGAGCTCCCGATCCGGCCCGACTACATCGGAAAGAACCTGCCGACCAGGCGGAACGAGGCGGTCAATGCCACGCTCGAACAGGTCGAACTGGGGGAGGTTGCCCGATGAAGCATCTGCTCGGTATCGGTGAGCTCGATCGGGGTGAGTTGGAGCAGATCCTCGACCTCGCGGCGTCCTTCGCCGAGGTCCAACGTCGGCCGATCCCGAAGGTCCCGGCCCTTCGGGGCAAGACGGTCGTGCTGGCCTTCTTCGAGGACTCGACCCGGACCCGCACCAGTTTCGACCTGGCCGCTCGGCGGCTGTCGGCAGACGTGGTGAACTTCTCGGCCTCGTCCTCCTCGACCAACAAGGGGGAGTCGCTCCGGGACACGGTCGAGACGATCGCCGCCATGGGCGTCGATGCCGTCATCGTCCGTCACGCCAGCTCCGGGGCACCGCATCGGATCGCAGCCTGGACGGACGCCTCGGTCATCAACGCCGGCGACGGCTGGCACCAACACCCGACCCAGGCCCTGCTCGACAGCTACACCATGCTGGAGCGGTTCGGCTCGCTCGACGGTCGCAAAGTCGCCATCTGTGGCGACATCCAGCACTCTCGGGTCGCCCGGTCGAACGTCGAGGCGTTCACCAAGCTGGGGGCCGAGGTCGTCCTGATCGGCCCTCGGACCCTGCTCCCCCCGAGCCTCGACGGCTGGCCGGTCAAGATCGAGCCGGATCTCGACGCCGTGCTGCCGGATCTGGATGCGGTCTACCTGCTCCGGATCCAACAGGAGCGGCTCAGCCAGGGCCTGTTCCCATCGATTCGGGAGTATCGGGCCCGCTACGGCCTGACCCGGTCACGGGCGGAACGGCTGCGGTCGGACGCCCTGATCATGCACCCCGGACCGATGAACCGGGGGGTCGAGATCGACCCCGAGGTGGCTGGCGACCCCCGATGCGTGGTCCTCGACCAGGTGAGTGCCGGCGTCCCGGTCCGGATGGCGGTCCTGTTCCGCCTGCTTGGGCCGGACGCGGCGGCAGCATCGATCGCTGCGGCCGCGGCGGAGGCCGAGGCGGCATCGGATGGTGCCGGCGACACCGGGGAGGGGCAGGTCGGATGACCAGGATCGCCATCACCGGCGGGATCGTGCTCGACGCATCCGGCGAGCGGCGAACCGATGTCGTCGTCGATGACGCCACCGGTCGGATCACCACCATCGGTGACGGCGCCCAGGCCGACCGGACCCTCGATGCCGAGGGCTGCCACGTCGTCCCCGGCTTCGTCGATCTCCATGCCCAGCTGCGACAGCCGGGCAACGAGGCGGCCGAGACGGTGGCCTCCGGGAGTCGGGCCGCCGCCCTCGGTGGATTCACCGCTGTGGTCGCCATGCCGAACACGACCCCCTGCATGGACTCCGCCGCGGTGGTCAGCGAGGTACTCGACCACGCCCGGGGCGCCCTCTGCGAGGTCAAGCCATCGGCCGCCATCACGGTCGGGCAGGCCGGCCAGACGCTGTCGCCGATCGGGGAGCTGGTCGACCTCGGCGTCCGGATGTTCACCGACGACGGGACCGGGGTCCAGGACGCCCAGATGATGCGCCGGGCCCTGGAGTACGCCGGGTCGATGGTGACCGACGAGGGTGGCCCGGTCGTCCTGTCCCAGCATTGCGAGGTCACCGCCCTGTCCCAGGGTGGCGTCATGCACGAAGGGGCCTGGTCGTCACGCCTGGGGCTGGCCGGCCAGCCGGCCGAGGCCGAGGAGCTGATGGTTGCCCGTGACATCGCCCTGTCCCGCCTGACCGGCGTCCGGGTCCACCTCCAGCATCTGTCGACGGCCGGCAGCGTGGCCCTGGTTCGGGCGGCCAAGGCCGAGGGGCATCCGGTCACCGCCGAGGCCACGCCCCACCACTTCAGCCTGACCGACGCGGCGTGTGCGTCTTACGACCCGGTGTTCAAGGTCTACCCGCCGCTGCGGACCGCAGGGGATGTCGAAGCGATCCGGAACGGCCTGCGTGATGGGACCATCGATGCCATCGCAACCGACCACGCCCCCCACACGCCGGACTCGAAGGAGCTGCCCTTCGATAAGGCGCCCCCCGGCGTGCTCGGCCTCGAGTCCGCCTTCGCGCTTGCCAACACCGAGCTCGACCTGCCGCTGGCCGACCTGGTGACGCTGCTGTCCACCTCGCCGGCCCGCATCGCCGGCTTGTCTGACCGCCACGGCGGTCCGATCGAGGTCGGCCGACCGGCCAATCTGGCCGTCGTCGACCTCGACCACGTGTGGACGATCGATCGAGCGCAGCAGGCGAGCCGCAGTTCCAACACCCCATTCCACGGCCGGGAGGTCAGAGGGAAGGTGAGACACACCATGTATCAAGGCGAACCGGTGGTGATCGACGGGATGGCGGTCCGATGAGCGGCCGGACGATCGACGCCGGCACGGCCGGGGTCGCAGACGGCGGACCTGCCCCGGCGGCCGCGGCACTGGTCCTGGCTGACGGCTCGGTCTTCGAGGGCGAGCACATCGGCGCCGTGCCCCAGACCCCGGCCTCCGGCGAGGTCGTGTTCAACACGGCCCTGACCGGCTACCAGGAGATCCTGACCGACCCGTCCTACGCCGGTCAGATCATCACGTTCACCTACCCCCACATCGGGAACTACGGGGCCACCCCCGGTGACTCGGAGTCCCGGACCACGTTCGCCCGCGGGGTCATCGTCCGGGATCTGGCCCGCCGCCACTCCAACTGGCGGGCCGAGGAGTCGCTCCAGGGGTTCCTGCTGGCGACTGGCATGGCCGGGATCGCCGGGCTGGACACCCGCCGCCTGACCAGGATCATCCGGGACCACGGGGCGATGCCCGGGGCGTTCGGACCGGTCGAGGGGCCGGGCGGGTTCGACCTGGCGACGATCACCGCCGCTGCGGCCGCAGAGTCGGGCACCGACGGGATCGATCTGGTTGCCGAGGTCACCACCGAGGTGCCGTACCGGGTCGCCCACGTCGTCCCCGGGCCCGGGCCGTCCCCGTAGATCGTGGCCTTCGACTTCGGGATCAAGCGGCGGATCCTCGATCATCTGAGCCGCATCGGCGATGTCGAGGTCGTGCCGGCCTCGACCACGGCGGCAGACGTCCTGGCCCGCAACCCGGACGGGGTCTTCCTGTCGAACGGTCCCGGTGACCCCACCGAGGTGCCGTATGCGGTGGCAACGGTCCGGGAGCTGCTGGGGAAGGTCCCGATCTTCGGGATCTGCCTCGGCCACCAGATCCTCAGCCTGGCCATCGGGGCCCGGATCGTGAAGCTGCCGTTCGGCCACCACGGGGCCAACCATCCGGTCCGGGACGAGACGACCGGCGGGGTGGAGATCACCAGCCAGAACCACAACTTCGCGGTCGATCCGGCCTCGCTCGCCGGCCTGGCCGAGGTGACCCACATCAACCTGAACGACGGGGTCTGCCAGGGCATGGAGGTCACGGTTGCGGACGGCGCAGCCTCGGCGTTCAGCGTCCAGCACCATCCGGAGGCGTCGCCCGGTCCCCACGACGCCGCCCACCTGTTCGAACGATTCGCCGAGCGGCTTGGGGTCGGCATCGCCCCGGCGACCGACCGCATGACCGCCGACGAGGCGGGGGAGGTCTGACATGCCGAGACGGAACGACCTGCAGACCATTCTCGTCATCGGTTCCGGCCCGATCGTGATCGGCCAGGCCTGCGAGTTCGACTACTCCGGTACCCAGGCCTGCCGGGTACTGCGGGAGGACGGCTACCGGGTGGTCCTGGCCAACTCCAATCCGGCGACGATCATGACCGATCCGGACTTCGCCGATGCGACCTACATCGAACCGCTGACCCTCGAGGTGCTGAGTCGGATCATCGAGGCCGAGCAGCCGGACGCCGTGCTGCCGACGCTCGGCGGCCAGACCGCCCTCAACCTGGCGATGGAGCTGGTCGAGGCCGGGGTACTGGGACAGCACGGGGTCGAGCTGATCGGCGCAGACGCCGAGGCCATCGCCACCGCCGAGGACCGGCAGCGGTTCAAGGACGCCATGGTCGAGATCGGCCTGGAGGTGCCGAGAAGCGGGGTCGCCCACTCGATGGAGGAGGCGGACCGGATCATCGGTGACATCGGCCTCCCGGTGATCATCCGGCCGGCCTACATCCTCGGCGGCAAGGGGACCGGCATCGCCCACACCATGGAGGAGTTCGCCTCGGTCGCCTCGAACGGTCTGGCCGCCAGCCCGATCAGCGAGATCCTGATCGAGGAGTCGATCGCCGGCTGGAAGGAGTTCGAGCTGGAGGTGATGCGGGACAACCAGGACAACCAGGTCATCATCTGCTCGATCGAGAACCTCGATCCGATGGGGGTCCACACCGGCGAGTCGATCACGGTCGCCCCGATCCAGACCCTCAGTGATGTCGAGTATCAGCGGATGCGGGACGCTGCGTTCGCCTGTCTCCGGCGGGTCGGGGTGGAGACCGGCGGGTCAAATGTCCAGTTCGCCGTCGAGCCCGAGACCGGGCGGCAGGTCGTGATCGAGATGAACCCGAGGGTCAGCCGGTCCTCGGCCCTTGCGTCAAAGGCCACCGGCTTCCCGATCGCCAAGATCGCAGCCAAGCTGGCGGTCGGCTACACCCTGGACGAGATCCCGAACGACATCACGGCCAAGACCCCATCCTCGTTCGAACCGGTCATCGACTACGTGGTGACCAAGATCCCCCGGTGGGCGTTCGAGAAGTTCCCCGGCACCACCGGGGTGCTCGGCACGTCGATGCAGTCGGTCGGTGAGGTCATGGCCATCGGTCGGACGTTCCCGGAGTCGTTGCAGAAGGCATGTCGTTCGCTGGAGCTCGGCCAGACCGGGCTCAACGGCAGCAGCGTCGAGCAGCGGTTCAACGAGATGAACCTCGAGGCGTTGGAGGCCGCGGTCCAGGTGGCAACCCCGGACCGGATCTTCCAGGTCGAGGCGGCGCTCCGAGCCGGTGTCTCGATCGAGCGGTTGTATGAGCTGACCTGGATCGACCCGTGGTTCCTCGATCAGATGTCGGTGATCGTCGAGGAGCGCCAGGCGTTGGAAGGTCGAGCGCTCGACTCGCTGACCCGAGCCGAGTGGCGCCGGGCCAAGCAGCTCGGCTTCAGCGACGACCAGCTGGCCTACCTGCTCCGAGTCGACGGCGAGCCGGCCGATGAGGACGCGGTCCGGGCGGCCAGGATCGGCCACGGGGTGACCGTCACGTTCAAGACGGTCGACACCTGTGCTGCGGAGTTCGAGGCCAGCACGCCGTACCACTACTCGACCTACGAGGACGAGAACGAGATCACGCCGGCGGACCGGGACACCGTGATCATCCTCGGCTCCGGTCCGAACCGGATCGGTCAGGGCATCGAGTTCGACTACTGCTGCGTCCATGCCAGCTTCGCCCTCCGTGACGCCGGCTACGAGACGGTGATGATCAACTGCAACCCGGAGACCGTCTCCACCGACTACGACACCTCGGACCGGCTGTACTTCGAGCCGGTGACCTTCGAGGACGTGATGAACATCGTCGAGGCCGAGCGGGGCCGGGGTGGCACGCTGGCCGGCATCGTCGTGTCCCTCGGAGGACAGACCCCGCTGAAGCTGGCCGACCGGTTGCCGCCGGAGCTCGTGCTCGGAACGTCGCCCTCGTCGATCGATGCCGCCGAGGACCGGGACCAGTGGGCCGAGGTCTGCCGGCGGCTCGACATCCCCCAGCCACCCGGTGGTACCGCCACCACGGTCGAAGGGGCGGTCAGGGTTGCGGCCGAGGTCGGCTACCCGGCGCTGGTCCGGCCGAGCTACGTCCTCGGCGGGCGGGCGATGGAGCTGGTCTACGGCGACGAGGACCTGGCCTCGGCCATGAAGGCCCTTGGCGCATCCGGCACCCTCGGCCGGGAGGGCGGATTGTCCGCCGAGCGGCCGGTCCTGATCGACCGGTTCCTGGAGTCGGCGATCGAGGTCGACGTCGACTCGGTCCGTGACCGGACCGGTCGGACCATCATCGGCGGGGTCATGGAGCACGTCGAGGAGGCCGGGGTCCACTCGGGGGATTCGGCCTGCGTCCTCCCGCCGCCGACCCTGGACCCGGCGACCGTCGCCACACTGTCGGAGTACTCGATCCGGCTGGCCGAGGAGCTGGCCGTCGTCGGCCTGCTCAACGTCCAGTACGCCGTCAAGGACGGCGAGGTCTTCGTCATCGAGGCCAACCCCCGGGCGTCACGGACGGTCCCGTTCGTTGCCAAGGCGACCGGCCGCCCGCTTGCCAAGGTGGCGGCCCGGGTCATGACCGGTGCGACCCTCGACGAACTGGAGGCCGAAGGGCTGTTGGCCCCGGAACCGGTCACCGGGACCTGGGCGGTCAAGGAAGCGGTGCTGCCGTTCAACCGGCTGCCGGGCACCGACGCGCTGCTCGGGCCGGAGATGCGCTCGACTGGCGAGGTGATGGGGATCGACCTGACCCCCGGGCTGGCATTCGTCAAGAGCCAGATGGGGGCCGGGATGGGCCTGCCGGCGCCGGGATCGATGGTGTTCCTGTCGCTGGCGGACCGAGACAAGGACGCCGGGGCAGACGTGGCGGCCCAGCTCGCCTCGCTCGGGTTCCGGTTGGCCGCGACCGCCGGGACCGCGGCCAGGCTCCGGGCGGATGGGCTCGAGGTCGAGCGGGTGCTCGACCGGCTGGACGAGGACGGGCCGAATGCGGTCGACCTGCTGGAAGCCGGCGAGCTGAGCATGGTCATCAACACGCCCCGTGGCCGCGGCCCCCGGGCCGACGGCGCCTACATCCGGTCGTCCGCCGGCCAGAACGGGGTGGCGCTGCTGACCACGGTGGCGGCAGCGAGAGCAACTGCGCTCGGGTTGGCCGATCTCGCCCGGCAGGATCTCCGGGTCCGGTCGCTGCAGTCGATCCATGCCGGCCTGGTCACCGAGACCGAAGCGGGATCCGGGGGGTGGTGATGCGGCGAGGCGCCGTCGACCTGACCGCGACGATCGGATCGGTGACGCTGCCGTCACCGGTGATGACCGCAGCAGGGACGGCCGGTCACGGCACCGAGCTCGGCGCCTACGTCGATCTGTCCGCCCTCGGGGCGGTGGTTGTCAAGTCCTTGGCCCACTATCCATGGGACGGCAACGCACCGGTCCGGGTCCACCAGACCCCGGCCGGGATGATCAACTCGGTCGGGCTCCAGGGGCCGGGGATCGAGGCCTGGTTGGCCACCGATCTGCCGGCGCTGCGGGCTGCGGGGGCTCGGGTCGTCGCATCGATCTGGGGCCGAACGGTCGACGACTACCGCCTGGCGGCCAAGGCCCTGGCAGATGCGCCGCCGGAGGTGATTGCGGTCGAGGTCAACATCTCGTGTCCGAACACCGAGGCCGGCAACGCCATGTTCGCCCATTCGGCCGAGATGACCGGAGAGGTAATCGCCGCCACCGAGGGTTGCAATCGGCCCCGATGGGCCAAGCTGAGCCCGAACGTCGGTCCCGAGCTGCCATCGATCGCCGGCGCAGCAGCCGACGCCGGGGCGGAAGCGGTGACCCTGGTCAACACCTACTTCGGGCTGGCCGTCGACCCGGTCACGGGGGCGGCCCGCATCGGGGCCGGCCGGGGCGGCGTGTCCGGTCCCGCCATCCGACCGCTTGCCGTTCGGGCCGTGGCCGACGTCCGGGCCGCCAACCCCGACCTGCCGATCATCGGGGTCGGTGGGATCGCAACGGCCGAGGATGTGGTCGAGTTCGCCCGGGTCGGGGCCGACGCGGTCCAGATCGGGACTGCGTCCTTCGCCGATCCTCGAACCGTTGGCCGGGTAGGCACCGATCTACGCCGGTGGTGTGCTAATCAAGGGGTATCCCGATTCGATGACCTGGTCGGTACGGCCCGGATCTGATCGCTCGTCGAGCAACCACCACGACAGAGGAGAGCATCCGTGACAGAGACAGTCGAAGCGGCCCAGTCGGGCCTGTCGCCGGAGCTTCGATCGAAGATGGCACTCGCACTCGACGTCGACGATCTCGTCGAGGCCGTGCGGTTGGCCCGGCAGCTGTCGCCCTGGTTCGGGGTGGCAAAAGTGGGCCTGGAGCTCTACACCGCGGCCGGCCCGGACGCGGTCGGCACCATGCTCGACAACGGGTTCGACGTGTTCCTCGACCTGAAGCTCCACGACATCCCGACCACGGTGTCGAAGGCGGCGAGCGTGGCCGGTGCCCTCGGAGCCAAGTACCTGACGATGCACGCTCAGGGCGGCGCCGACATGCTCAAGGCCGGGGTCGACGGACTCAACGCCGGGGCCCGAAACGCCGGCCTCGATGATCCGGTGGCGGTGGCCATCACCGTCCTCACCTCTGATGCCGACTACCCGGACCACATCGTCCCCAACCGGCTGCGGCTGGCGGTCGAGGCCGGTTGTGGTGGGATCGTCTGCTCCGGCATCCACCTCAAGGACGCCCGCGAACTGTCGCCGCGGACGATGCGGGTCGTTCCCGGCATTCGGGCCGCCGGTGCCGAGCAGCACGACCAGCCGATGCCGGTCACGCCGGCCGAGGCGCTGGCCGAGGGGGCGGACCTGCTGGTCATCGGGCGGGCCGTCACCCTGGCCGACGATCCACCAGCAGCGGCCGCCGAACTCCTGGGAGCGCTTGGTTAGTGGTGGATCTCGAGCAACGGATACGGTGCGGGCATGCCTAGCCCCCCGCAGTTGACGCCGGAACAGCGCCAGGCGGCGCTCGAGAAGGCGGCGGAGGCCCGCCGCGTTCGCTCAGATGTCAAGAACCGCCTGAAAATGGGTTCGATCACCCTCCCGGAGCTCCTCGATCGGGCCGACTCCGACCCGGTCATCGCCAAGATCAAGGTCCTGGCGGTGTTGGAGTCCCTCCCCGGCGTCGGCAAGGTGACCGCCCGGCGGACCATGGAGGAACTGAAGATCGCCGAGTCCCGCCGGTTGTCCGGCCTCGGCCCGCAACAGCGGAGCGCACTCCTGGAGGCATTCTCCTGAGCTACTCACCACTTCTGGTCGTGGTGTCCGGCCCCGGCGGTGTCGGGAAGAGCACCGTCGTCGACGTACTGATCGAGCGCTACCCCGAACTCTGGCTGAGCCGCTCCTGGACCACCAGGGAGCAGCGCCCGGGGGAGTCGGACGAGGCCTACATCTTCGTGACCCGGGATGCCTTCGAGGCCCGGATCGAGGAGGACGGGTTCCTGGAGTACGCCGAGTTCCTCGGCAACTACTACGGCACCCCGACCCTTGGCGAGACCGACGGCCGTGACGTCATCCTGGAGATCGACGTCCAGGGGGCCCGTCAGGTCATAGACAAGGACCCGGAGGCGCTGCTCATCTTCCTGCAGGCCCCGGACGCCGGTGAGCAGGAGACGCGGCTCAGGCGCCGGGGCGATCCACCCCACAAGGTCGAACAGCGGCTGGCCAAGGCGGCCGAGGAGGCCGATGCCGGCCTCGAACTCGGGGCAACGGTCATCACCAACTTCGACATCGACGAGACGGTCGAGGCGATGTGGGCCACGATAGAGAAGGCCCGGGCCGGTCGGGGCCGAAACGGCCTCTGATCCCTGCCGGCCGATCGGCCGCGCTGGTCATCGAACCGGCCCGTCGGCCGATGGGGAGGCACGGTTGCCAGACCGGTTTCCGGTACACTTCGACCCCGGAGGTACGCCGCCATGGCCGATCAGTACGACACGATGATGACCCCCCAGATCGAGGAGCTGCTCGATCGGACGGACTCCAAGTTCGGGCTCTGCACGCTGGCCAGCATCCGGGCCCGGCAGATCAACGCCTATTTCGGCCAGCTCGGTGAGGGGCTCGGGGCCATGGTCCCGCCGCAGGTGACCTCGGTGGCCCGCAAGCCGCTGTCCATCGCCTTCGAAGAGATCGCTGCGGACAAGATCGTGCCGGTCCGGCCGGAGGCCGAGGCGGCGGACCCAGACGACGACAGCGCCGCCTGATCGGCTCGTCTTGCTCGACGGGAAGCGGATCGTCCTCGGGGTCTCCGGGGGGATCGCCGCCTACAAGGCCATCGAGGTCTGCCGGCGTCTCGTCGATCTCGGGGCGCACGTCACCCCGATCCTGACCGAGGCGGCCCACCACATGGTCGGCCCGACCACGTTCACCGCACTCGCATCGGAGCCGGTCAAGACCAGCCTCTGGCATGACCGGGACCCCATTCCCCACACCAAGCTGGGGCAGGGTGCGGACGCCGTCGTGGTCTGCCCCGCCACCGCCCGAATCATTGCCGATCTCCGGACCGGCCGATCGGACGACCTCCTCTCCGCCACCCTGATCGCAACCGCGGCACCGGTGGTCGTGTGTCCGGCCATGCACACCGAGATGTGGGAACACCCCGCAGTCGAGGACAACATCGCGGTCCTGCGTGAGCGGGGGGTGGTGATCGTCCCTCCGGAGGAGGGTCGCCTGGCCGGTGGCGACATCGGCAAAGGCCGCCTTGCCGACCCTGCAACCGTGGTCGACGCCATCGTCGGGCTCTTCGCCGACCGGCCACTCGCCGGCCGCTCGGTGCTGGTCACCGCCGGGGGTACCCGGGAGCCGATCGATCCGGTGCGGTTCATCGCCAACCGGTCCTCCGGCAAGCAGGGCCACGCACTGGCCGAGGTGGCGGCCGCCCGAGGTGCTGCGGTGACGTTGGTGACGACGACCGCTCGCCCCTCGTCGCCAGGCATCACCCGGATCGAGGTCGACACCGCAGCCGAGATGCTCGATGCGGTCACCGGCCGCTCGCCGACGGCGGACATCGTGATCATGGCGGCCGCCGTTGCGGACTTCCGACCCGTGGGTGTATCGACTCAGAAGATCAAGAAGGCCGATGGCCCACCTTCCGTCCTTCTAGAGCAAACGGTGGATATTCTGGCCCGATTGGGGTCGGAGAAGCCGCCGGGCCAGGTGCTCGTCGGCTTCGCCGCCGAAACCAACGACGTGAGGGAAAACGCAGAGGGCAAGCTCCGACGCAAGGGCGCCGATCTCCTGGTGGCCAACGATGTGTCGGCGCCAGGCGTGGGGTTCGCCCACGACACCAATGCGGTCACGATCCTCGGGTCTGACGGTTCGGTGGAGGAGATCCCGTTGACCGACAAGACAGCGATCGCCGGAGCGGTGTTGGATGCCGCCGCCGCCCGATTGCCCGGCACCGAAAGCACAGAACCGTGACCAAAAACTTCACCTTCACCTCCGAATCGGTGACCGAGGGACATCCGGACAAGATGGCGGACCAGATCTCGGACGCCATCCTCGATGCGCTGCTCGACCAGGACCCCCACAGCCGGGTCGCCTGCGAGACCATGGTGACCACCGGCCTGGCCATCGTTGCCGGTGAGATCTCGACCACCGCCTACGTCGACATCCCGGCCGTGGTCCGCAAGACGATCACCAACATCGGCTACGACACCGAGACCTACGGCTTCGACGGCAAGACCTGTGGGGTCATGGTGGCCATCGACGAGCAGTCGGCGGACATCGCCCAGGGCGTCGACAAGTCCGAGGAGCTCCGTAGCGGCACCAGCACCGGCGACGCCTACGACGAGCAGGGCGCCGGCGACCAGGGCATGATGTTCGGCTACGCCTGCAACGAGACAGACGTGCTCATGCCGTTGCCGATCCACCTGGCCCACCGCATGGCCGAGCGTCACGCCGAGGTCCGCCGGGCCGGCACCATCCCGTACCTGCGCCCGGACGCCAAGACCCAGGTCACCTTCGACTACGAAGACGGCAAGCCGGTCCGGTTGCGGACGGTCCTGGTCTCGACCCAGCACGACGACGGCATCGACCGGGACACCATGATCCGGCCGGACCTGATCGAGCCCGTGATCCGGCCCGTCATCCCCGAGCAGTTCGCAGGTGACGACTACCAGGTGCTGGTCAACCCGACCGGTCGGTTCGTCATCGGCGGTCCGGTCGGCGATGCCGGCCTCACCGGCCGCAAGATCATCGTCGACACCTACGGCGGCGCGGCCCGCCACGGTGGCGGTGCGTTCTCCGGCAAGGACCCGTCAAAGGTCGACCGGTCCGCCGCCTACGCCACCCGCTGGGTGGCCAAGAACCTGGTTGCCGCCGGCGCCGCGGATCGTTGCGAGGTCCAGGTCGCCTACGCAATCGGTGTCGCCCACCCGGTCTCGATCATGGTCGAGACGTTCGGGACCGAGACCGTGGCCCCGGAGAAGATCGAGGATGCGGTCCGGACCGTGTTCGATCTCCGCCCCGGCGCCATCCTGGACGACCTCCGGCTCCGGCGGCCGATCTACGCCAGGACCGCCGCCTACGGGCACTTCGGCCGGGAGGCCGGTGACTCCTTCACCTGGGAGGCCACCGACCGGGCCGACGCCCTCAGGGCCGAGCTGGGGCTGTAGCAGCCGACGCGGACGGGGCGGGGAGTTCGGCACCGGTGTCGGAACCCCGCCTGTTCGCCGACCCCGAGGTCGGACGGCGCCCGCCGGAACCGGTGGCCGTCGGCCCCGGTGAGCGGATCGTCCGGGTCCTGCCTGACGTGTCCGGGCTCGACAAGGCGTTCGATTACCTCGTGCCGGCCCGCTGGGCCGACCGGGTGGCGGTCGGCTCGCTGGTCCGGGTCGATCTCCATGGTCGCCGGGTGGCGGCCTGGGTGGTCGAGATCGATGTCGAACCCCCGTCGGGGGTCAGCCTCCGGGCCATCACGAAACTCTCGTCGGTCGGCCCGCCACCGGAGGTGGTCGACCTGGCCCGGTGGGCGGCCCACCGGTGGGCCGGCCGGCTCACCACCATCCTGAAGACGGCGTCGCCGCCGACCATGGTCCCGGCGGTGGCCGCCCCGCGGCCACCGCGGCGGGTGACCGTCGACGATGACCCGCTGGTGGCCGAGGCGTTGAACGGCCCGGGGGTGGCCGTGGTCGAGGTCGGCCCGGCCGGTGACCAGTTCCGGTTCGCCCTCGGGGCCGCTGCGCTCGGAAACGCCCTGGTCGTCGTCCCCGGCGTCGGTCCGGCCAAGCGGGTCGGTAGCCGGTTGGCTCGGGCCGGCTGTCGGGTCCACCATCAGCCGACCGGCTGGGCCGGCGGTCCTGGCGGCGGGGTCGTCGTCGGGTCGAGGTCAGCGGTCTGGGCCCCGACCGCACCGCTGGACGCGGTGGTGGTCCTCGACGAGCACGACGAGTCGCTCCAGGAGGAGCGGGTACCGACCTGGCATGCCAGGGACGTCGCGGTCGAACGGGCTCGCCGAGCCGGGGTCCCCTGCGTGCTGGTCAGCCCGGCTCCATCGCTGGCCGCGCTTGCGTTGGCCGATCGGGTGATTCGGGCCCCCCGGGCCGAGCAGCGGCGGGGCTGGCCGGCGGTCGAGATCGTCGATCGCCGTGACGAGGAGCCGGGACGGTCCGGACTGTTCTCCCCCCGGGTCGCCGAGCTGCTCCGGGACGCGCCAACCGCAGTGGCGGTCCTCAACCGGAAGGGTCGGGCGCCGATGCTGGCGTGCGCGTCCTGTGGCGAGTTGGTCCGGACGGAGAACGGCGCCTTCCTGATGCAGGAGGTCGAAGACGAGGCAACCGGCGGCCGGCGGCTGGTCCACCCCGGCACCGGTGAGAGCCGCCCGCTGGTGTGCGCCGTCTGCACCGGGACCACGCTCAAGCGGCTCCGGCTCGGGGTGACCAGAGCGGCCGAGGAGTTGGCGGCCCTGGTCGGTCGGCCGGTTACCGAGGTCACGGCCGGCGAGTCTGGCCCGGACGGGGGCGGGCTCGTGCTCGGGACCGAGGCCGCCCTCCACCGAGGTATCGACCCCGATGTGGTCGTGTTCCTCGACTTCGACCAGGAGCTCCATGCCCCCCGGTACCGGGCGGCGGAACAGGCCCTCTGGCTCCTGGTCCGGGCGGCCAGGATCATCGGCGGCCGCCGGCCAGGCGGGCGGCTGGTCGTCCAGACCCGGTCGCCGGATCACCGGGCGCTGCGGGCCGCCCTCACCGCAGATCCCGGCCGGATGGTCGAGGAGGAACGCTCGTTGCGGGCCGCGCTGGGATTTCCTCCGACCGCAGCCCTGGCCGAGGTCGGCGGCGCCGGAGCGGCCGAGTTCACTGCGGCCATCCGGGCCGCAGCCGAGGAGCCGGGTGGGGACCGGGCCGCAGCAGCGCATACCACAGCAGCGCACGAGGCCACCGCAGCGCCGACCGGTCAGATCGGGGCGGCGGTCTCGGTGCTCGGGCCCCGCCAGGACGGGCGGTATCTGGTCCGAGCTCCCAACCACGGCGCCCTGGCAGACGTCCTGGCCCGCACCGACCGGCCGAAGGAACGGGTCCGTATCGCCGTCGACCCACCCCGGGCCTGAGCCGGCGTCAGTCGGTAAGGCCGCCGGCCCAGTGCTGGCGGGCGACCTCCCAGATCGCCGCCGTCGCCGCCTGGGCCACATTCAGCGAACCGACCTTGCCGAGCTGAGGGAGGAACCCGACGTGGTCGACCGCAGCCAACGTTTCTCGATGGACGCCCCGCTCCTCGTGGCCGACGACCAGGCAGGTCGGCCGAGCGAGGTCGATGGTGAACAACGGCCGGGCCGCTCCGGTCAACTCGACCGCAACGGTCTGGAAGCCGGCCCCGGCGGCGGCCGAGAGCGCCTCGTCGATCGTTGCCACCTCGGTGGTGGTGACCAGACGCTCGCAGCCGAGCGCCGTCTTCGCCACCTTGGGGTGACCGACCGGCACGATCGGTGGGACCTGCCAGATCGTCTCGACCCGGTAGGCGGCCGCAGTCCGCAGGATCGAGCCGAGGTTGTAGGGGTTCTGCACCCCGTCGAGGATCATGGCCAGCCGGACATCGCCCTTGCGGCGCCAATCGCGGTGGAGCCGCTTCAGCTCGGTCGGGCCGAGCGGTCGATCGTCGGTCACGGCGTCTCCCGATCCGCGTGGGCCCGGCGAACGTCGAGCAGCCGATAGCCGGCCTTGGAGCTCCGCCGTCCGGTCGGCCAGCCGTTGTCGCTCAGCCACCGCTGCAGGCTGTCGGCCCCCAGGTGTCGTTGCACGACCAGATGGGCGGTGCCGTCCGACCCGAGACGGCCGAGCCAGGTCATCAGAAGCTGGTGGAGAGCCCGCTTGCCGATCCGGATCGGGGGATTCGACCACAGCCGGTCGATGACCAGATCCTCCGGGGCCTCGTCAGGGGCAACCACCCGGACGTTCGACAGGCCTGCGGCGTCTGCGTTCGCCTGGCAGAGCTCCCGGGCCCGGGCGTTGATCTCGACCGCCCAGACGACCGCAGTCGGGTGGCGGGTGGCCAGCGCCACCGTGATCGGCCCGTAGCCGGCGCCGAGATCGACGAGGGTCCGGGCCGTCGGGTCGGCGGCCGGACCGTCGAGCAGCAGCAGCTTGGTCCCGGCGTCGACCCGCTGGCGGCCGAAGACCCCGGCGTCGGTCGCCAGGTCGAGCGTCAGGTCCGGCAGCACGAGCGAGACCGAGCCCGGATCGGACGCCGTTGATGGATCGGGATCGAAGTAGTGGGGGCCCGGCCCCTGGCCGCTCACCGACCCGACGGTAGCCAGTCGTCTGCGGGTTTGCGGCTCGTCGATCCACAACTGCTGCCGATAGATTTGGGTCATGGGATCCACGCCGCCCGAAGAGCCACGCCCCGCTCCGTACCAGGTACGGCTGTTCGGCGATCCGGTGCTCCGGAAGGTGGCGCAGGAGGTGACCGAGGTCGACGGCAAGCTGGTCAAGCTGGTCGACGACATGTTGGAGACCCTCTATGCCGAGCCCGGCATCGGGCTGGCTGCGCCCCAGGTCGGTGTCCAGCGTCGGCTCTTCGTCTACGACATCGGTGACGGCCCGGGCGCCGTCATCAATCCGGTCATCTCGGAGTCCCGTGGGGAGTGGGTCTACGAAGAGGGCTGCCTCTCGATTCCCGGCATGTTCTGGGAGATCGTCCGGCCGAAGGAGATCCACTTCACCGGCTATGACCTGGAAGGCAACGAGATCTCGATCGAGGCAGACGAGCTGCTGTCCCGGCTGTTCCAGCACGAGGTCGACCACCTCGATGGCGTGTTGATGATCGACCATCTGGACGACGACCGGCGCAAGCAGGCGCTCCGGACCCTCCGGGAGCAGTACGCAGACGCCCCGGCCAGGGAGTCGGAACAGTCCGTCGGCGGGGGCCTGACGCTGCCATGACCGATGCGCTGGCGGATCCTCCCAGCGACATCCGCCGGCTGGCCTTCCTCGGGACACCGGCGGTTGCTGCGGTATCGCTGCGGGCCCTGGTCGAGGCCGGTTTCGAGGTGCCGATCGTGGTGACCAGGGCGGACAAGCGTCGTGGGCGGGGCGGGGCGGTGCAGCCATCTCCGGTCAAGGAGGCGGCCAATGAGCTCGGCCTCCCGGCGACCGATCGCCTGGAAGACCTGGCTGAGCTCGATGACCGGGCGGTCGACCTCGGCGTCGTGGTTGCCTACGGCCGTATCATCCCGGTCTCGCTCCTGGCCCGGATTCCCATGGTCAACGTCCACTTCTCGCTGTTGCCCCGATGGCGGGGTGCGGCCCCGGTCGAGCGGGCCATCCTGGCCGGTGACACCCGAACCGGCGTCTGCCTGATGGCGGTCAGCGAGGGACTGGACGAGGGCGGGGTCTATGCCACCGAGACGCTGGACATCGGGCCCGAGGAGTCCGCAGTCGAGCTCCGGGCCCGGCTGGCCGATCGAGGTGCCGACCTGCTCGTCCGCTCGCTCCGCGCCGGGCTCGGCCCGGCCGAGCCTCAGGTCGGCGAGGTCACCTACGCCGCCAAGCTCGATCGGAGCGAGGCTCGGTTGGACTTCGAGCGGCCGGCCGTCGAGGCCCACCGGACGATCCGGGTCGGCCGGGCCTGGGCGGAATTCCGGGATCGCCGAGTGGGGATCGAGGCCGCCAGGGTCGTAGACGGCGACGGTCCACCGGGGCTCCTCGACGGCACCGCGGTCGCCACCCCGGACGGCCGCCTGGAGCTGGTGACGGTCAAGCCGGAGGGGAAGCGATCGATGTCTGCCGCCGATTGGATCAACGGCATTCGCCCGGAGCCCGGTGAGCGGCTCCGCTGAGCGGGGCCGGTCCCGGCGACCGCAGTCCCGCAGCCGCAGCGGGGGCCGTGGCCGGGGCGGTGCCGCACCCGGTGCGCCGAACCGCAACTCGTCGGCCGGGGCGACGGTGGATGGGGTTGCCACCCGGCGGCTGGCCATCGAGGCGCTCAAGCGGATCGCAAGCGGCGGGGCCTACGCCAACCTGATGCTCCCGGAGCTGCTTGCCCGGTCTGAGCTGTCTGGCGAGGATCGCCGATTCGTGACCCAGCTGGTCTACGGGACCACCAGGATGCTGCGGGCCTGCGACCATCTCGTCGATCGGTTCGTGCTCGGTGACACCGACGATCAGGTTCGGGCCGCCCTTCGCATCGGGGCCTACCAGCTGGCCTTCCTCCGGACGCCACCCCATGCCGCGGTCGCAGCCACGGTCGGGGCGGTCACCGGCGGCGGCCGGAAGATGGTGAACGCCGTGCTGCGGCGGGTCGCCGAGGCCCCGGTCGAGTACCCGGACGTTGCGACCAGGCTCAGCTACCCGGACTGGCTGGTCGCCTCGGTCACCGAGTCGCTCGGTGCCGATCGGGCCATCGCCGCCCTCGAGGCCATGAACCAGCCGGCCCAGACGACGGTCCGAGACGACGGCTACGTGCAGGATGCCGCATCCCAGCGGGTGGTGGCCGCCGTCGAGGCCGGCCCCGGTGAGATGGTGGTCGACCTCTGCGCCGCCCCCGGGGGCAAGGCCACCGGGCTGGCCGCCACCGGTGCGACCGTGATCGCCGGGGACCGCCGAGCCAGCCGGGTCGGCCTGGTGGTGGCCAACGTCGAGCGGCTCGGCAGCCGGGTCGTACCGCTGGTGGCCGACGGCCGACGGCCGCCGCTGGCGGACGGTTCGGCCGACCGGGTGCTGGTCGATGCGCCGTGCTCGGGGTTCGGCAGCCTCCGGCGGCGCCCGGACGCCCGGTGGCGGATCGAACCGGAGGCGCCGGCTCGGCTCGCCGAGCTCCAGGTCGAGCTCGTGCTGGCCGGCCTGCGATTGCTTCGGCCCGGCGGCACCCTGACCTACAGCGTCTGCACCTTCGGCGACACCGAGGGGGCGGACGTCATCGCCGCGGTCCGGCGCCGCCGGCCGGAGGTCACGTCACTCCCGGTGCCGGACGGCCCGTGGATCGATGAGGCCGGCATCGGCCTGCTGCTGCCGACCGACGACGGGTCGGACGGGATGATGCTGGCCCGACTGCAGCGACCGACCGCCTGACGGTCGCCAGGACCGTGAGGTCAGGCCCCGGTCAGTGCCGGGTCGATCAGCCGGACGAAGAGCCCGGAGCGGACCTTCGGTTGGAAGTAGGTCGACTTCGGCGGCATGACCTGACCGGCGTCTGAGCACTCCATCAGCGTGGTCAGCGGGACCGGACGCATCAGGAACAGGGCCTGATCCGCTCTAACCGCCAGATCCCGCACCGCATCGACGTCTGCCTCGCCTGGCCGATACTCGAGGCGGGGGTCGTCGTCACCCTCGACCAGATCGAGTGTCGGCCCGAGCAGGTGGGTTGCCAACCGGATCGGGTCGATGTTGGCCAGGGCCCGAGGGGCCGGGTCGTCGAACGGGATGTCGACCAGGAGCCAATCGGTGCCGCCACCCGATCCCGGCAGCGCCACCGCCAGCTCGGTGTCGGCCCGGTCGACGACCGCAGCTGGCCCGGCCGCCGATCTGGTCGGGAAGCGCTCGGCAAGCCCGGCCGCCAGGGTCGTGGTGTCGATCCCGGTCAGCAGGCGGTGGAAGGCCAGGTTTCGCAGCTCCTCGTAGGGGAACAGCACCGAGAGGATGCGATGGTCCCCGATCGGGTGAGGCCCGTTGGCTGCCAGGTCGGCGGAGGCTGCGGCCGCCCGGTGATGGCCGTCGATCAGGTACAGCGGATGGTCGGACAGTGCGGTGGCGATGGCCGGGACATCGTCGGCCTCCAGCCGCCACAGCGACTGCCGCAGCCCGTCATCGTCGTCGATCTCAACGAAGGGGTCCTCCCGGGTCGTGGCGTCGGCGATCAGCTCGGTGACCACCTCCGCTCCTCGGTAGGCCAGGGCGATCGGTGACGACTGGGCCCCGACGATTCGGAGATGGGATGCCAGGTGGGCGGCCCGGCTGCGGTTGATGCGCTCGTGGATCCGCACCGTGCCGTCGTCGTAGGCGGCGGTGTCGACCGTGCAGACCAGTCCGGCCTGGCGGTGCCCGCCGTTCTCCAACCGGTAGATGAAGTATCCAGGGCCTTCCTCGGCCCCGAAGACGCCGTCGGCCAGCAGTTCGATCAGGGTTGCCCGGCCGGCTCGGAGCGCCTCGGCGGCGGCATCCGGTCCGGCCATCGGGCCGTCCTCCGGGGCTCTGGTCACGCCGAGGTAGGACCGTGGGTTGGCCGCCAGGTGCCGTCGTCTGGCCTCCGGGCTGAGCGCATCGTGGGGTGGGGAGGGCACCTCGCCCTGCCACGCCGGGGTTACGAACCGCAATCGCACCGGGTGGACGGCGCCCATCAGGTGTTGCCTGCGGCGAAGTCGCCCATGAATCGGGTCAGTGCGGTCACGCTCTCGGTCGGGAGCGCGTTGTAGATGCTGGCCCTGATGCCGCCGACCGAGCGGTGGCCCTTGAGGCTGACCAGTCCCTGGGTTGCCGCTTCGGCCAGGAACGGCTGCTCCAGCTCCTCGTTCCGGAGTCGGAACACCACGTTGGTGTGGGACCGGGAGCCGACGTCGACCGGGCAGCGGTAGAACCCGTCACTGTCGTCGATCAGGTCGTAGACCATCGCCGATCGCTCGGCCGCACTGGCCTCCATCGCCGGGATGACGCCGTTCGACTCGATCCACCGCAGCACCTTGCCGGTGGCCCAGATCGAGAACACCGGCGGGGTGTTGGCCAGGCTGTCGGCGTCCGCGTGGGTCCGGTAGTGGAGGTAGGCCGGGATGTCGTCCGGCAGCGCCTCCAGCACCGAGTTCCGGATGAACACCACGGTCAGACCGGCCGGGCCGATGTTCTTCTGGGCCCCGCCGTAGACCAGGTCGAACCGCTCCCACGGGATCGGTCTGGTCAGGTAGTCGGATGACATGTCCGCCACCTGGGGGACGTCGAGGTCGTAGAACTCGGGGATCCGGATGCCGCCGATCGTCTCGTTGGAGGTCACGTGGACGTAGCGGGTGTCGGCCTCGACCGTCAGTTCGGCGGCGGTCGGCATCCGGACGAAGCCGTCCTCGGCCCCGGACCAGGCGGTGTAGGTCCCACCGATCTTGGCCGCATCGGCCAGGGCCTTCTTGGCCCAGCTGCCGGTCACGACATGACCGGCCCGCCCCTGGTCGGTGCCGAGGAGGTTGAGTGGGACCATGGCGAACTGCAGGGTCGCACCCCCCTGCAGGAGCAGGATCGACATGTCGTCCGGCACCGCGCACAGGGACCGCAACAGGTCGAGGGTCTCCCGGTGGATCCGGTCGTAGCCGGCGTCCCGGTGGCTCATCTCGACCAGTGACATGCCGGTGTCCTCGAAGTTCGGGAGCTCGTCGGCCAGCTCCCCGATCACGGAGGCGGGCAGGGTGCAGGGGCCGGCGCTGAAATTGTGGACTCGGTCCATGACGGGTTTCCTTCCGGTTCGGGGCTCGGTCAGCCGGTGACGACGACGTTGAACACCTCGTCGATGTCGCCGATGGCGTCGATCGTGGTCTGGGACGGTTCGGCGTTGATGTTGATCGTCGCCACCGCCGCCTGGCCGCCGCTGAACACCTGGTTCTGCATCTGCTGGACGTTGAGGCCGTTCGCCCGCAGCACGGCGAACACGCTGGCCAGCACGCCGACCCGGTCGAGGTGACGGATCGTCAGGCAGGATGCGCCCTCCGGCTGCAGCCGGAGGTTGACGCAGTTGATCGGATCGCCGACCACGTAGGACTGGATGACCTCGGTGGCGCCATCGGCCACCGACCGCTGGGCCTGGGCGGTCGAGGCGCCGATGTGGTGGGTCCCGACGACGGCCGGATGGGCGGCCAGGGCCGACTCGAACGACCCGGTCCCGGAGCCCGGCTCCCCGGGCCAGACGTCGAGGCCGGCCCGGATGGACCCGGCGTCGAGGGCGGCGAGTAGGGCCGCCTCGTCAACCACGTCGCCTCGAGAGGTGTTGAGCAGGATCGAGCCTTGGCCCATGGCGGCCAGGAAGTCGGCGTCGACGAGTCCGACCGTCCCGTCGGACTTCGGCACGTGGATGCTGATGACGTCCGACTCGGCCAACAGGGTCTGGAGGTCGTCGACCATTCGGATACCGATGCTGCGAATTGTGGCCTGAACCTGCGGTCGACGGTCAGACTTGCGGACCGCGGCGACCGACAGGCCGAGGGCCTTTGCCCGCTCGGCAACCGCCAGCCCGATGTCGCCGAGCCCGACGATGCCGATCCGCTTGCCGTAGACCCCGTCGGCGGCCGTGTACTCCTTCTTGTTCCAACTGCCGGCCCGGAGCTCGGTCACGTTGTCTGCGATGCGGCGGTCGATGGCAAGCAGCAGCCCGATCGTCAGCTCGGCAACGGCGATCGCATTGCGACCGGGCACGTTGCAGACGAAGATGCCGCGGTCGGAGGCGGCGTCCCGGTCGATGTTGTCGGTCCCAGCGCCGGCCCGAACGATCAGCCCCAGCCGATCGGCGGCGGCGATCGTTGCGCCGGTGACCTTGGTACTGCGGACGACCAGGACATCGAATCCGCCGATCACATCGGACAGGGTGTCTGCGGTCAGCTCTGGCCGGAGGACGCACTCGTGGCCGGCGTTCCGGAGCGGGCCCAGCCCGGATTCGTCGATCGAATCGGCGTAGAGGATCTTCATTTGTCTCCCAGAGTCAAGCCCGATGCCGGCCGGTGGCGGGAATCGAGGTGAACGGTGTCCGCCGGCAACGGTAGAGGACGAGCCGCCCGGCGTAAAGGGAAGGGGTTCGGGTCAGCTCACCGGGTGGTGAGCCCCTCCAGCTTGGCCAGCATCTCGCCGAGATCGGCCCACAGGTCCTCGACGTGCTCGCAGCCGACGCTGAGACGAAGCAGCGTGGCCGGGACGTGAGCCTGCCCGGCCAACCTGGCCCGGCGCTCGATCGTGGACTCCACGCCGCCGAGGCTGGTGGCGGGAGCCACGACCGTCAGCTCGCCCAGTGCCCGGTCGACGTCGTCCGGCTGGCCGAGGGTCTGGAATGACAGCACCGCCCCGGGGCCGGCGAGCGACCGCTTGGCAACCGGGTAGCCGGGGTCGGTGGTCAGGCCGGGGTAGTGCACGGCGGTGACCGCCCGGTGGTTCGACAACCGGAGCGCGAGGTCGGCCGCACTGGCCTGGGCCCGGGCCAGCCGAACCGGGAGCGTCCTGAGGCCCCGGAGGGCGAGGAACGCCTCCATGCCACCGATCACCGCCCCGCCGAGGAGCTGCCGGCGCCGCAGGCCGTCCCTGGCCGCGGGGTCGGCGGTGGAGACGACGCCGCCGATCAGATCGGAGTGGCCACCGATGAACTTGGTCGCGCTGTGGATCGAGTAGGTCGCCCCCTGATCGAGCGGGCGTTGGAGCAGCGGGGTGGCGAACGTACTGTCAACCGCGGTGGCGACCCCGGCCCGCTCGGCGGCGGCGCAGATCGCCGGGACGTCACCGACGGTCAGCATCGGGTTCGACGGGGACTCGAGCCACACCAGGTCCGGGCGGGCGCCGATGACCGAGAGCCAGCTGTCGGTGTCATCGGTCCGGATCCGCTCGACCTTCCAGCCGGCGCTGGCGGCCCGCTCGTCCAGGATCATGGCGACGCCCTGGTAGCAGTCGGACGGTGCGGCGATCCTGGCCTCCTGGGGAAGCTGGTCCAGGACGGCGGAGACCGCGGCCATGCCGGACGAGAACGCCACCGACCAGCCGCCCTCCAGCTCGCCGACCGCCGCCTCGAAGGCGTCGACCGTCTCGGTCCCGTCGCCGCGGCTGTACTCTCGATCGCCGCCGAGGTGGTACGTCGATGCGGTGACGATCGGCGTGTTCAGGGGAGCGCCGGGGCGGTCCGGGCGTCCGGCCCGGATGGCTCTGGTCTCCGGGCGTAGTTCGTCATGGTTCATGGCGATGGTTCCGGGTGTCGTTGGCGGCAGAGGCTGACCTCGAAGCAGACCACAGGCTACTTGGAACCATCGCCCGAACGCCTCGTCGGAGCGGCACACTGGGGCCATGGCTCATAGCGAGGCAGCAGACGGACCAACCATCGCCCTCGAGGCCAAGGTCGTGACGGCCTCGGACGGCGTGATCGCCGGCACCAGGGAGGATCGCTCCGGCGATGCGGTCGAGGCCCGCCTGGTCGAGGCCGGCTGGGCGGTGGTCGAGCGTCGCCAGATCGAGGACGGGGTCGCCTCGGTCCGTGACACCCTGATCGACCTGGCCGATGGCTTCTGCGGTCTGATCGTCACCACCGGCGGCACCGGCTTCGGCCCCCGGGACCTGACCCCGGAGGGGACCAGGGAGGCGATCGAGCGGGAGGCGCCGGGCCTGGCCGAGGCGATGCGGCTGTGCAACGACCAGGGCCTCGGTCGGCTCAGTCGGGCCATCGCCGGGACCAGGGGTCAAGCCCTGATCCTGAACACCCCTGGATCGACGAACGGGGCGGTGGAGACGCTCGAGGCGGTGCTCGACGTCGTACCCCATGCGATCGTCCTGCTCGCCGGCGAGCGGCCCCATTGACCTCGACCGCCGCCTCGGTGGTCGCAGACGACCACCGCCCGGACGATGAGGCGCTCATGGCCCGGGCCATCGCCGCCGCCGACCACGCCAGGCTGCTGGCCCCGCCGAACCCGTGGGTCGGTGCGCTGGTGGTCACGCCTGACGGGGTCTCGTTTCCCGGGTCGACCAGGCGACCGGGCGGGGAGCATGCCGAACGGGTGGCGCTCCGACTGGCCGGGGACCGGGCGGCCGGGGCCACCCTCTACACCACGCTCGAGCCCTGCGCCCACCGGGGGCGGACCGGCCCCTGCGCCACGGCCATCGTCGGTGGAGGCGTGGCCCGGGTAGTTGTCGCCGTCCTCGACCCGGATCCCAACGTGTCCGGCCGGGGCGTTGCCATCCTGGAGGAGGCCGGGATCGAGGTCACGGTCGGTCCAGGGGCCGAGGCGGTCGAGCGCCAGCTCGCCCCGTACCTCCACCACCGTCGGACCGGCCGGCCCTACGTGGTGCTGAAGCTGGCGGCCACGCTCGACGGCCGGACCGCGGCACCGGACGGGACAAGCCAGTGGATCACCGGCGAGGCGGCTCGAGCCGATGCCCACCGGCTCCGGGCCGAGTCGGACGCCATCCTGGTCGGTGCCGGGACCGTCCGTGACGACGACCCGCGGCTGACGGTCCGAGGAGTGATCGCTCCGGATGGTCAGCCGGTCAGGGAACCGCTTCGGGTGGTGTTGGGGACCGCTCCGCCGGAGGCCGCCATCCACCCCTGCCTCGAGTACTCCGGGCCGCTGCCGGAGGTGCTGGACGAGCTCGGTCGGCGCGGGGTGGTCCAGCTGATGGTCGAGGGCGGCGCCACCGTCGCCGGTCGGTTCCACCACGAGGGGCTCGTCGACCACTACGTGGTCTATCTGGCGCCGGCGCTGATGGGCGGCGAGGCCGGCCGACCGCTGTTCGCCGGCCGGGGAGCGGCCACGATCGGTGAGATGCCCCGGGGTCGGATCGAGGCGATCACGCCACTGGGCGGCGATCTTCGTCTCGATCTCACGATCGATCCGGCGCACCGGGGACACGGTGGGTGACATGGACGATGACCACACGATCCACGGGGTTTGACCTGAATCAACGATGACGTCTTACCCTGGGAGGTCGGGATCGGTCGACCGGTCGGTCCCGGGGTGTCCGCTCCGGCGCCCGGTACCGATGGACGAGGTCGAGTGTGTTCACAGGGATAGTCGAAGAACTCGGATCGGTTCGATCCCGCGACGGTGAGCGTTTGATGCTCAACTGCAAGCGGGTGCTCGAAGATGTGGAGCTCGGCGCCTCGATCGCGGTCAACGGGTGCTGCCTCACCGTGGTCGAGTGGAGCCTCGACGACGGCTGGTTCGCCGCAGATGTCACCGAGGAGTCCTACGCCCGGACCCAGCTCGGCGACCTGGCCGATGGGGATCCGGTCAACCTGGAACGCCCGGTCCGCCTCGCCGACCGCCTCGGCGGCCACCTGGTCCAGGGCCACGTCGACGCAGTCGGCGAGATCGTTGCACCGGCCCCCGACCTGAAGGTCCGGATCCCGGAGCCCCTGCACCGCTACCTGGTGGAGAAGGGCTCGGTCACCGTCGACGGGATCAGCCTGACCGTGGTCGATCCAGCGATCGACGGGTTCACCGTGGCCGTGATCCCCCACACCGCAGAGGTCACGACCTTGGGGACCAAGGGCCCCGGTGATCGGGTCAACATCGAGGTCGATGTGATGGCCAAGTACGCCGAGCGGCTGCTTGCCGGCCACCTCGGCCAGGAAAGCGAATGAGTGGATCGATGGGAACCAACGGACACGATGAGACCGCCGGCGGCGATGCCGGCGACAGCCCGTTCGACACGGTCGAGGAGGCGATTGCCGCCATCGGCCGTGGTGAGATGGTCGTCGTTGTCGACGACGAGGACCGGGAGAACGAAGGTGACCTGATCATGGCCGCCGAGTTCGCGACTGCGGAGCGGATCGCCTTCATCGTCAACCACTCCTCCGGCGTGATCTGCACGTCGATCTCGGACGAGCGGGCCGAACAGCTCGACCTCCCGCTGATGGTCGCCCAGAACACCGAAGCGATGCGGACCGCGTTCACCGTCACCGTCGACTATCGCCACGGGACCACCACCGGGATCTCGGCCGAGGACCGGGCCCTGTCGATCCGAGCCCTCAGCGATCCGACCACCTCGGCCGCCGACTTCGCCCGGCCCGGCCACATCTTCCCCCTCCGGGCCCGGCCCGGCGGCGTGCTGAAGCGGGCCGGCCACACCGAGGCCGCCGTCGACCTGTGCGAGCTGGCCGGGTTGCGGCCGGCCGGCGTGCTGTGCGAGATCGTGAAGCCGGACGGCTCGATGGCCCGGGTCCCGGACCTGATCGAATTCTGCGCCGAACACGACCTGGTGTTCATCTCGATCGCCGACCTGGTTCGCTATCGGCGACGGACCGAGAAGCTGGTCGTCCGGATGGCCGAGGCCACGATCCCGACCGCACACGGCGACTTCCAGTCGGTCGTGTACGAGTCGGTCCTCGACGGCCAGGAGCACGTGGCCTTCGTCAGGGGCGATCCCGCCGGGAGCGAGGACGTGCTGGTCCGGGTCCACAGCGAGTGCCTGACCGGCGACATCTTCGGATCGCTCCGCTGCGACTGTGGCCCCCAGCTGGACCTGGCGCTGCAGATGATCGCCGAGGCCGGCGAGGGGGTGGTCGTCTACCTTCGTGGCCACGAGGGCCGAGGAATCGGTCTCGGCCACAAGATCCGGGCCTACGAGCTGCAACAGCAGGGTCTCGACACGGTTGACGCCAACCTCCAACAGGGCCTTCCGGCCGACAGCCGGGAGTACGGCATCGGGGCCCAGATGCTGGTCGACCTCGGGGTGACCACGATGCGGTTGATGACGAACAACCCGTCCAAGTTCGGCGGGCTGGACGGGTTCGGGCTCGAGATCACCGATCGGGTCCCGATCCACACCAAGCCGAACGCTCACAACATCGCCTACCTGCGGGCGAAACAGCAGCGGATGGGGCACCTGCTCGACCTCGACGAGGGCTCGGCTGCGGCCCAGTAGCGGTCGCCGGGGCGTGACCGGTGTCCGACTGGATTCCGCTGCTCGGCCACTAGCGTGGAAGCATGCTGAATCTCGTCTTGCCGAAGGGGTCCCTGGAGAAGGCAACCCTGGAGCTGTTCGAGGCGGCCGACCTGCCGGTCAAGCGCAGCTCCGCCGTCGACTACAAGGCCACCATCCGCGACCCCCGCGTCCTCGGGGTTCGGATCCTGCGTCCGCAGGAGATCCCGACCTACGTGGCGGACGGGCTGTTCGACCTCGGGATCACGGGCCGGGACTGGGTCGAGGAAACCAGCAGTGACGTGGTCTCCCTCGGTGAGCTGAAGTACTCGAAGGCCACGGCAAACCCGGTTCGGATCGTGGTCGCCGTCCCCGAGGACTCGCCGATCCAGGAGGTGTCTGAGCTGGCGTCCGGGGTGAAGGTCTCCACCGAGTACCCGAACCTGACCCGGCGGTTCTTCGCCGACCGCGGCGTCGAGGCAGACATCCGGCTCTCCTACGGCGCCACCGAGGCCAAGGTCCCGGACATCGTCGACGTCGCGGTCGACATCACCGAGACCGGTCGGGCCCTCCGAGCCGCCGGGCTGCGGATCATCGACACGATCATGAGCAGCTACACCGAGGTGGTTGCCAATCCGGCCTCCCACGCCGATCCGGACAAGCGCCACGCCATGGAGCAGCTCCGGACCCTGCTGCTCGGCGCGCTCGACGCCAGGACCAAGGTGCTGGTCAAGCTGAACGTCGAGGATGCGGTCGCCCTGGACAAGGTCATCAGCCTGCTGCCGGCCATGAAGGCCCCGACGGTCAATGAGCTCCACGGTGGTGCCGGCTTCGCAGTCGAGACCGTGGTGCCGAAGTCGGACATCAACATCCTCATCCCGGACCTCCGCGACGCCGGCGCCTCGGACATCATCGAGTTGCCGCTGGCCAAGATCGTCCCCTGATCGGCCGATGATCGTCGCCGAGCGCCACGGCCGGGTCGACAGCTTCGATGCCGAGGTCGGTCTTGGCCAGGTGATCGACGACACCGGCGCCCGGTGGACGTTCCACTGCACCACGATCGCAGACGGAACCAGGCGGATCGAGACCGGTGCCCCGGTCCGTTTTCGGCTCGGTCCCGGCGGCCCCGGGCGCTGGGAGGCGTTCGACATCCGACCGAGCACCGGCCCCTAGGTGTACTCGGTCGGCAACGTCGACCGGACCGGTGCCCGATTTCACGGAGTGGTCAACTCCCGGTCCGGCTGGCCGATGGGCAGGCGTGGTCCACTCACGGCACGCCAGTGAATCGCCGTCCGGTGTCACGGTCGTGCCGGCCGAGCGGGGGCCGCTGACCATCGTCGCCCCCGGGCCGCCAACCGTCGGTGGACCGGCCGCACCGAGCGCCGACCCGGTCCGGATCGTGCTGGAACGGGTCCCGCTGGCGCCCCTGGCGGTCATCACCCTCCTGCTGTCTGGCTTCGTCTGGCGAAGCCTGCGGACCCTTGAGTCGTCAACCGGACAGGGCCACCTCGGCTCGTCGGTTGCGCTGGTGTCGGGGCTGCTGCTCAGCGGGGCGGTGCTCGTGCTCTCCCGGAGCATCCGCGACCACGTCGTGACCAGACACTACGTCGACCGGATCCGGCGGGAGACCCACATCGACGAGCTGACGGGCTTGATCAACCGGAAGGGCCTGACCGCAGACATCGAGCGACGGTTGGCCGAGCTGCGGCCAAACGATCTGCTCGGGGTCCTGTTCTGCGACCTCGATCGGCTCAAGGTGATCAACGATTCGCTCGGTCATCAGGCCGGGGACGAGGTGCTGCGGGTGGTTGCCAATCGCCTGGCCACGCTGGTTCGATCGACCGACTCGGTCGGCCGGTTCGGCGGGGACGAGTTCGTCATCGTCTCGTCGAGCCTCCCGACCGTCCGAGACCTGGAGATCCTGGCCGGTCGAATCAACGACTCGCTCGATCAGCCGACCGTGCTGGCCGACGGCTCGACCCAGGTCGTGTCCGGGAGTATCGGGATCGCTTCGGTGATCGGCCCCGTCGGGGCCACCGCCGAGGAGCTGCTCCGCGACGCCGATGCCGCCATGTACCAGGCCAAGGGGGAGGGGGGCGGGCGAGCCGCCGTCTTCGACGCAGAGCTGCGGGCCGAGGCAGTCGCTCGGCTTGAGCTCGAGCAGGAGCTGCGGTGGGGGATCCGGAACGGCGAGATCGAGGTCCACTACCAGCCGATCGTCGATCGGGGCGACACCGAGCCGAGCCGATTCGAGGCGTTGGTCCGGTGGAATCACCCTCGCCGGGGCGTGATCCTGCCATCGGCGTTCCTTCCGGTCGCGGCGGAGTCGTTGCTCGTGGTCGAGCTCGGTGAGCTGGTCCTGTCCGAGGCCTGCCGTCAGGCGGTCCGGTGGAGCGAAGAGTTCGGTCGACCGGTCTCGATGGCGGTCAACATCGCAGAGCGGCAGCTGATGGACCTCAACCTGATCGACACCGTGACCAGGGTCCTGGCCAACACCGGGCTGTTGCCTCGTCAGCTGGAGCTCGAGATCACCGAGGAACTGATCATGGAGCGGCTGGATCGCTCGCTGGTCGTGCTCCGCCAGCTCGATCTGCTCGGGGTCCGTTTGGCCATCGACGACTTCGGGACCAGTCAGGCGTCGCTCAGCCAGCTGAAGAAGCTGGCCATGGTCTCGACCCTCAAGATCGACCGGCTTTTCGTCGAGGGGATCGCTGACGACGAGGTCGACCGCAAGATCGTCTCCGCCATCGTCGCCCTGGCCAAGAGCGTCGGCATGTCGGTCGTCGCCGAGGGCGTGGAGACCACCGAGCAGGCCCGAATCCTGACCGAGCTCGGTGTCGATCAGCTCCAGGGATTCCTCTTCGCCAGGCCGGATTCTGCCGAGCGGCTCCGAGAGCTGCTCCGGCCCGGTCGGTAGGTCGGCGGCCCCGCACCGCCGAGCGGATTTGCCCGTCATGGGAGGAAACGGATCTGGGGCATGCTGTACTGATCGGCGAGCCCGACGGGTCCTCGGGTGCGGCAGGACCGACACGGAGGGATGTGGTGCTGTGGTGAACGGGGGTGCGGCGACGGTCTCGGTCTGTGTCCCCGCGCTCAACGCCGAGCCGTTCATCGCCGCAACCGTCGAGAGCGTCCTGGCCCAGACTCATCAGGACTGGCAGCTGGTCGTCGTCGACAACGCATCGGCCGATCGAACCGCCGAGATCGTCCGCTCCTACGGCGACCCCCGCATCAAGCTGGTCACCAACGAACGCACCGTGTCGATGGTCGAGAACTGGAACCGGGCGGTTGCGGCCGCCGACGCGCCGCTGGTCAAGCTCCTGTGTGCGGACGACCTGATCGATCCGTCCTGCCTGGCCAGACAGTTGGCCGCAATCGATCAGGCCCCCGGGGCGGCGCTGGTCGCCGGTCTGCGAGACGTGATCGACGATGACGGCACCGTGGTGCTTTGCGACCGTGGCCTGGCCGGCATCGTCGGGGTCCACGACGGGCCAGACGTCCTCCGCCGCCTGGTTGCGTCCGGTACCAACACGATCGGATGGCCGGCCGCGGTGTTGTTCCGGCGGGACCACTTCGAGCAGGTCGGCGGGTTCCGCGAGGAGTGGAGCCTGCTGATGGACCTCGACCTGTGGACGAGGCTGCTCCCGATGGGCTCCTTCGTCGGCCTCGAGCACTCGGTGGCCTCGTTTCGGGTCTGGAGTCAGGCGACTTCGGCCTCGGCCACGACCCTCGGGCCCCGCCACCGGGCGCTGCTGCGGCTGGTGGCCACAGACGAGGTCAACGGCATCGGCCCGTGGACCCTGCGTCGTGGGCTGGCCCTCACCTCGCTGGAGTCACTGAAGCGTCGGCTGCTCTATGCCGCCGTCGGGAGCCGGTCTGCGGTGCTCCGCCGGCTCCCGAGCCTGCTGGTTCAGCCGCGGCGGGCCATCGAGAGCCTGACGCCCTGAACCACTGGGTGGACCGAACTCCTCGCCTCTGAACCGATGCGACTCGAGCCGGTGGCCGCTAGCCCTCAGCCCCCACCGTCGAGATGCCGGATCAGCAACTCGGTGGCGGCGTCCGCGCCGCGCCGGTTGAGGTGGTTGCCGTCGGCGAACAGGTCCGGCTGATCGCCGAGGCCGGTCAGGTCGACGATCGGCACGTCGACCTCGGTGGCCGTCAGCTCCGACCGGAGTCGGACCCGAAACCGGTCATCGGTGTCTGCGGTCGGGAAGAAGGGGTCATAGATGGGGTCATGGGTCGGCAGGAGGGCGACGTGGACGTCGATCCCGTCCGAGGTCAGCTCGTCGATCAGGGCCAGCAGCACCTCCAGCTCCCGGTCGCTGACCCGGTAGTCGGCCAGCGCATTGCGTTCGCCCGACTCGTACCCGCTGCGGATGTCGTCGATCGACTCGTTCTCGAAGAAGGTGATCTGGCCGTCCCGGTGGAGCTCCAACCGGCCCCCGGAGCGGGCCCCGTTGATCCAGTCTGACGGCTGGCGGAGGCCGGCGCGGTACCGGAACAGGGAGGAGACCTGACCGGCCCGCCGTTCCGCCCGGGTCAGCAGTCCCGGCTCGGCCCGGGCCCGCCAGGTCAACGACGCCCTGGCGGCGTCGAGCCGCTCGAGCCGGCGGATGGCCGTCGTCTCGTTGAACATCCGGGCGGTGAGGCCGATGACCACGGTCTCGGTTGTGGCATCGGCCCCGAAGAACTCGGTGAGCAGCGGACCGATCACCGATGGCGAGGCATCGGGGAGCCACAGCCCGTAGGCATCCCGTCCGGTCCGCTCGCTCACCATCGACGGATCGACGTCGGCCCCGACCGACGAGTCGCCGAGAAACACCACACCGACCGCCGCCTCGGGTCCGAGGTCTGCCAGGTTCGAGCCGTGGTGCTCGATCACGGCCTGCCCGGTCGCGCCCGGTCCGACGATCGCCGCTGCGACCTCGAGCAGTCCGAGTGCGCCGACCAGCCCGGCCAGGAACCACACGAGGGTCCGTCGGCTCGGGGTGGCCCGGTCAGAACTGGAAGTAGACAAACGGCTCTCCCTCGCCCCCGCTGGTCAGGATGATCAGACCGACCGCCACACCGACGAATGCCCCCTGGAACGCCGGGTGCAGCCGGCGGATGCCGGTCTCGTCGTTCCGGAGGTACTGGGCCAGGTCGAGTACCGCAATGATGCCGCCGAGCCCGACCAGGACGTTGATGACGGCGACGACCGGTACCGGCCCGGCCCGCATCGTTGCGATGCCGACGAGGACGTCCATCGCCTGGCCGAACCCGTCGGCCCGGAAGAAGATCCAGGCCAACCCGACCAGGTGGAACGTCGCAAACAGCCCCAGGATCCCGCTGCCGGACCGCAGCGGTTCCGGTTCACCGATGCCGAGCCGGCGTTCGCCGGCCAGATAGGCACCGTGCAACAGGCCCCAGGCCACGAACGTCCACGCCGACCCGTGCCACAGTCCGCCGAGCAGCATCACCGTCATCAGGTTGAGGTAGGTTCGCCGTGGCTCGCGCCGGTTGCCGCCGAGCGGGATGTACAAGTAGTCCCGAAGCCAGGTCGACAGCGAAATGTGCCAGCGCCGCCAGAAGTCGGTGACCGTGGTGGCCAGGTACGGCTGGCGGAAGTTGACCATCAGCTCGATACCGAGGAGCTTGGCGGAGCCACGGGCGATGTCGCTGTAGCCGGAGAAGTCCCCGTAGATCTGGATGGCGAAGGCGTAGACCGCAACCAGTAGCTCGAGCCCTCCGGCGTCGGCCGAGCGATCGAAGGTCGAGTTCACCAGGCCGGCGGCCACGTCGGCGACGACGACCTTCTTGACCAGGCCGATCACGATCAGCAGCGCTCCCTCGGCGAGCGCCTCCCGGTCGGGGCGCCGTCGTCGGTGGCTGATCTGGGGTAGCAGGCTGGTCGCCCGTTCGATCGGTCCGGCAACAAGCTGGGGGAAGAACGAGACGTAGAGGGCGAAGTCGAGCGGGTCCCGGACCGGGGCAAGCCGACCGCGGTACACGTCGATCGTGTAGCTCATCGACTGGAAGGTGTAGAAGCTGATACCGACCGGCAGGACGATGGCCACGGTCGGGGCCAGCGGTGACAGGCCGACGCCCTCGAGCGCCCGATCGAGTGAGTCGGCGAAGAAACCCAGGTACTTGAAGACGCCGAGCACCCCGAGGTTTGTGAGGATGCTGACGGTCAGTAGTCGCTTCCGCCGGCCATCGTCTGTCGTCTGGCCGAGGCCCTGGCCGACCAGGTAGTCGACGACGGTGCTGAAGGCCAGGAGACCGAGGAACCGCCAGTCCCACCATCCATAGAAGAAGTAGGAGGCGGCGAGGAGCAGACTATTCTGGGCTCGATGGGGCAGCGCCCAGTACAGCCCGAGGACGACGAGGAGAAAGACACCGAACTCGATCGAGTTGAAGACCACGGGTCCACAGCCTCTCGTCCGCCGTCGCCGACAAACCTACGTCGCCTACCGCCCATTCGGTGCCGAGCGGCGCCGAACGGGCCCACCCGGACCGTAGCAGGTCGAGCGGG
>JBCCFN010000002.1:0-50635 GCA_039029715.1 Actinomycetota bacterium | reverse complement strand
CGTCCTGGAACGGCGGACCGAGCAGCGATCGCACCTCGCCGCCGATCGCTGCGGTGTCTTCCGGTGCATCCTCGCTCAGGCTGACGGTCACCGTGTCGGCGAACGGGTCGTACCGGAGATCGAGGACGCCGAGATCGTCGAACTCGGTGATCAGCGTCGACAGCAGCCGGTCCCAATTCTCCTGGCCGAGGCGTGAGGTGATGGTCCGGACCTGAAGCTCGTCCGGGATCGTCGGCGGGTCGACCGACGGGTCGAGCGCCAGGACCCCGCCGCCGGCCTCGAACTGGAAGCCGTCGTACCACGGTTCGTACCGCACGCTGCTCAGCCAGACCTCGAGCTGCGGTACCGCTGCCGGGTCGGACCGGCTGGTGGTCGTGGTCATGACCTCATCGGCCGCCACGGTGATGGTTGGCTGCGTTGGTGGGGCGTCGGTGGTCGGCCGGTGGGCCACCCCGCGGTAGCCATCGACGACGATGCGGTCGTCGAGCGGTTCCTGCAACCCGATGTCGACCTGGCGGGGGTAGCCGACGGCCAGGCACATGACATCTTCTGGCGGATCGACCGGCCGGAGCCGGTACAGGGTGATCACGATCCGATCGGCCGACTCCTCTGCCTCGGCCTCGTGGGCCGTGTTGCAGGGGTCATTGAGTGAGCCCTCGGACCCGCCGACGAAGTGGACCGTCAGGCGCCGTTCGGCCTGGTCGATCGAGAACCGATCCCAGCCGTGTGGCTCACCCCGGACGGTTGCCGGTTCCGGCCGGGCCTCTGCGGCATTCGGCTGGGTTGACGGGGAACAGGCCGCCGTTCCTGCCACCAATACGGCCAGGAGAACACCGAGGTTCTTCACGAGTACAGCGTAGATGGGCGGCGTGCGAGCGAGGGGTGATGTCCGAGTGTGCGCTCAGCCCATACCGCTTTGACGGCCGAACGTTTCGGATTCCATCCTGGCCCGGACACCCCCTGGAGCCACCGTCGGTTCCGGTGGCTTGCCTTTCCACCAGCGCCACAGGGACCGAAGCCGGCGTCGGAGCGTTCTTCGGTGTTTCGTCCCGGCCATAGGATCGAATCTAGTGCGTCCGGTGCCATCGCTTACATCAAATGGGCGGCCTTGGTCCGGCAGGGGCATTGCAAGATCTGTCGTCGAGGCGATCTTCGGGCTCAGGGCACTCGCACCGAGCCCGGCATCGAAGGTGACGATCGCGATGTCACCGGTGACGGTGGCCCTGATCGGCGTGATCGTCACCCCGAGCGCTTCAGCCGTCGTGGCCGCCTGGTCGATGATCGTTTCCAGGGTGTCGAAGTCTTCGATGTGGGGCCGCCGTTCGTCGAGGGAGATCCCCGGGGACAGCACCTTGGCCCAGGCGTCCATGGCCGCCTGCTCTTCCGGCGTCGGCGGTGCTCGATCAGGGCCGGCGGAGGCACGAAGCCGATATCGCCGAGCAGCTGGTGTCGCCCGTTGTCTGTGTTGTAGTTGCCGAGCTGGCCACGTCATGGCCGGACCGCCCGGTTGGTGACCGTCGACCAGTTACTCCGGTATCTCGTCCCGCCGGCGCGGTCGAGCCGGGAGCTCGGCGATCGGCACACCGGAGGCCCGGTCGACCAGCACGGGATCGAGTGGTTGACCGGTGGTCTCGTCGATGATCTCGACCGGGGCGTCGTCGAGGCCGGCCCATCGGTCACCCCAGAGCATCAGGCTGATGATCACCCCGTGCAGGTCCCGACCCTTGGCGGTCAGGCGGTACTCATCTCTAGGCGGCCGGTCCTGGTACCGGTGGCGTTCCAGGATGCCGTGGTCGTTCAGCAGCGAGAGCCGCTCGGTCAGGGTGTTGCGGGGGGTGCCGAGCCTGCGTTGGAAGTCGGCGAAGCGGGTGATGCCGAAGAATGCGTCCCGGACGATCAGGAGGGTCCAGGGGTCTCCAACGATCTCCAGGGTCTGGGCCACCGAGCAATCCATCTCGGCGAAGGTCTTGCGCTTCACGGTGCCGCCCCCGGTTCGGTCCGCAGCGGCAGCGACAGCAGGGCGGTGCCGATCCCGCCGACGATCAGCACCATCCAGATCTGATCGAACCCGGCGAGCGCCTCTGCCACTCCGGCCGGTTGTCCGAGGAAGGCGACCGTGAGGGCGACGCCGAACGTGCCCCCGAACTGGCGGATGGCCTGGTTGACCGCCCCACCGACCCCCAACCGGTCCGGCGGAAGGGCCTGAGCGGTGACACTCGACAACTGTGGCAGACACATGGCTACGCCGAATCCGGTCAGCACCATCGACGGAAGGTAGTCGACCAGGTAGTCGACGGTGCCGTCGAGGGCGACGAGGCGCCACAGGCCGCCGGCGGCGAAGAACAGCCCGCCGCCGATCAGGAGCGACCGCTGGCCGTGGCGCGCCGCAAGGCGGCCCATGAACGGGGCCAGGACGGCGACCAGGAGTGGGCCGGGGGCGATGCCGAACCCCGCAGCAAGGATCGACCATCCCCACACCTCGGTCAGGAACAGGATCGACCCGAAGAACATGGCGATGAAGGCCAGCCCGAACGCCAGGGTCGCAGCATTGCCCCAGGCGAAGTTGCCGATCCTGAACAACTCCAGGTCGAGCACCGGCGCCTCGCTCCGGCGCTGGGAGGCAACGAACCACACCAGCAGGCCTGCGCCGGCCACCAACACCGCCACCGTTCGACCGTCGACCCAGCCCCACTGCTCGCTCTGCACCACCCCGAACGACAACAGTGCGGCGGCGCCGGCGATGAGCGAGACTCCGCCGGGTGCCGGCAGCCGGGTCTCGGGCTGGCGGGAGTCGAGCAGGACCCGGGAACCGACGATCACGGCGAACAGGCCGACCGGCAGGTTGAGGTAGAAGACCCACCGCCAGCTGGTCCACTCCACCAGCGCAGCCCCGAGCGTCGGGCCGAGTGCTGCGGCCACGGCGCCGGTGGCTCCCCAGATCGCCACCGCCACCGGGATCCGCTCCCGGGGGAAGGCCCGAAGGATCAGGGCCAGCGATGAAGGCAGGAGGACGGCGGCGCCGACGGCCTGCACCATGCGGGTGCCGATCAGCACGGTGGGGTTCGGGGCCAGCCCGGACAGGAGCGAGCCGGCCATGAACAGTCCGACACCGACCAGGAACGACCGCTTGTGCCCGACCCGGTCGGCAACCTTGCCCGCCGGCACCAACAGTGCGGCGAACACGATGGTGTAGGCGTTCAACACCCAGGACAACTGGGCCGAGCTGACCTCGGGGAAGGACTGGGCCAGGTCGGGGAACGCTACGAACAGGGCCGTCGTGTCGAGGAAGACGGTCAGGACCGCCAACGACGAAACGCCCAGCACGAGCTCCGGGCGTCTTGCGGTCACCGGGGGTACGACATCGACCATGCGGCACCCTACGGCCAGTAGGTCTAATAATGCAACTTAGCGCTCCGCACGCCCCGAGTGGCAGCGCCCGGCAAGCGCCGGGACCAAGCGTCACACGGCGAGTCGGGTTGGTCGCGTGTCGGCCTACCCGAGGCGTCGCGGCAGCATCTGCCATGATGGACGTCGTGAGCCATCGGTACGGGACGCTGAGCAGGGAAGTGGCCGCCGAGGCCGCCGTTGCGCTCGGGTTCGAGAACCTGACCGTTGCGGCGGTTGCCGAGCGCCTGGGGGTGACGGCGGCGGCGCTGTACTACCACGTGAAGGACCGCAACGATCTGGTCGTCGCCGCCATCGAGTGGGCCATGGCGGCAAGCCTCGAGCCGATCGATGAGATCGCCAGCGTCGGGACGTTCGTCCGGGCCGAGGCCATGGCGATGTACAAGATGTTCAAGAACCATCCCGGGTTGACCGCCGCCATCCACTCCTTGGCCGAGCCGCCGCCGAGCTTCACCGAGCGGTTCGAGCGGGCCCACGGGCAGCTGACGAGCCAGGGGGTGCCGGTCGCAGACGCCTACTTCATGCTGGTGATCGTGTATTCCCACGTGCTGCACTCGGGGACGTGGCTGACCTCCCGCCAGATGATGACGGCGGATCTTTCCGGCAGTGACGAGCCGCCGACAGACGTGTGGTCGATGCTCGCCGCCAATCCGCCGGACGACAGCTTCCAGCGGATGACCGGGTTGCTGATCGATGGTGCAGCCTCGCTGGACAGGGACGGGGACGGGTAACGGGCGACCGATCGCTCTCGGTGTGGTGGCTCAGGTCCGGGCGCTGCTCCAGGTCGTCCAGAGCCCGGCATAGTCGGCGTCCCCTGCGAGCAGGGTGGCGTGGTCGCCGTCTGCGGTGATCCGGCCGTCGTCGACCACCAGGATCCGGTCCATCGACGGTGCGGCGTCCAGGCGGTGGGCGATCGAGATCACGGTCCGTCCCTCCAGCGCAATCCGGAGGCGTCGTTCGGCCTGGCCTGCGCCGTCTGGGTCCAGTGCTGCCATGGCCTCGTCGAGCACGACGATCGCCGGATCCAGGCACAGGATCCTGGCCACATTCAACTGCTGGGCCCTCGCCGGGCTGAGGGCCGGATGGGTGTTCGACACCTCGGCGTCGATGCCGCCGTCGAGGTCCTCGATCCAGGGCGCGGCCCCGGCTGCGGAGAGGGCGGCAGCGACCTGATCGTCGGTGGCGCCCGGTCGACCGATGGTGACATTGTCACGAACGGTGCGAGCGAAGACGTGGGTCTCCTGGGTGACGAGGGCGATCCGTCGCCGCAGCTCGGGAGCGGGGAGCTGCCCGGCCGGTAGGCCGTCGATCAGGATCGAGCCCCGCCATGGCTGGTGCGTACCGGACATCAACCCGGCGAGCGTGCTCTTGCCGGCCCCGCTCGGCCCGACGATCATGACCCGCTGCCCGACCGGGATCGAGAGGTCGATGCCGGACAGCACCGGCAGGTCTGGCTCGTAGCCGAAGGTCACCTGCCGGAGCGTCAACGCCGGGGCCACCTCCGCCGGCATGGCAGGGGTCGGGTGACTGGCCGTCGCCGCCGACTCGTCGTCGCGGTACTCGATCAGCCCGACGATCCGCTCCATCGCCGCTTTCGACTGTTGCAGGACGTCGAGCTGCTCGAGCAGGTTGTTGAGCGGATCGATCAGGTTGAGGACGTAGAGCGCGGCGGCGGTGAGTGCACCGGCCGAGAGTGACCCGCCGTCGAGGAGGTAGGTGCCGGTCCCGAGCACGGCCCCGAGCGCAGCGGCCTGGCCGAACCGCAGCGACGGGCGGAGCCGGTTCCGAGCCGCCGTGGTCGACAGTTGGGCCGCCCGCCGTTCGGTTGCCTGGCCTTCGAGCGCCTCGGCGGTCACGGCGTCGGCCCCCAGCGCCGCCAGGGTGGCCCGTCCGGTGTAGTGCTCGAGTAGGGCGGCGGCCCGGCCGGCGTCCGCCTGGCGCTCCCGGTGGTACCGGGGCCCGGCGTTGCGGAGGTACCAGATCACACCGGGAGCGGCCACGATCGTGGCGGCGGCGATGGCCGCCAGCGCCAGGCGGTAATCGGTGATGGCCAGCGCGATGATCAGGCCGGAGCCGGCGACGGTCGAGAACAGCACCAGGGGGATCGAGTCACGGGTGGCATTGGCCAGGGTCTCGACGTCTCCGGTTGCCCTGGCCACGAGCTCGCCGGTGCCCACCTCCTCGACGACAGACGCCGGTAGTGATGTCGCCGACTCGTAGACCGAGGTCCGGAGCTCGTCGAGGATCGACTCGCCGAATCGCGCCGCCTGGTACCGTCCGACCACCACGCCGGCGGAGGCCATGACGGTCACGACGACCATGGCCACGACCGGTGGGATGATGTCGCTCTGCTGACCGCCGTCGATGGCGGTGTCGACGATCGAACCGACGATCGCCGGGATCGCAGCGAAGGCCGCAGTGACCACCACCAGCGCCCCGAGCACCAGCGCCAGCGGACGGAGCCGGGACCTGACCAGGGCGCGGGTCCAGCGGCGGAGCGAGGCCGAATCGGCGAGCGGCAGCGGGGACGTCGGCGTCACGAGCCCGTTCCGACCAGTGCGCCGTAGGCGGGGACGGTCGCCACCAGCTCGGGGTGGGTCCCCGTCGCCCTGACCACTCCGTCTGCGATCACGACGACCCTGGCGCAGCTGGCGAGCACCGGGGCCGACGTGGTGATGATGACGGTCGGTGGTCTGGCCGTGTCCCGCAGGCGCTCGACGACGACCGCCTCGGTGATCGCATCGAGGGCGCTCGTCGGCTCGATCAGGACCAGCGCCTCGGTAGCCATCAGCAGCGCCTGGGCGATCGCCACCCGCTGCCGCTGTCCTCCGCTGAGGCGTAGCCCCCGCTCGCCGAGCGGACGATCGAGGACCTCGGCCCGCCGCAAGAGGTCATCGGCCCCGGCGGCCCACAATGCGGACCGGGCCGCGGTCTCCGAGACGGGCCCGCCGCCGAGCCGAAGGTTGTCGAGCAGGGATGCGGACAGCAGCCACGGCCGCTCGGTGTCGACCACCGCCAGATGTCTTGGCCGGTCGGCAAGCGCAACCGAGGACAGATCGACTCCGCCGCTATGGATCGACCCGCCGGTCACCTCGGCTCGTCGACCGAGCAGCGCAGCGACCGAACCGGCCTGGCGATCGTCGACGCAGGTGATGCCGACCGTCTCCCCCTCGCCGACGGTGAACGACAGCGGTCCGATGCCGGCCCCGGTCAGGCGGTCGACCTCGATCGCTGCCCTGGCGCCGTTGCCCGTGGCGGCCACCGGTCCGGTCGGCCTGGTGCGGGGGGAGGTCTCGGCAACGACGAAGGGTCGCTGTACGACCTCGGTGATCCGGCGAGCCGATGACCGGGAGCTTGCGAAGATCCGGAGCGTCTCGCCGAGGATCATCACCGGGTTCGAGATGAACTGGGCCAGCGCGACGACGGTCACGAAGGTCCCGGCCTGGATCGTGCCGTCGATCGTCTGCCCGCCGCCGACCCACAGCACCGGGACCAACGTCAACCACGGCACGAAGCCGCCGACGGCGAACAGCCGGGCTTCGAACCGGACCAGGGCCAGGGCCGAACCGTGCATCCGGGCCGACCGGCTCCGGAACCACCGCTGGATCACCGGCTCGCCGCCCAGGCCGTGTGCCGCCCGCAGACCCTCGATGCCGTCCGCAGCCGATGCGGTCGCCTCTGCCAACTCCTTGCGCTCGTCTGCGGCCCGCTCGCTGTAGCGGGCCAGCAGCGGGAAGATCACGCCCATCGTCGCCGGTACGGCGACCAGCACCAGCAGTCCCAGCGACAGTGAGGCGCTCAACAGCCAGATCGCCACCCCGATCAGCGTCAGCACGCCGCCGGCGGTCTGGGTGGCGATCACCAGCGCCTGGGACGTCTTGTCCGCATCCCCGGTGGCCAGTGAGGTGAGCCGACCGGCCGGCGCCTCGACCCCGCCCCGGCGGTCGAGCACCCGGTCGGACAGCTGCCGCTCGGCCAGCCGGCTGCCATCGACCGACAGCAGCGTTGCGGCCCGATGCCTGACCACCCCGCCGAGCGCACTGGCGCCGATCGCCCCGAAGATGGCCAGGATCCACAGCGATATCCGAGCCGCCCCGGCGCCGTCGATCGCTGCATTGATGGTCTGGCCGACCACGATCGACGTCAACGCCGTGCCTCCGGTCCACAGCACCCCGGCAACCGCACCGACGACGACGTGGCGGCGACGGTCGGCGAACAGCAGGCGCAGCAGTGCCGCAGCGTCCATGGTCGAGGCCGGCGGCCGGTCTGGTCTGGCGGTCGTGGTCATCCTGGCCATCAAATCTACACAAATCTACACCTCATAGAATCTCTTGGCAGGTCGCACGCAGCATCGGAATTCCGCCGGGCGCGGCGCCGCGGTCGAGTAGACAGGGGGCATGTCGAACCCCCTCGAGCACGATCGCTACCGTCGCTCGAACCGCTACGACCCGGCCTGGGTGATCGAGAACCAGATGGGGCCGAACGCGTTGTGGCTGACCGAGTCCCTGACCGAAGTCCTCCCGCTCGAGGAGGGCATGAAGGTGCTCGACCTCGGCTGCGGCCGAGCGATGAGTTCGATCTTCCTGGCCCGGGAGTTCGGGGCCACGGTGACCGCCGCCGACCTGTGGATCGAGGCGTCAGACAACCAGGCCCGGATAGAGGAGGCGGGCGTGGCCGACCTGGTGCAGGCGGTCAACGCCGAGGCCCACACGCTCCCGTTCGCCAGGGGATCCTTCGACGCGATCGTGAGCCTCGATGCGTACCAGTACTTCGGGACCGCCGACCTGTACCTGGGCCAACTCGTCGAGTTCCTGAAACCGGGCGGACGGTTGGGGATCGTGGTTCCCTCACTCACCTCCGAACTCGGCGAGGCGGTGCCCGAGACCCTGGCCCCGTACTGGGAGTGGGACTTCTGTTGCTTCCACACGCCGGCGTGGTGGCGGCATCACTGGACCAAGACCGGCAAGGTCGAGGTCGAGCACGTCGACGTCGTCGACAACGGGTGGCAGGACTGGCTCCGGTTCAACGACGCAACCGCGCCCCACGTCCGGGGATGGATGGTCGAGGCCTGCCGGAACACCCACGACATGCTCGAGGCGGACCGGGGAGCCAACCTCTGCTTCACCCGGATGGTGGCCCGTCGTCCCTGATCGCTCGATCACGACGTCCCGGTGAGTCAGGTCAGGAACGAGGCCACCCGTTCGCCGATCACGACCGCCGGGATGTTGGTGTTGGCCCGGGGGATCTGCGGCATCAGCGAGACGTCGGCGACCATCAGGCCCTCGGTGCCCCAGACCCCGCCGTCCGGGCCGCAGACCGAAGTGGTCGCATCGGTACCCATCGGGGCCGTGCCCACCGGATGGAAGTAGTGCTGGACATCCCGGCGGATGGCGGTGTCAGACAGATCCCGCCTGGCCGCCGGTTCGAGGACGCTGGCCAGCGCCGGATGGTCGAGCAGGTCCTCGGCCATCTCCAGGCCGTCACGGAGGACGGCGATGTCGTGGCCGTCTGGGTCGGTGAGGTAGCCGTGATCAATGAACGGTGCGGTTGCCGGGTCGGCCGTCGTGATCGATACCCGACCACGACTCCTCGGGGTCATACATGCCACCTCCACCAGGCCCCGGCCACCGGTCAGGGTGGCCTGGGCCGAGGCGCAGACCGGAAACAGGTGGAGGTCGAACACCCCGTCGGTGGCTCGGCTCGAGCGGGCCTTGCCGAGGGTCTGTTCCTCCGGCACGAAACCCTCTGCGATGGCGGCGTCGAGCTCGGCCCGCAGTTCGGGTCCGAGGTCCCTGCCGGCATTGATCATCGGGTGGTCGTGGAGATTGGTGCCCACCAGCGGTGACTCGACAACCACCTCGACTCCGACCGACCGCAGATGCTCCGGGGCCCCGATCCCGGATCGCTGGAGGATGGCCGGCGTGCCGTAGACACCGGCGGCGAGGACGACCAGATCGGCCGAGAGCCTCCCGGGCCGGCCGGCGGTGTCGACCGTTGCGACCTCCCAACCGGTCGACGTTCGGATCAGCCGATCGACGAGGGTGTCAGCCTCGATGCGGAGCCGGCCCGACCGCCGGACGGGATCGAGGTAGGCGAATCCAGTGTTCCAACGAACTCCGTCCACCACGTTGACGGTCTCGAGGCCGAAGCTCTCGTTGGCGTCGAGATCGCACAGGTCGCTCGCGATGTGCCAGCCGAGGTGGCGAGCCGCATCGAGACAGCGGGCATGGAGTGGCGTGGCCTCGGCGTCGTCGTAGGCCCGGACCCGCATCGTCCGCAGCGCCGTGTCGAAGCAGGGTCGGAGGTCATCCGTCGACCAGCCCGGCACCGCCCAGGCGTCGTAGTCGCTGCGGTGGCCGACCGCGGCGATGGCGCCGTTGTGGGCCGAGCATCCGCCCATGATGCGGGCCCGCTCCCACGTCCACGGGTCTCGGCCCGCCACCGGTCCGGACCCGTAGCCCCAGTCGTGGGTGGTGGCCAGCGCAGTGGCGTCGAGGATCTCGCCTGGCCAACCCCCGTCGGCCAACGGGCCGTAGTCCGGGCCGGCTTCGATCAGGACGACCTCGGTACCGGCCTCGGCAAGCCGTGCAGCAACCACCGCCCCGGCCGATCCGCCGCCGATCACGACCACCGGGGCACCGGTCACCTCGTCGACCTCACGTGATGGTGACCGGCCCGCCGGGACCCTGGAGTTCGACGGAGAACGCCGTCGCTCCGGGTGCCAGGTCGATGTCGGTCGCTGCGTCGAGACCGAGGGCGTCGTGCACCCGCCCGACCGCAGCATCGTCGCTTGCTATCCGGAGCCGGCGAAGCGTCAACTCGGCCCCGAGCTTGGCATCCATGCCCTGGCGATCGTTCCATTCGATGATCCGGGGCGCGGCTGGATCCAGGGCCAGGGCGGTGATCTGGGCGTTCCGGAACGACGCGGCCTCGGTCCGCTCCCACTGGTCGATCATGAGCCGTCCGTCATGGCCCCGCTCGGCCAGGTGGTCGAGCACGGCCGGAAGATCGTCGACCCGGACGAACCAGGTGAGGAGGCGGGGCTCGGTCAGGCCGGTCAGCAGGGCGTGGAAGAAGTTCTCCGGTCCCCGATAGTTCGGGTTCGGGCCATAGATCTCGAAGAACGCCCCGTTCCCCAGGCCGATCGATGCGCTCCGGGTCGGGTAGTCGGCATGGGTCGGCATCGAGCCGATCCGGGCTCGGACCCCGGTCAGGTCCTCGAGGGTCTCGATCGCCGCATCGGTGTCCGGGGCACCCCAGACGATGTGGTCGACGTAGCGTCCGGGGGTGAGCGGGAGTGCCCGGTGCGGGCCGCCGGAGTCTTGGGATTCGGTCGACTCAGCCACCGGTCACCCCCGACGCGCCGGCCAGCAGGGAGCGCACGTCGTCCGCGCTGCCCCAGGACAGGGTGAGCCCCGACCCGCCGTGGCCGTAGTTGTGGATCAGCGTTCGTCCGTCCGGCAGTTGCTCCGCCTCGACCCGGACCGTGCTGCGCTGTGGCCGAACGCCGGCGTTGGTCCCGATGGTCCGGCAGTCGGCCAGGGCCGGCCAGGTGTGGCGGAGGATGTCGAGGAGTTCGGCCTGGACCTGCGGATCGGGATCGGCGTCTAGCCGATCCAGGATCGATGCGCCGCCGATCAGGATCCGATCACCGTGGGGCATCCAGGAGATCCACTGGCGCATGCCGGACGGCATCTCCATGAAGTGGTGATCCAGGCCGATCCGGTTCTCCAGGATCACGTGCATCCCCCAGTCCGCCCGGAGCGCCGGATCGTCGACCAGCCGTTTCGCTCCGATGCCGCAGCAGTTGACGATCGTCTCGGCATCGATGGCGGCCAGGTCGTCGACTCGGCGGCGGACGATCATGGCACCGGCGGTCTCCAGCCGGTCGACCAGGTACGGCAGGTACCGGTCGAGATCGACCGCGATCATGTCGACCCAGAACCCGGGCAGGAACCCGTCCGGTACCTCGGCCTGGTCTGCGACCCGGAACCCGGGCAGCGAGTGGAGTATCTGGGGGGCGTCGAACCGATCCCGGCCGGCGAGCAACCCCGGCTGGGTCCGGACCCCGATCCCGCGGTCGAAGAGCGTCGACAGCTCGGCCGCGGTCGACGCCCGCCACCGGGCGATCTGCTCGAACGGCTGGCCGAACCCCATCCCGACCATGCCGGTGGCCGAGGTCGACGTGGTCAGCAGCGGGTCCTCGGCCGTGAGGACGGTGACGTCATGGCCGGCCTCGACCAGGCGAACGGCCGTGGTCAGGCCGATCAGTCCAGCGCCGACGACCACCAGGTTCTGCCTACTCGTCATCACCGACCACCAGTGGTTGGCTCATCCGGGTTCGGGGTCGAGGCGGCCTGCTCGCCGGACCCCGTCTCCGCTGATGGTAGGACTACCTGACATGGGCGGCAATGGGAGACCAACTCCGGGCCAACGATCGCTCAGGCCATGGCCGTGCCGCCGAGCGAGGTCGGTGGTGGCGGTTGGGCCGAGTTCACACCGCGGAGCATCGTTCCCTGTCCCGGCGACCGGTGTCGGTCGATCTCCGGCAGGTCGTCCGGGCGGCGGACCTGGATCAGCCACGTGGTCCGGGCGTTGTCGCTGGTGTTCGGTCCCGAGCCGTGGACGGTCAGGTAGCTGAAGAACAGCACGTCCCCGGCCCGGGCCGGGACGCTTGTCACCGAGCCGATGTCGACCAAGTCCTGCGGCAGATGCCAATCCGGCTGGCCGACGTGCGACCGCCGCCCGTCGAGGTGGGACCCGGCGACCAGGTCGAGGCAGCCCCGGTCCGCCGGTGCGTCGTCGAGGTGGACGATGGCGGCGATCAGCGAGTCGTCATGATGGGGGAAGAACGGCCAGTCCTGATGGAACGGGAACGGCGCTCCCTCCCGCGGCGGTTTGACGAACAGCTTGTTGTGGTGGAGCTGCACATCGTCGCCGTCGAGGAACAGGGCAAGCAGGTCGACCAGCCGTTGGTCGAGCAGGGCCCGGGTGAACGCCGCCGAGTGGAGATGGGCGTCGTGGCAGTGGCGCAGCCGGACCGCGTCCGGGTCGACCCCGGCGGCGTCGACGCTCCGCCAGGTGGCGTTCGGGTCGTAGCGTCTGCCAAGCCGGTCGATGATGGCGTGGGCCTCACCCCGCAGCGTCGCCGCCTCCTCCGGGGTGAACAGACCCCGGGCGAGGTGGAAGCCGTCTCGTCGAAACCCGTCGGCGATGCTGGCCTGGTCACTGGTCGTCATGGGCTCACTCCTCGGTCCGGTACGTCAGATGCTGCCCGCCGCCGGTCGCCGGCAAAACGGACCGATCGTGCTGTCGTTGGTACGTTTTCGCGAATGGACGGCATCGGGGCGGTCGAGCTCGGACTCCATGGGCCACCGAGGATCCGGACCGCGACCTGGGCCTCGATCGACGATGCCGGTTTCCCGACCCGCTACCTCGGTGACCACTACGCCCTCCACGTCCACGGGTACCCGGGCCGGGTCCGGATCGGTGACCGCACGGTCGGCTTCGGCCAGGGCGACGTCACGCTGACCCCTCGGCGGGTGCCGTCGTGGTACGACGTCGACGGCGGCGGGGGTAGCCACCTGGTCGTCCATTTCCTGCCGGCCGACGGCCAGGCGACCGTGCCGCTGGCCGTCCATCACCGGCTGGGCCGGGACGCCTCGGCCGCTGCGTCGATGATCGAGCGGATCGTGTTCCAGCACCGGGTGGCCGGGCGGGAGCCGCTGGCCGGGCTTGCCTCGTCCGTCGGGCTGCAGAACCTGCTGCTCTGGCTGGCGACCAGACCGGCGGCTGCGGCGGGGACCGGCCGAGCCGACATCCGAGAGGCGGTCGAGGCAACGGCCCGTTTCCTCGACCTCCACCTCGACCGGCCGTTGGCCGTCGGTCAGCTGGCCGAACGAGTCGGGGTCAGCCAGAACCTTCTGGCCCGCCAGTTCCGCCGGGTCCACGGGGTGACCATGCACCGCTACCTCCTCGATCGGCGCCTGGCCCTGGCCAGGGAGCTGCTGGTCGGGACCGACCTGCCGGTCGGAGAGATCGGGCGGCGGATCGGCATCGCCGATCCCCACTACTTCAACAAGCGGTTCCGGGCCGTCGAGGGCACCAGCCCGTCCGCATATCGGGCCCGGAAGCGGGTTGGTTAGCGGACCGTCGCCGAGACCGGTGCCGACTTGTCGCTCCGGCCGTGACGGTTGGTGGCCCGGATCTCATAGACCCGATCGCCGGCCGGCACCCCGGTGTCGACGAAGGACGGTCCGGCGGTCCAACCGACGTAGCCGCCGTCGCGGTAGATCAGGTACGAGCGGACGTCCTCACCGCCGGTCCAGCCGAGCGTGACCTCGCCGCCGTCGACCGTGGCGGTCAGGCCGGTCGGGACCGCAGGCGGGCCGGCCGGACGCAGGGTCAGCTCCGCCGGCTCCGACCGTGGGCTCCGGTCGCCGCCGTTGACGGCCCGGACCCGGTAGCTGAGCGTCCCGTTCGGGGGCTGGACATCCCGGAGGGTCGGCGACGCCGACCAGCCGATGTAGGCGCCGTTGCGATACACGAGGTAGCTACGGGCGGCCGGAACCTCGGTCCAGGTCACCACGGCGTCTGCGCCGTTCGCGCTCGCCACCACGTCGGTCGGGGCGGTCAGTGGTGCGAGGTCCTGAACCACGACCGTGACCGGCTCGGTCCGGTCGCTTCGGCCGTCGGCATTGGTCGCCCGCAGCCGGTACTGCACCGGCCCCGCCGGGACGCCGGCGTCCCGATACGAGGTGTCCGTGGTCCAGCCGATGTAGGCGCCGTTCCGGTAGACCAGGTAGCTCCGGGCGCCGGCCACCGCGTCCCAGGACAGGGCGGCCGCCCCATTGTCGGCCGCAGCGGTCAACCCGCTCGGGACCGCCGGGGGGCCGGCCGGAGCCGGGGCCGGCGGGACGGCCGGGGGACCGGCGGGGGCCGGACGATCGGCCGGGGTCCGGGGACCGTCGGCCGGGCAGTGCCTGATCAGGCCGTTGGTCCGGACTCCACCGGACCGGGTGATGTCGCTCCCGATCCACAGGCAGTCGTCGTCCGCCACGTGGAGGGCCCACGGTCCGTCGACGCCGCCCATCTCCGGGGCATAGCCCTCCAGGTGGTCGCCGGTCCGGGCATCGAAGGCCAGGACGCCCCGGGCGTCCCGGTAGTAGTCGGTGCCGAGCTCGTGGACCAGGCCCCAGCAGTGACAGCTGACGAACAACACATCCCCGGCCAGGGCCATGGCCTGCATGTCACCGCCGCCCCAGCGAGCGGTCCAACGGTTGGTCTGGTGGGTCCGGAGGACGCCCATGTCGTCACGCTCGGCGAAGACCAGGTTGTGCTTCTGGCCGCCGGTGAAGACCCGATCGCCGACCTCGACGATGGTTGCGACGAACACGTAGCCCTCGACCCCACCCCGATGGGTGTGGTTGGTCACGCCGTAATCGAGCGGGATGCCAGGGACCAGCTGGCCGGTTGCCGCATCGACCACGCTGAACCCCTTGGTCACCTGGCCCTGGGTCATCAGGTGGGTGCCGCCGAGATAGACCCGGTCGCCCCGGGCGCTGGCCTCGATCTCCCAGATCGAGCCGCCGGCCACGTTCGGCCGCCAGGCCCGATCCGGTCGGCCGGTACTCAGCGACACCCTGGCCGCCCGGGAGCTCTGGATCCGCTCGCCGTTGCCGGTGACGTGGGAGAACGCCCCGCCGAGGTAGAGCCAGTCGCCTTGGATGTCCATGGCGTGAATGCGGGGCGCATCGTCGCTCCACTCCCGGGTGACCCGCACGTCGAAGGTCGGATCGATCCGCCCCGTGGTCGGGTCGAGGGCGGCGAAGGCCGCGGTGTTCGGACCGCCGGCGGTTGTGAACTCGCCCCCGACGAACAGCCGGTCACCGTTGGGTGAGGGGACGAGGGCGAACACGCTCCAGTCGATCGACGGACGGAACGACTCGATCCACTGGCCGGTGTCGACATCGAAGGCGGCCAGGAACGGCTGGGACTCGGTCCGCGAACCGTTTGTCACGTCGCGGAACTTGCCGCCGACGTAGAGCCGGTCGCCGATCTGGGTGATGGCGAAGGCGTGGGAGTAGTACTGGAAGAACTCCGACCCTCGGTCCAGGGTTGTCAGACCCCAACGGTTGGCCGGGACGTCACTGAGGGAGACCGCATCGGCGACGGTCAGCTCGCCGTCCCATCGGCTCTCGGTCTCGGCCGAGGCCGGCGTCACGCCTATCAGTGCGGTGACCACGACCACGAGGACGACAAACGGGCGGAGGAGGCGGTGATTCTGGCTCATCCTTCGCCGAACGTACCGAGGCCCTCAAACCCGGGCAATGGACTCGACCGAGGTCGGGCCGAGCGGCCCAGCCCGAAGCACATGGTCGGAGGACACCTCACCTCTCCGGATGGGCCGATCGGCCCATGGCCCCGACCGTCCGGCGCCTCGGGCGATGACCTCGAATCGGCCGGCGGTGATCGCACCCGTGACTGAATTCGACCATGAGTCGTCGAGCTTCTACCGGGACCGGCGAGGTAACGTTCCTGCTCAGCCTCGCCCAACCCACGGAGGTCTGCGACGGTGAGCGAAACCGCACACAAGATCCTCGATCACGATGAGCTTCCCGAGGGTCGGGTCACCACGGTGACGATCGGCCACCACACGCTGGCGGTCACCCATCACGACGGCAAGTACGGCTGTCTCGACAACCACTGCCCCCACCAGGGCGGCCCGCTCGGCGAGGGCTCGATCGAGGGCGGGCATCTCCGTTGCCCGTGGCACGGCTACGACTACGATCCGCTCACTGGCAAGCCGCCGCCCCCGTTCGATGATGCCCCGGCCTCGTACCAGGTCGAGGTCCGGGACGACGGGGTCTACGCCGTCCTGCCGGACGAGGAGACCCCGGCCCGGACCGTGTCAGACGCGATGGTCGAGACGATGACGGCCTGGGGTGTGGACGCGGTGTTCGGCATCGTCGGTCACTCCAATCTCGGGTTCGGCGATGCCCTCCGGGTGGCCGAGGGTCGGGGCGACCTGATCTACATCGGCGTCCGCCACGAGGGGGCGGCCGCCTTCGCCGCCTCCGGCTACGGGAAGCTGACCGGCCGTCCGGCCGCCTGTTTCGGGATCGCCGGCCCCGGCTCGACCAACCTGTTGACCGGCCTGTACGACGCCAAGGTCGACCGGGCCCCGGTGCTGGCCCTGTCCGGTCAGGTCCCGTCGTCGACCATGGGGCGGGGGGCGTTCCAGGACCTGGACCTGGAGGCCGCGTTCGCAGACGTCGCCCGCTACAGCAAAACGGTGCTGGCCGGATCCAACCACACCGAGTTGATGAACCTGGCGTGCAAGACCGCCCTGGTCGAGGCAGACGTCAGCCACCTCATCTTTCCGGACGAGGTCCAGATCCAGCCAAGCGACGCCCCGGCCTCGGGTCCGGAGGGCCGGACCGGGGTCCGGACCACTCCGCCGCCGGCCGAGGCGCTCGAGGAGGCCAAGGCGTTGCTGACCCGGGCGGAGCGGCCGCTGAGCCTCGTCGGCCCCGGCGCCCGCCACGACATGGAGCCGATCATCGCCCTGGCCGAGCGGCTCGGGGCCCCGGTGGCGACAACGTTCAAGGGCAAGGGCCAGATCAGCGACCACCACCCCCTCGGGTGTGGGGTCCTCGGCCGGTCCGGGACCCCGATCGCCAGCTGGTTCATGAACGAGAGTGACCTGATCGTCGCCTTCGGGGCCTCGTTCGCCAACCACACCGGCATTGCGCCCTACAAGCCGATCGTCCAGGTCGACTACGACCCGATGGCCCTCGGCCGGTTCCATCCGGTCACCGTCGGCGTCCTCGGTCACGTCGGGGTGGTGGCCTCGGCCATGCAGGACGCCCTCCCGGCCGAGGTGGCGACCACGGATCATGCGGCCGAGGTCGCGGCGCGCTGGTCGATCTGGCGGGCCGAGAAGGCATCCCGCCTCGGAGATGACAAGGGGGCCGGGGTCGCCTCGGCCGCTATCTTCGCCGCCCTGACCGATGCGGTCGATCCAGACGCCGTCATCGCCGTCGACGTCGGCAACAACACTTACAGCTTCGGCCGATACTTCGAGGTCGACCGCCACACCGTGTTGATGTCCGGCTACCTGGGGTCGATCGGGTTCGGGTTCCCGGCTGCGATGGGGGCGTGGGCGGCCAGGACCGGTCGGCAGGTGGTCAGCGTGTCCGGCGACGGCGGGTTCGGGCAGTACGCCATGGAGCTGACCACGGCGGTGAAGTACGGCATGAACATCACCCACGTGCTGCTCGACAACCGGGAGCTGGGCAAGATCTCCAAGGAGCAGCGATCGGCCGACCTGGACGTGTGGCAGACCAGCCTCCACAACCCCAATTTCGCCCAGTTCGCCGAGAACTGCGGAGCCCGAGGGTTCCGGGTCGAGCGGGCGGACCAGCTGGCCGGCGCCCTGGCCGAGGCACTTGCCTACGACGGGCCGTCGCTGGTCGACATCGTGGCAGACGCTTCGCTCGTCTAGTCGAGGAGGAGCGCGATGGCCGTTGACGAACCGTCGACCACACCGGCTGGGGTCCCACAGCTGGTTCCCGGCGACAAGTGGATCCGGGGGCTGCTCGACGGCCGGACGATCGTCGACTCCCGGCGGTACCTGTTCGTCTGGGAGCTCCCGTACTGGCCGTGGTGGTTCTTCCCCCGTGACCACGTCGCGGCCGAGCTGATGGCTGCGGCCGCGCCCGATCGCGGTCCCGCTCTCCCGGCGGGTGCGGTCCGCTACGACCTCGTCGTCGGAGATCGCGTGTTGGCCGGCGCCGCCCGCGGCTACCCGGACGACCCCGAGCTCGCCGACTACGTGACGATCGACTTCAAGGCCCTCGACCACTGGTTCGAGGAGGACGTCGAGGTCTTCGTCCATCCCCGCAGCCCATACACGCGGGTCGATGCACTCGCATCGTCCCGCCATGTCGTCGTCTCCCTCGACGGGGTGGAGCTCGCAAACTCCCGCAAGCCGACCGTGCTGTTCGAGACCGGCGCGCCGGCCCGGTTCTACCTGCCGATGACCGACGTCAACCTCGAGCTGCTGACCCGCAGTCGCCGCCGGGCGTCCTGCCCCTACAAAGGGGACGCCGACTTCTACTCGGCCCGGGTCGGGGATCGGACGGTTGACGACATCGCCTGGACCTACGTCCTGCCCCGGCCGGAGGTGACGCCGATCGCCGGTCTGATCTGCTTCTACAACGAGATCGTCGACATCGACATCGACGGGGAACGCCAGCCTCGACCGACGAGCCACTTCGCATGATCGGCAGGACGGGCCGGATCGACCGATGACGGTCGCCATCGTCCTCGGCGCCGGGGGCCCGCTCGGGTGGGCCTACCACCTCGGGATCATCGAGGGGGTCCGGGACGCCATCGGTCGGGAGCCGGCAAACGCCGATCGCATCGTCGGGACCTCGGCCGGGGCCGCCATCGCCGCCACGCTGCTGACCGGGACCCCGACCGAGAAGGTCCTTGACCTCATCTCGACCCCGCCGAGCGGTGAGGACCAGGAGCGGATGCGGAGCGCCGGCTCCGACGCACTTCGCAACCCGCTGTCCAGCCTGCGGCCGGTGGCGCCGGGCCTGGTCCGCCGGGTTGGTCAGGTCGGTGTGGTCACCGCCCTGGTCGGCATGCTGCCCGGCGGGTTCTTCCCGACGATCTTCCTCCGGCGGTTCGGCGCTGACGTGCCGTGGCCGGACCCGCTGTGGATCCCGAGCGTTCGACTCGACGACGGTCAGGTCGTGGTCTTCGGCCGGGATTCGATCCCGTGCACCCTTGGGGATGCCATCGAGGCCACCTCGGCGGTGCCGGCGGTGTTCCAGCCGAAGGTGATCGACGGTGCCCGCTACGTCGACGGGGCGGTTGCCTCCTCGACCCATGCCGATGTCGTCGCGGCCGAAGGCCACGATGTCGTGCTCATCGCCGCCCCGATGGCGAGGCCCGGCCGGGGACCGATCCGGGCCCGGGCCCGCCGGACCCTCGACGACGAGGTCAGGACGATTCGGGCGGCCGGGAGTCGGACCCTGGTCCTCCGACCGGACGCTGCGGCATTGGAAGCGGCAGACGGCTTCCCCCGGACCCGGCCTGACGCCGGGTCGGCCATCGTCGAGGCGGCGAGGCAACAGACGATCGAGGCCTTCCGGACTGTCCGGGAGCGCCGGCGGGGTGACTCCTGATCACTGCCGAATCGGCCCGGGGACGCGGGCCATGATCGTCGCCTGATCGAACGGCCGGAGCGCATCGTCCGGTGCCGGTAGGACGCCGACCTCGACGTCACCGAACCCGACCGTGGTCAGCAACCGGGCGATCTCGGCCGGGAACAGTTCGTGGGCGGTGACGACCTTGTGGTCGAAGGGGGTCCCGTGGGCGTCTGCGGTGAGGGAGCCGAAGAACGAGACCAGGACCGGTGCCCCCCGCTCCAGCACCCGGTACCACTCGCCGAAGGTGCCCGCGATGGTCGACGGGTCGAGGTGGATGATCGAGTACCGGGAGACGATCCCGCCAAGCGAGCGGTCCGGTCGATCGATGGCGGTCAGGTCGCAGACGTCGAATCGCTCGGCCGGGAAGGCCAGGCGGGCCTGGGCGACCTGGCCCGGCGAGAGGTCGTAGCCGACGACGTCGAGGCCGAGCCCGCTCAGGTGGTCGACCACGTGGCCCGGCCCGCAGCCGAGGTCGGCGACGGGGCCCCGGCGCCCGGCGGCCAGCGCTGCGAACGATGCCAACCAGGCCCGAGCGTTGTCATCCTGGTCGAGGTCGGTCAGGAAGAGGGCGGCGTAGCGCTCGGCCATGGCGTCATAGGCGGCTCGGACCTCGGTAGACATCGGGCCCATCGTGCCACGGCGGTGACCGGCGGGTTGCCAGGACCCTCACTAGGCTCTCGGTCGTGGTCGAGACCAAGGCGGAGGACCAGGGTGTCGGTCGGTCCCCAAGGTCGGGCCGCACCGGGCTGGTGGCGCTGGTGGCGATGCAGCTGGTCTTCGCACTGGCGGTGCTCGGCGGGGTGGCGCCTCGGGACGATGCCGGGGTCTCGCTGGCCTACCTGCTGGTCCTGTCCTGGGCCGTCCTGACCGCGGTGGCTGCGTCGGTGGTGTGGCTCGGCCGGTTCGGCCTGCTGGTCCAGGCCGCACTGCTCGTGCTCCGGTTGTTGACCTACTGGTCTCTGGTCCTGTCCCATCGGGACGCGCCGATGAACCCCTATCGGCTGCTCGGCCCCCCGCCGTGGGTCATCCTGGTGGCGGAGGCCGTGCTGGTCGGCCTGGTGTTGTGGCGGGTGACGCCGGGCCGATCGGTCCCCGCCCGTCTCCGCCTCGGCTCGGCCGGGGCGGCGGCGCTCCTGCTGACCGTCTTGGCCGTCGTCGTACCCTGGTCGGTCGGCCCGCAGGCGGCGGACATTCGCCCGGGGGTCGGCGGGGCGGGGGTCGAGGTCGAGATCTGGGACTTCACCTTCGGCGGGAACGGTGGCGCCGACCGCTGTGGCGTCTATCAGGTGGAACCGGTTCTACCTGGCCTCGTCCGCCGGGAGGAGTCCAGCCTCATCGGCTGCTGAGCTCGGTGTCGGACCGGGGGTCGGGACCGCAACGGCGATCTCATCGGCATGAAGGAGCCGCTGGGCCGAGTGCCGCATCCCGGCCATGACCGCCGACTGTTCCTCCAGCGCCGTTGCGGCCTGGGTCGCCATCGAGGTCACGTCGGTCGCGGTCGAGGCGATGGTGGTGATCGACGAGGTCACGTTCGAGATACCGCTCTTGATGTCCTGCATCGTCGCCCCGATGTCGTTGGCCGCGGCGCTGGTGGCGTTTGCCAACTGCTTGACCTCCTTGGCCACCACGGTGAACCCGTGTCCGGCGGCGCCCGCTCTGGCGGCCTCGATGGTCGCGTTGAGGGCGAGCAGGTTGGTCTGCTTGGCCAGGGCCTGAATGGTGTGGCTGACCGCTTCTACCGTGACGCCCTTGGTGTCGAGCTCCTTGGCGGTCTGGGCCGCCGATGCGCTCTCCGCCTCGACCTCGCTGGCCAGGACCGCGGTCCGGGAGAACGCGTTTGCCAGTTCATCGGTCGAGGTGGACAGGTCGGTCACCCCTCGGGCGATGTCGGCGCCGACCTCGTCTGCGGCATGTCTGGCGCTGACCTCTTCGGTGATGTCCGACACCGCCTTGACCACCCGGACGACCTCACCGCTGGTCCCGAAGATCGGGTTGTAGACGCCTCGGAGCCAGATCTCGTCGCCGGCCTTCGACACCCGCTGGAACTCGCCCTGCCGGTACTCGCCGGCCGCCAGCCGGCTCCAGAACTCGGCGTACTCCGGCGTGTCGGCCTGACCGGGGGGCATGAAGATCCGGTGGTGGGCGCCCCGGATCTCCTCCAGCGGGTAGCCGACACAGGAGAGGAACAGGTCGTTGGCGCCGAGGATGGTCCCGTCCGGCTTGAACTCGATCAGGGCCTGGGACCGATCCTGGACCTGGCGCTGGGACTGCTTGCGCTTGGTGACGTCTGTGGCCAACTTGACGATGTAGCGGACCTGGCCCCGCAGGCCACAGATCGGGGTGTAGGTCGCCTGGATCCAGACCTCTCGATCGCCGCGGCCGAGCCGACGGAACTCCGCAGCCTGGAGTTCGCCGCGGCGGAGGGCGTTCCAGAACTCGGTGTAGTCCTCACCGGCCGCCTCGATCGGGTCGACGAACATCGAGTGGTTCCGGCCGACGATGTCTGATCGCTGATAGCCGACGGTCTGGAGGAAGGCCCGGTTGGCGTCGACGATCGTCCCGTCTGGTCGGAAGACGATCCTGGCCTGGGACCGCATGACGGCGCGAAGTATCCGCCGGTTTCCTGGCCGTCGCCACCTACCCATCAGCTGCGACCTTCGTGCTTCGCCGGCAATTCCCCATGTTCTGTTCATCGGTCGACGTCGGGATCCAGTTGAGTATCGGACCATAAGCAAAAGGCCTATTGATGTTGTCGAAATCTGGACCAACGTGCCGCCTCGATGTGGGTTCTCCGCCTCCAGGGGGAGAACCCACATCCGTCGTGTGGCCGATGTGGGCCGATCGCGCCGTTTCCTACCGTCGTCTTCGAGGTCAGCGAGATCAGCGCTCGTCACGGGCGATGACGGAAGGAGACGGGATGCGGTGCTCGAGACGAGTGGATTGGGGGTCCTGTGCGGTCGCCCTGCTGGCGGCCCTGATCGCCGTGTTGGCGACGGCCTGCATCGGCGATGACGCGGACGCCGAGGCCGACCAGAGCTCCGATACGGCCGGTTCGGTTGCGGCCACCACGACCGTGGCGACCACCGCCACGACGGTTGCGGCCGAGCCGGAGCCGGACGACCAGGCCGGCGCTGGTGGTGCGACCGTCGAGGCCCGGTTCGTGCTCGACGGGGTCCTGCCGCTGACCACCAGCGAGGTCAACGACATGATGGCCTTCATCGAGGCCGAGGCCGGGCGGGAGTTCCGCTACCCGCCGACGATCGTGGCCCAGGACCGGGCCACCTACGAGCAGGGACTCGCCGACCGGTTCGGCGACCAGGTCGACGGCATGGTCGAGGACGGGGAGGAGTCGGCCCGGTTCTATCAGGCGCTCGGGCTGAGCGAGCAGACCCCTGACGAGCTGTCGGCAAACCTGCAGGCGTTCATCACCAGCGCGGACGCCATCAACGGTTACTACGACCCCGAGACCGATGCGGTCTACATCCCGGGCGACGTCACCATCGACGGGGCGTTTCGTTCCCTGGTCGTCCACGAGCTGTTGCACGCCCTCGACGGGCAGTACATCGACCTCGGGGCGCTCATCGACGAGTTGGAGACATCAGACGACACCGAATCCGGTTTCGTCACCACCGCCATCATCGAGGGTCGAGCCACCGCGGTCCAGAACGCCTGGATGATGGCAAATGGGGTCGTCCCGGAGCTCGGCGAGGTGCCGGAGACGGTCGCCGCCGTCCCGCCGGCCTTCGTGAACGCACTCACGCTTCCCTACGGCGTCGGTCAGGCCTACATCGTCAGTACCGGCGGGGCGGCCGAGACCTGGGACGACTACGAGGAGCAACCGGCATCGAGCGAGCACGTCCTGTTCCCGGACACGCCGGCCGACGAGGCGATCATCGAGGTCCCGGTCCCCGCCGCCGACGGCGACGTGCTGTCGGAGGGTTCGTTCGGCGCAGCCGACCTGGTCGTCTGGCTGGCCGGCGACTCGCTCCAACCGAGCCCGGCCGCCGTCACCGCTGCGCTCACCGCAGCCGACGGCTGGGCCGGCGGGAGTTCGGTCCTGTGGGGCGATGACACCGAGTCCTGCATCCGGATGGCACTGGCGGCGGACACCCCGGCCGACCTGGACGAACTTCGGGCCCCGATCGATGCCTGGGCCGACCGGGCCGATGGCCGGACGGTCGAGACGGCGGGCGACCAGCTGCTGGTGACCGGGTGCGCCCCGTTCCGCTCGTGAACGGCGGTCGGGACCGGGGCTACGCTTCGGCCATGGCGACCGCCCACCCAACGACCCCGGCCCGCTTCGGTCGCCGGGGTCGGCTGGTGTTCGCGGTCGTGGTCATCGCCATCACCGTCGTCGGCGCGGCCTGCGGGTCGACCGACGCCGCGTCCTCGGACGAGGCGGGGGCATCGACCGCGACCGGGGCGGCGTCCGGTGCCACTGATCTGGGGCGCCTGGAGTACGGGGGCGGCGGGGGCGCCGCCGGACTGGCCATCGCCGAGGCGGTGATGATCAACGACACGCTCGACGGGACCTGGATGCCGTTCGCCCAACCGGACGCCCCGCCGGCGTCGTGTCGGTTCGGCGACCCGGCGGCCGAGCTGGTGCGGACCTATCTCAACCCGGCGACCTCGGAGACGGTGGCCCTCAACGTCGACCTCTATCGGAGCGAGGCCGAGGCGGATGCCGCCATCGAGCAACGGCTCGGCCCGGACCACGACCGTTGCATCGACGACGGCCTCGCCGAACTGCGGGAGACGGTCATCGACGACGGGGTCTATGACGAACTGGACGTGCGGCCACCCGAGGGGGTCGAGGCCAGCCTGCTCGCCGACCGCGGTGGCTTCACCCGTCGATGGAGCCTGACCCTGACCGGGCCCGGGTCTGACTTCGAGCTGGATGTCACCACCACCGTCTACCGCCAGGCCGATGCGGTGATCACGATCGAGGTCTCCCTCCTCGGCGATGACCATCAGCGACTGACCGAGCTGGTTGCCGGTGGGGTCGAGTGGGCCGGCGATGCGCCGACCGACCCAACCGTCGATGCCGCTGTCGATCGGCTGCGGACTGCGGTGCCGGCCGAGGAATCGCCGGCGGCGTTCTACGAGCTGTTCCAGCCGGCGGTGCTGACCCCGTCGTTCGACAGCACCTGCGGCGGCCCGGACGCCGGACTGGTCGAGCTCAGCGGTCCGGTGTGGGCAACCGACCAGGGCATCAGTGCGCTGATCCAGCGGGGGGTGACCTATGGGAGCGACGCCGAGGCCGAGGCCGCCCTGGACGCGATGTCTGACATGATGCCGTCCTGTATCTTCGTCCGGATCAAGGATCAGCTGCTCGGCGAGGTCGCCTACCTCGGTGGTGAGGCGACCGAGGTCGACGTCGATGGGCGTCGGGTGTTCCTGCTCGACATCTCGATGACCCAGACGATCGATCCGGACAATGACATCCAGATCGATGTCGCCGGCATCACCGCCGTCACCTGGACCGGGACCGAGCTGCTCGGTTGGGAGTTCCTCGGGATCCGGGGGGACGAGCCGGACATGGCGGCGTTGGCCGTGGCCACCGCGGAGCGGATGGAGGCCGGCCGGTGACCTGGTCGACCGTCCGGTCCCACGGCGTCTGGTCCTGGCCGTTCGAGGTGGTGCTGGTTGCGGTGTTGACCGTGTCGTGGACGGTTGGCTTCCTGGCCGCCCGGGCCTCGCTGGCCGACGTCGCCCCCGGGACCCGCAACTTCTTCCTGGCCCTCTACGAGACAGACGATCGTCTGGTCATCGCCGCAGTCCTCGGCCTGGTCGGGGTGGCGATCCTGGTCGCTAGGCACTGGTATCCGACCGCGTCGTTCGTCGGGGTCAGCGTCGTGGTGTTCCTGATCGAATGGCGGTACCCGTTCGTGATCCGGGTCCAGTTCGCCACCACGATCATGCTCCTCGTCGCCGTCTTCTGGGCCCTGTGGCGGACCGACCGTTTCCGGCCGCTGGCATTGGTCGCCGTCGCCGTCGGCGCACTGGTGACCGTGCCGGCCTATCGGGTCAACACCAACCTGAGCAGTGCATCGACGATCGAGGCGACGCCGGAGCGGCTGGTCGACCTGACATCGCTGGTCGGGACGTTGGAGTCGGTGATCCTGGTGGCGGTGGCGATCGGAGCGGCGGCCCTGGTCCGCCGGTTCGACGCCCAGGCGGCCGAGCTGGCGGTCCGCAACCGGGAACTGACCGAGCAGCGAGCGGCAACCGCCAGGGCGGCCGTCCTCGACGAGCGGGTCCGGATCTCCCGGGAGCTCCACGACGTCGTCGCCCACCACGTGACCACCATGACCGTCCACGCCGGGGCGGCCCGCCAGATCGTGGCCGCCGACCCGGAGGCCGCCACCGGCTCCCTCCACCAGATCGAGCAGGCCGGCCGGACCGCGGTGCTGGAACTGCAGCGGCTGCTCGGCTTCCTCCGAGACGGCGACGACGACCCGCCAGATGGTCATGACCGGGCCCCGGTCCCGTCGCTGCGCCACCTCGATGCGCTCGGGTCGTCGCTCGGGGTCGGCATCGACTGCGAGGTCACCGTCAGCGGCGACCTCGGGGCCATCCCGCAGTCGGTCGACGTATCGGCCTATCGAATCGTCCAGGAGGCGCTGACCAACGTGATGAAGCACAGCACGGCCGGACGGGCCGAGGTGTCCGTCGTCGCAGACGACCGGCAGGTCGAGGTCCGGGTCGCCGATCGAGGCCCGGCCCGCCGCCCTCCGGCCCGCAACGGCACCGACAGCGGTCCGGCGAACGGCCACGGACATGGCCTGGTCGGCATGCGGGAGCGGGCGACCCTCCACGGCGGCACGGTCGCCGCCGGGCCGGACGGCGCGGGGTGGCTGGTCCGGGCCCGGCTGCCGTACGAGGTGGTCGGGCAATGACGATTCGGGTGCTCCTGGCAGACGACCAGGCCATGATCCGGGCCGGGTTCAAGCTCTTGATCGACAACCAGCCAGATCTGGAGGTCGTCGGCGAGGCCGAGACGGGCGAGCAGGCGATCGCCCTGTGCCGGGAGCTCGACGTCGACGTGGTGTTGATGGACGTCCAGATGCCGGACATGGACGGCATCGAGGCCACCGCCGCGCTCACCGCCAACGACGATGTCCGGGCTCGGATCCTGATCGTCACCACCTTCCAGCGCGACGCCTACCTGTTCGATGCGCTCCGGGCCGGGGCCAGCGGCTTCCTGCTGAAGACCGCCCCACCGGAGGAGCTGGTCCAGGCGGTCCGGATCGTGGCCGAGGGGCGATCGCTGCTCGACCCGACCGTCACCGGCCGGGTGATCGACTCCTTCGCCGGCGCCGGGCCGAAGGTGACCCGGTCCGATCGGCTCGACGAGCTGACCGAGCGGGAGCGGGAGGTGCTGGAACAGGTGGCCCAGGGGCTCAGCAATGCGGAGATCGCCGAGGCGTTGATCGTCGGCGAGGCGACGGTCAAGACCCACGTGTCGAGCGTGCTGTCGAAGCTCGGTCTGCGGGATCGGGTCCAGGCGGTGGTCTTCGCCTACGAGCACGGTCTGGTCCGGCCCGGGGGTTCCTGACCTCGGGGCCTCAGGCGAACCCCACCGGCTCGTCCGACCGTTTGACCGTGAAGAACCGGCCGGTGGCCTCCTGGTCGTCGAACCAGTACTCGACGACGAGCCACAGCGGCCGATCCTCGATCAGGGTGATGTCGGTCGAGAACTCGGCCCCGGTCTCGCTGACGACGCTGACCGTGTGATCCCCGGGCGGCAGGTCCGCAAGCAGGTAGCCGACCCAGTGGTGCTGATCCTCGACCGGGAACCGATCGTCGACCGCCACCGCCCCGTCGATCGAGATCGTGATCCTGACCGGGTCGTCGTCGAAGCTCTGGTTGGAGACCCAGAGCTTCAGTTCGTCCGCAATTGGCTCCCGGTCGGTCTGTTCAATTGCCAGCAGTTCCGGCGGGGCGGTGTTGGTGGTGCCGGCGGTCGGCCCGGATTCCACCTCCGTACCGCACGCCGCAACCGACAACGCCGCTGCGGCCAGCAGCGCCGACAGGGCAGGGAGCGGGGTTCGTCCGGTCATTCACCGGCGACGGTAGACGACCGGGGTCCGGTTCGCCTCGGGCAAACCGGGTTGACCGGATCTCGGCCCGGCGCCCACCATGGCCCGATGTCGTCCCCGGACCCCCTGCCGCAGACCTACGCAGCGTCGAGGGCGAGTTTCCGGGCGACCGCTGCCGCCGTCGGTGCGCCGCTCACCGCCCACCCGATCGAGGCGCCGGGCCCGGAAGGGGAGGAGCTCACGATCGATGTGGCCACCCTCGGCGATGACGCCCCCCGGCGGGCGTTGGTCGTGCTGTCCGGCGTCCACGGTGTCGAGGGGTTCGCCACCGCCGCAGCCCAGACGGCGTTCCTGGCCGGCCTCGGCGCCCGCCCGGCCGGCCCCGGCCTCCGCATCATCCTTGTACATGCGGTCAACCCGTGGGGCATGGCCTGGGGGCGGCGGCAGAACGAGGCCAACGTCGACCTCAACCGGGGCTGGGATCGGGGCTGGATCGACCCGCCCCGCAACGAACCCTACGACGAACTGCACCCCCTGCTGTGCCCCGATGGGCCGACCGTGCCCGATCCTCGGGCCATGTTCGAGGCCCTGGCGCCGATCACCGAGGCTCATGGGCTGGCCTGGGTCGAACGGGCGATCACCGCCGGCCAGTACCACCATCCGGACGGGATGCACTACGCAGGCCACCGGACCGAACCGTCCTGCGAGATCCTGGCCGACGTGCTGGGACCGATGCTGGCCCCGCTCGGCAAGGTCCTCGTGCTCGACCTCCACACCGGGGCCGGACCCTACGGCGAGATGACCTACCTGTCCGGTGAACCGGTCGACAGCCCGGCAAACGAGGCGGTCGGTGCCATCTTCGGCCACGCCACCCCGTCCGCAGCGTGGACGCCGGGTCGGATCGGCCCCGGTGTGGCAGCGCTGGCCGCCGGCCCGGAGCGGTGGTCGGTCACCGTCGAGGTCGGGACCGTGTCAGACACGAAGCAGCTGGCCGCCGCCCATCGAGAACAGTGGGTCCACCGTTTCGGAGACGACCGACCGGCCCATGCCGACATCCGCCGGGCCTACCGGGCCTGTTTCACCCCGGAGGATCCGGACTGGAAGGCGGCGGCCCGCCGGGGTCTGGCCGATGCGCTCGACCGGGCCCTTGCGGCCGTGGCCGACTGAGCCGGGGTGCCCCGCCGGCCAGCCGAGGAACGAGGGGTCAGCCGAGGAACGAGGGGTCGGCGGCCAGCAGGTCGGCCAGGTGGGGTTGGAACTGGAACCAGCCGGCGAGTTCGTGCCCGGTCTGCTCCCACGAGGTCTGGGCGTACTCGTCCGGGATGATCATCGGCTCGCCGGCGGCCTCGGCGATCAGCTGGACCTGGCAGCAACGCTCGAGGGCGATGAACCACCAGGCCGCAGCGTCGACCGAGCCACCGACCGTGATCAGCCCGTGGTTTCGGTGGATCAGTGCCTTCTTGTCACCGAGCGATGCGGCCAGACCGGCCCCGTCCTCGGCTCCGGTCACGACCGCCCCGCCGCTGTCGGCGTGGAGAGCGACGTCGTTGTAGAACATGCAGGCGTCCTGGGTCAGCATCGCCACATCCTTGCCGAGGGAGGAGAACGCCCGGCCGTACACGGTGTGGGTGTGAACGGCGGCGATGACGTCCGGTCGGGCCTCGTGGATGGCGTGGTGGATGGCGAAGGCGGCGGCGTTGACCGGGCGGTTGCCGTGGACGACGATCCCCTCCGGGTTGACCAGGATCAGGTCGCTGACCGTCACCCGGTTGAAGCTCATCCCGAACGGGTTGACCCAGAAGTGGTCGGTCAGCTCCGGGTCTCGGGCGGTGATGTGGCCGGCGACACCCTCGGCGAAACCCAAGCCGCCGATGATCCGGAGGGCGGCGGCCAGCCGCTCCTTGCGGTGCTTGCGCTCTTCCTCCGCCGTCTCGAACGTCTTCGGCAGGTCGAGGACCAGGTCCTCCTGCTTCGGCGTGAAGTCGGACGCGGCCAGGACGGGTTGGTCTGTGGACGTCTCGGTCGTTGTCATGTGACAAGAATAGTGAAGGACATCGACGCCGCCCAGCGGGGTCGGTCAGGCTGTGTCTGGCATGCGGTATCGGTGCCGGTCAGGTGCGATCATCGGTGGCGTGGACATCACGCCGATCACGCCGGCCCTTGGCGCCGAGGTCACCGGGGTCGATCTCGCCGCCCTCGGTCAGACCGATGCCGACCGGATCGACCGGGCCTTCGCCGATCACCACGTACTGGTGTTCCGGGACCAGGCGTTGGACCGGGAGCAGCACAAGGCGTTCGGTCGGCGGTTCGGCGAACTCCACGTCCACCCGTCGAAGCGGCATCTCGGAGCCAAGGGTGACCCGGAGATATTCACCGTCAAGACCGATGATCGCTCGGTCCGGAACAACGGCGGTCGGTGGCACATGGACGTGTCGTGCGAGGAGGTGCCACCGCTCGGCTCGATCCTGCTGCTGACCGAGGCCCCACCCCACGGCGGGGACACGCTGTTCGCCAACATGCACCTGGCGTTCGAGACCCTCTCGGCCCCGGTGCGGGAGTTGCTGGTCGGGCTGACCGCCCGCCACGACGGGCTCCAGGATCTCCGCTGGTACGGGATCGAGCCGGCCCCGGGGCAGACCTACCCGGCGTGGTCACATCCGGTGGTCGTCGACCACCCGGACAGCGGTCGCCCGGTCCTGTTCGTCAACCAGGCGTTCACCTCCGGTATCGAGGAGCTGTCGACCGCCGAGAGCGACGCCATGCTCGGTCTGTTGTTCCGCCACATCGCAGACAACCCGGCGATCCAGTGCCGGGTCCGCTGGCAGCCGGGGACCCTGACCATGTGGGACAACCGCTGCACCCAGCATTACGCGGTCTGGGACTACGCCCCCCATCCTCGCCGAGGGGAGCGGGTGACGATCGCCGGCACCGAGGCGCCACGGCGGCACACACCAGTCGCCACCTGAGCGCTTCGCCTTGGCACACTGGTGCCATGCCCGTCCACGTCCTCACCCTGTCCTGTCCCGATCGAAAGGGGATCGTGGCCGCCGTGGCCGCCGCCCTGGTCGATCTCGACGCCAACATCCTGGCCAACGCCCAGTTCAGCGACCCGGCGACCGGGACGTTCTGTATGCGGACCCGGTTCGAGTCGGACATCTTCGACGCCGAGGAGATCTCGGTCGCTCTCGGTCCGGTGGTGACCTCGCTCGACGGGACGCTGGGGGTTCGCCGGGAAGACCACAATCGGCGGGCCCTGGTGTTGGTGTCCCGGTACGACCACTGTCTGGTCGACCTGTTCTACCGCCGCCAGACCGGTGAGCTGCCGATCGACATCCCGCTGGTGGTGTCGAACCATCCCGAGCTGCGGGATCTGGTGCTCCGCAACGGGATCGACTTCGAGCACATTCCGGTCACCGCAGACACCAAGCCGGTGGCCGAGGAGCGCCTGCTCGACCTGGTGGCCCGCCACCGGATCGACGTGGTGGTCCTGGCCCGGTACATGCAGATCCTCAGCGACGATCTCTGCGCAAAGCTGCCGGGTCGGATCATCAACATCCACCACTCCTTCCTGCCGGGGTTCAAGGGGGCGAAGCCGTACCACCAGGCGTGGGAGCGGGGGGTCAAGCTGATCGGGGCGACCGCCCACTACGTCACCGCCGATCTCGACGAGGGGCCGATCATCACCCAGGACGTCACCGCCGTCGGCCATCGGGACACCCCGGAGCAGATGGTGGCGAACGGCCGGGACATCGAACGGCTGGTCCTGTCCCGGGCGGTCCGGGCCCACGCCGAGGATCGGATCTTCCTGCTTGACAACGGACGGACCGTCGTCTTCGACTGAGTGTCGGCCCCCGCTGGATCGCTGGCGGCCGGCCTGCCAGACTTGCGCCATGATTTCGGTCCACATCATGTACCCGAAGACCGACGATTCGTCGTTCGACATGGCCTACTACACCGCGACCCATATGCCGATGCTTGCCGACGCCATCGGCGACGCCTGCACGGCCTGGGGCGCGACCACCGTCACCGCCGGCCCCTGGGAGGCGATCGGCTGGTGCACGGTCGAGAGCCAGGAGGCCTTCGATGCGGCCATGGCCGAGCACGGCGCCAAGATCATGGGCGACGTGCCGAACTACACCAACACCGCGCCACAGCTGGTGATCGGCGAGGTCGCCCACTAGCCGGCCGGTGCCGGGGGAGCGGATCACTGCGGCCCGGCGCGGGCCGTGATCCAGCCGCTCAGGCCATGATCCAGCCGCCGTCGACATTGAGGGTCTGACCGGTCACGAACGAGGCGTCCGGCCCGACCAGGAACGACACGACCGAGGCCACCTCGGCCGGGTCGCCGCGACGTTTCAGCGCCTGGGAATCGATGATCCGCCGGGCGTAGGCCTCGGGATCGTCGTGCATGTCCTCGGCCGGGGTCGGGAACGCCCCGGGAGCCACACAGTTGACCCGGATGCCCGCCGGTCCCAACTCGGTGGCCATCGCCCGGGTCATCGTGGCCGCCGCCCCCTTGGTGGTGGCGTAGGGGACCATGTCAGACCAGCCGCCGTGCTGGGTGATCGAGCCGACGTTGACGATCGCCCCGGGGCGCCCGGCTGCGATCAGTCGACCGGCGACGACTCTGGCCGTCAGGAAGTAGGCCCGCTGGTTGACCGCGACCGTGTCGTCGTAGACCTCGGCGGTCACCTCGAGCATCGAGCCGGCGGGGAACACCGCAGCGTTGTTGACCAGGACGGTGATGGGACCCAACCGGGTGTCGGCCTCGGTGATGGCTGCGGCCGTCGCCGCTTCGTCCCGAAGGTCGACCGTCCAGGCACCGGACCGGCCGCCGGCTGCGTCGACCGCCGCCGCGGTTGCAGCCGCAGCGCCGTCGTCGACGTCGAAGACGGCGACCGGGTGGCCGTCTGCGGCCAGCCGGATGGCGATCGCCCGCCCGAGGCCGCCACCGGCCCCGGTCACGATCGCTGCGCCAGTGGCCGCCGGCTCGTCTGTCGTCCCGTCCATGTCGGGACCCTAGCGGCCGGTCATCGTCGGTGTCGGATGACCGGCCGGCTCAGCGTCCGGCGGCACGGAGGCTGGCTCAGGAGACGATCGTGCCTCGGCCGGTCCCGTTGGACACCGTCGCGCCAGACACCGACTGGACCTTGAGCCGGAAGGCCTCGGCCGATTCCCTGGCGTTGTCCGACAGGGCCCGAACACCGACCCAGGCCCGCTGCTCCCCGGCCGGGATGGTGATCGTCGTGTTCCGCGATCGGTAGTCCGACCCGGCCTGGGCGGTGATGTCCTGGGTGCTGAGGCTGACGGTCACGTCGTTTGGTGCCGGTCGATCGAGCACCACCTTGAACACCAGGACCTCGCCCTCGGCGCCCTGAGTCGAGCGGACCCGGAGCTCCGGTAGGCCGGTGGCTGCCGGCTGGGCGGGCTCGACCGGTTGATCGGACGTCCCTGGTGCACCGGACGCCCCGGTTGCGTCACCGTCGACCACGATCCGAACCCGGGCCAGTTCGGTGTCACCACCCCGACGAGCCCGGACGGTCACCTCGTAGACGCCGGCGTTCGGGAAGGAGGCGGTCGGGTTCTTGACCATCCGGTCGTCCCAATGGATCGAACCGGGCCCGGAGACCTTCCACCACTGGAACGAGTCGGCGTCGCTCTCGATGGCGATCGTCACCGGCGTGTCCGGCTGGACGGTGACCGTGGCCGGCGCCGTCAGGGTCGGGCCGCCGGTCGGGGTCGGGGCCGGGGCGGTGGTTTCCGGTGGCGGGCTGGTCGGGCTCGGCGCCGTCGTCGGCGTCGGTGCCGTCGTCGGGGTTGGGGTCGGGACGGTCCCGTCTGCCCCGCAACCCCAGGCTGCTGGGCAGCCGATCCAGTCGGCCGGGACGACCAGGTCATCCCCCTTGGCCACCAGGATCATCTCGGCCTCGAACGAGATCGGGGTGTGGTCGTCCAGATCGTCCGACCCGCCGTAGCAGGCCTGCCCGCAGCGGTGATCGTTCAGCAGGGTGTTGGTCTCCGGATCCTTGACCATGATCCGGGCGATCTCGATCGGCCGGTCGAAGTCCCACTTGGATTTCTTCCACCACCCCCTCGGGTTCTTCAGCTCGATGTAGTGGATGCCGGTCCGGTCGAAGGTCCCGAGGCGGATGCAGGTCTCCTGGGCCAGGCGGTCACGCCACGCACAGGACAGGACCTGGACCGGCTTGGCGCTCGGCTTCTCGGTTATGGCCAGGCGGATGAACGTGGAGCCGTCCACGTAGTTGACCGGGCTCCGCCAGTTGGTCGGGCCCTGATGGTCGAGCTCGGCATAGCTGTTCGACCGATGAACGACCGACTGGTCATAGAACGTGAACTGCCGGGAGCTGCCGTTGGTTGCCGGGGGCGGGGTGGTCGGGGCCGGGGCGGGCACCGTGGTGGTCGGTGCGGGGTCCGAGACCGGGGCCGGATCCGCCGGGTTGGTCCCAGGTGGCGGGAGCAGGTCGGCCGGGCTGGAGGCCGATGCGTTCCCGCCGTTGCCGAACAGGTCCAGGTACCGCTGCTTGGTCTTGGGATAGTTCTCCAGGTTGTAGGTCGCGTTCGATGCGTTGAAGTAGGAGTGGTACAGCAGCGACCCGCCGCCGGAGGCCGGGAGCGATGCCATCCAGTCGTGCATCTCCTGGATGAACGCCGGCTCGTCGACATCCCCATTGGCCCACTCCGAGTAGGCGAGGGGCTTGCCCCGCTGGGCTGCGAACCGTTGCTGAGCCGACAGCGACGGCAGATAGATCCGCTGCCATGCACCCTCCGACATGGTCCGGCCGCCACGGTTCGGACGGTAGTAGAGGTCCATGCCGATGACGTCGACGACGTCGTCACCGGGATAGGCCTGCTCGCCGAATTCCACGTAGCTCCGGACCGAGGCATTCCACTCGAACCGGAAGTCTGGCGACTCCTGCTTGAGCACACCATGGACATGGCGGTAGGCGGCGATATAGGCATCTTCGTTGCCCTGCGATGACCACGGGAACCAGTTGCCGGTGAACTCGTGGCCGAGGCGAATGACGGCATCCGGGTAGCCGCCCTCGATCAACGAGCGGGCCACGGCCCGGTAGTGCTCGTCCCAGGCACCGGCCGCCGTCTTGCCAAGCAGCACCTCGACCGCCCGGCGCTCGGCCTCGGTCTTGGCGGTCTGGCGGCCGAAGGCCAGCGGGACGGTCATGACCAGGTTCATCCGATCGGCGATCTCCGGCAGCACGGCGTCCGGGTGACGGAGCTGGCCGTAGACCGCGCTCCGCATCTGCTCCGGGGAGTGGCGGCCGGCGAATCCGACGTACCAGTTGATCGAGCCACCGAGCTGCTCTTCGTAATATTCCAGGCGGTCTCGATCCAGGAAGCTGCCGTTGGGGCGCATCCCGAGCGTGCTCGGATCGAGGCTCCGGGTCGAACCACCGGCCGATGCCGGGAGCAGTGCGGCAATCGAGGCGACGAGAAGCAGATAGGCGACGAAGAGTCGGCGGCGGGCTGGCATTGGCCGTACCTCACTGGGGGTAGGCGGATAGGGGCGTTGCTACCTCTATCGACACGTGTGTCGAATTCTTTACTGAATGGTTGCGATTGTGCCCGCGCCTAGGGTGCACCAAAGAGCTGCCGGAAGGTTCGGCGAGCATCCACATAGTTGTCCAGAGAGAACGCCCGCCCGCCACTGAAGTAGGCCTGGTATCCAAGCGATCCCGGGCCGCTCGGCGGTAGCCCGTTGAACCACGTATGCATCTGCTCGATGAACTCCGGAACATCGTCGCCCTCGATGCCCCACTCCGGGAAGCTTACCGGCAATCCACGCTCCTTCGCGAAGGCCAGATGGGCCTCGAGTTGGGGGAGGAATTGGCTCTGCCACCGGTCCGAATCCCAGCCATCACCGGGATCACTCTTCCAGTACACGTCCAGCCCGATGTAGTCGACGTAGTCGATGCCAGGCCACGCCGCCGGGGCCGTGGTTGCGAAGTCCGGCCGCATGGCGGTCCAGTCGAACTCGAACCCAGCCGACTGGGCCTGGAACAGATCATGGACGTGGCGATAGGCGGCGATGAACGCATCCTCGTTACCCAACGAGGACCACGGCGGCCACCCGCCGTTGAACTCGTGACCGAGGCGGAGAATGGCGTCACCGTAGCCGCCCTCGATCAGGCGCTCGGCCAGGCGGAGGTATGCGGTGTCGTGACGGCCCTCGGCGGTGGCAAGCAGACCCTCCCGCCCGTCGAGGGGACCGTTCTCGTCCGGCTCGGAGAAGGCGAGCGGGACCGAGATGACCAGCGTCAGGCGGTCGGCGTAGGCCGGGAGGCTTGCGTCCTCGGCCGCCATGAGGCCGAACACTGCGCTGTTCATGGCATGGGGGCTGCGGCGGCCGCTGAACTGGACGGTGTAGTCGATCGACCGGCCGAGCCACTCCTCGGTCGTCTCGAAGCTGTCTGGGTCGAACAGGCCCCCATTCGTCCGCATCCCGAAGTTCTGGGTTTTGACGGGGATGCTCTCGAGCCGGGCCTCTGAGCCCCGCTCCCAGAACCCCACGGTGACCAGGGCCACGACGACGAGGCCGACCCCGAGCATCAGGATTTGCTTCACCGACCCGCTCTCCTCGATCGGGGTTCCGGACGACGATCGGCCCGTCCAGAGAGACCACGCACGGTCAAGATTTGACCCATGGGTGGCTCCGACCCGCTCTGCTACATTTCAGCCCGTGGAGCTGAAACCGAACGATTCCAGTCTAGCGGAGGGAGCCCCTGCAACTGGCAGCGGGCAGCTGGTCATTTCGGCCGGGATGGAGAGCGCCGGAAGCGGTTGGATCTTCAATATGACGAATGAACTCCTGCAGGCGGCCGGCCAGCGGGATGTGCGCAGTCTTCGTGATGAGCACGGCCTCGACGACGTCCTCCGGTTCGACAATTGCAACATCCGGGAGCTGACAGACGAAGCCTGGGACCGGCTGGCCCCGGTCGTCGGTGCCGGCCACACCTTCGTCGTGAAATCGCACGAGAAGCCGACCTCGGTTGCCAAGCGGCTCGGCGCAGAGGGACTGGTCCGTTCGACCTATATCCACCGGGACCCTCGGGACGTCGTGGTCTCGGCCTACCAGCGGGGGCAGCGCAGGCGGGCCCGAGGCAAGTCGGACAGCTTCGCCAGACTGCGGTGGATGCCGCTGTCACTGCTGTGGATGCGAATCCGGCAGATCCCGGTCTATGAGGCCTGGCGCCGTGAGCCGACGACGTTGGTCATCCGCTACGAGGATCTGAAGGCGACGCCGGAGGACGTGCTGCGGCGGGTCTGCGAGCACCTCTCCATCGAGGTCGAGGACGAGGAGATCCACCGGATCGCCGTGTCCTACACCGGGGACAACGCCCGCTCGAAGGTCGGCTCCCACTTCCGGGGCGGTACCCGTCGACAGGACGAGATGACGTCGTTCCAGCGCCGGTTGGCCAATCTGCTCTTCCGGCGGACGCTGGTCTCGATGGGCTACGAGTAGGACGAGGACGCAGACGAACCGAGCCTGGGGGCGAGGTCCGCTGCGGCCGGCGATGCCGACGCATCGTCCGGGTCGGTGTCGTCGTCATCCAGGCCGACCCCCGGGGCCAGGATCAGCCCGAATGCGGTGGCCGCAGTCAGGACCAGGCGGTATTTGTCGACCGCCGGTTCGACCAGGCCCTTGGCCAGGAACACGGCGATGGCGATCACCGCCCCGACCTTCAGCCCCGCAACGAGGTTGTCCGGCTCATCCCGCCAACGGATGAGGCCTCGCCGGATGATCGAGGCGATGACAAGGGTGAACATGACCAGCCCGACCACGCCGGCCCGCATCGTGATGTCGAGGATGAAGTTGTGGGCCGAGGTGTTGATCGTCCGTCCCCGTGCGGTCCGGTTGACGGTGACGCCGAGACCCCAGCCGAGTACCGGCCGCTCCTCGATGCGACTGATGGCCTGATCGGCCAGCTCGAACCGTTCGAGGGCGCTGTTGATCTCCTGCTCGCCGCCGAACGCGTCATCGACTCGGTTTGTCAACACGCTCCGGCCGGGGCCGACGGCCAGGGCGGCGATCATCAGCCCGGCGATGGCGGCGCCGACCAGGCCGATCTGGACCGGGGTCACCGTCCGTCTCCTGGCGAAGGTCGGGGTGAACAGCAGGATGCCGATCACCGAGATGGCCATCGCAACCGCAAGGTAGGACGCCCGCTGGGAGCCGCCAAGCGGTGCCAGGACCATGACCACGCCGGCCAGCGACTGCCGGAGTCTTGGGTGTTCCCGGTGGGCCTCGATGGCCAGGATCACCAGACCGATCGAGCTGTAGAGGGTGATGCTGTCGTTGCCGAGCTGTAGCAGGCGGTTGATCCGCTGGACCGGTGTGTCGATCCGGATCGAGATGTCTGCCAACTGGAAGATGGTGGTCGCCACCACGATCACGGCCAGCCACTGACCCCAGCGGCCGAGCTGGTCCGCCAGCTTCCGCAGGTCGGCGCCGGAGGCGATGAGCATCCCGCCGGCCAGGTAGAACACCGACTTGCCCTGGAACAGGGCCTGCTGCAGCTGGAATCCGTTGGCGATCCCGGGGATGATCCCGAACGCATACCAGCCGAGATAGGCGAACAGGTACAGCTGCTCCATCGGGAATCGCCGCCGGGTCCCGCCCAGCAGTCGAGCCAGGACCGCGGGGAGGATGATCAGGTCCGGGGGCCGGAAGTCCTGGCCGGCGATCGTCGGCCGGAGGATCCCGGTCGGGGTGTTCGCGGCGTGGCCGGCCAGCGTCGCTTCCACCAGCAGCACCGTCATCAGGATCAGGAACGTCCGATGGGTGTCGCCCCGATTCTCCAGCGAGATGAAGTAGGCCGTCAGCCCGATGAAGGCCGCAAGTCCGACGATCCCGACGAAGACGGTGAGGATCATGATCGGCGGTGCTGGTTGCTACTCGACTTCACTCGCCCTGTCCCCTCGACGGGTGGCACTCGTTGCGACGGCATCGACCAGGGCAGTGACCTGCTGTTCCCACCGCATCATCGGTGCCGCCAGGCGGATCGCCTCGTCGGCCACCGATTCGAGCCTAACGGGGTCGTCGATTGCCGCAACGACGGCTTCGACCAGGGCGTCGATCGATCCGGCCTCGATCAGGGCGTCCGGAGCAGCGAGCGGCAGGCCCTCGGTGCCACCGGTCAGCGAGGCGATCGGGACCCGGTTGGCCACATACTCCAGCGTCTTGAGCTTGAAGCCGCCGCCGAGCGGTTCGGCAACCAACCCGATCCGGCACTGGTCGAGGAAGTCGGCCACCGAGTCGACCCAACCGACGACGTCGACGGAGGGGAGCCGCTGGAGCCGCTCCCGGAACGGCGCTGGGAGCTGCCCGGCGATCACCAGTTCGATGCCGTTGGCCGACAGCACCGGGTCGGCTGCGGTGACGAACCGCTCCAGGTTCTCCTGCTTGACGTGCCACTCGAAGCTCCCGACGATGCCGACCCGTCTCGGGCGGTCCGCCATCGGCGGGACCCGATCCCGGATCGGGTCCCTGTAGCCGGGGGAGAGGGTGACGTGACGGGCGGTCGGCGCCAGCCGTTCGAACAGACGCCGGTCGGCGTCGGTGATCGAGGTGATGATGGCCGCCCGGGCTGCGGTGCGTCGCTCCAGCCGGGCTGCCTTCAGCGCATCGAACCGCAGGACGAGGCCCCGAGGCGTCCACGGGGCGTACTCCCGGGCCACCGCCATCCGGACCGTCCCCTCGTGGTTGTGGGTGACGAAGATCGTTGTCGGCTCCGGGCCGTCCGGAACCAGATCGGCCGCCCATCCGACCTGGAGGTGGTCGAACACCACCGCATCCCACCGCTCCGATGCCAGCAGCTCGGCGATCGCGGCCCGGAGCTCGGGGGTGGCGCAGGCATAGCTCACGTTCGGCAGCGAGGACAGCATGCTTCGCCACCCGCCCTGAAGCTCGCCCGGGACCACCCGGAGGTCGACGTCGGCCCGGGTCACCCCCGCCGGCCCGAGCGCAACCACGGTGATGTCGATGCCGGATGCGGCGAGCGCACCGCTCAGTCCAGCGGAGTAGACGAGCAGGCCGGTCTTCTCGGTGACTGCGACCTCGGCGCTGATCCAGAGCCAGCGGGGCCGGCTCACTGGGCCCGACGCTTCCGGCGCCGAGCCCGCCGTCGCGACTTCCGGGCGTAGTCGACCGGCCAGTACCGGAGGAACGTCTGGAGACATGCCGCCTTCTCGCCGGCCGGCAGCGGGGCCCGGCGGATGGCGTTGACCATGGCCGCACTGCGATAGGCGGCCGGGAACCGACCGCCCCGGCCGGTCGGGGCGAACCACTCGGCGACCGCCTGCATGCTGTTGTTGGTCTTGATCGAGTTGCCGGGCCGGCGGTTGTAGAGCAGCTCCGGCACCACGGCGAAGGTGCCGTACATGGCCAACTCGTAGAGCAGGATGGCATCCGAGCCGGGGAACGCCCCGATCTTGGCCGACCGACCGAGGGCATCGCTGCGGATCAGGCCGAACACCGGGTTGCAGAACGTCAGGTTGGTGATGGTCGAGCGGAGCCGGTCCTGAGGGGTGTCGTCCTGGACCCGGAGGTCGTCCTGGAACTCCCGGGTCATCGCGCCGTCGTCGTCGACGAACCGGGTCCAGCTGTGGGCGATGACGGCGGACGGTTCGGCCTCGAACGCCTTGACCAGCTTGCCGATCAACTCGGGCTCGAACCAGTCGTCGTCGGCATGCCAACGGAAGTAACGGCCCCGGCTGTGATCGAAGGCGTTGTTGTAGTTCCAGGCGGCGCCCCGATTCTCCGAGTTCCGGAGGATGACCACCCTCGGGTCGCCGTCCGCAACCTCTTCGATGATCTCCAGGCTCCGGTCGGTCGACCCGTTGTCAGACACGACCAGCTCGAAGTCTGCGTAGTCCTGGTCGAGGACGCTGCGGACCGACCGTTCGATGAACCGCTCGCCGTTGTAGATCGGCAGCCCGATGCTGACGGTTGGGGCCGGGCCGCTCAGATCGGCCATTGCTCGAACCGGAGGCCGCTGAAGTCCCGGATCTTGTCGACCTCCGGCTGCAGGTAGGCAGCGATCCGGTTGCGGTCCTCGGTCGACCAGACCGGCTTCTCGATCGGCTTGGCCACCAGCCACGGCAGGTACTTCCGGAGCCGCCTCCGCCGCTTGCGGTCCTCCCACAACAGCAGGCCGAGCCGGTTCGGGCGCATCTTCAGGCTGCTGTCATGGATCCGCTTGCCGATCAGCGGGTGATCGAAGTTCGGCTCGAGCCCGACGAACTCGAGGAACTCGTTGACCGATCGAAGCGGCTCGGCCGAGACGTCCTCGTAGGACATGATCTTGATCTGGGAGGCGTCGAAGTACTGCAGATACTGCTCCAGCTGGGTCCAGTAACAGCTGGTCTGGACCATCGGACTGGTGTCCGGGTCGGCCAGGGCGGAGCTGAAGTCCCCTCGCCACTTCCCGGCCCCGACCGCATGGATCCACTGGGACTCGATCCGTTGCAGCGGGTCACGCAGGATGTAGATCAGCTTCACGTCCGGCACGAGGCGATGCATCCGCTCCGCCACGCCCGGGAACTGGTGGCACTTGGTGTAGTTGACCGAGGATTCGCCGGCGACGACCGCGTCGGATGGATCGTTGAACTGCTGCCGGTACCAGTCGACGCCGAGCTCGCTGTACTTCGGCTCGACGAAGAAGTCGAGCTCCTTCGGCGTCGACGTTGCGACCTGGGGATGCTCGGCCAGGTAGCGATGCATGCTGCTGGTCGCAGACTTCATGGCCCCGATCATGATCCAGTCGGGAAGACGGCCCGTCTCGGTCATCGTCAGATCCTCCCGTGCACTCGACGCAGCGAACGGCGGGCCCGGCCTGCGATCACCCGCTGCTCCTTGTACCGGACGTCGACGTGGGCCCGGAGGTCTGCCAGCCGGTCCCGGACCGAGTCCCGACCGTCGACCGGCTCCAGGTCGTAGCCGAGGGCCACCTGGGATGCGCCGGCGACCGCGGCGAAGCGGCGGTGCAGGTGCTCGTCCCAGGACCGCCACCGTTCCCGAGGGTTGAACGACCCCGACCGTTCGACCGGGGCCCAGTGGAGCTGGGCCTCGTTGTCGTCGCTCTTGAGGGTCGAGGACCCCCGGACCGGCAGCGACTCGACCTCCTCGATCGGGTAGCGATCGACGTCGAGGTCTGCCACCACGCACAGGTCCCGCATGACGGCACCCGGCTTGTCGATGATGTCCTCGTACCGGACGACGGCGAACCCGTCCCGGTCCCCGTGGTCCCGTTGGAGCTGCAGCACGATCTCGGCCGCCATGTTCCAGCGCCGGAACGCCCGCTCGTAGCTCCACCCGAAGCTCTTCACCCCGGACTCGGCCACGCTGCGCCCGTCCCGGACGATCACGACCAGCGGAGAGTCCGGGAACAGCGAGAAGTAGTGCTGGGCCTGCTCGACCGTCGGCATCTTGGTCACGATCCGCTTGGTCGATCGCTGGGCCAACCACTGCTGCACGCCCTTGCCGAGGTGGCGCAACAGCTGCTCGGCCTCCTCGGGCGGCACGTTCCACTCCGGCGACCAGCCGCGGGACACGTCATCGGCGTAGGCCACCAGGTGCGGGGCCCACCGGACGAGGTGGTCCTCGAACACCGGTGCCGCGGTCTCGACGTTCGGGTGGAGGGCGAAGAGGTCCCACAGGTGGTTGGTTCCCGTCCGCTGCAGCATGCCGAGGATGAAGATCGGAGCCTGACCGTTTGCAGCCGTCATGAGCCGTGCACCTTCTGATACTCGTTGTAGCCGATCCCGGTCACACCCCAGGCGGCGCCGATGCCGAGCAGCATTCGCCGGCTGGCGTTCAGTATGGCGGTCCGTCCGCCGGGCACCGCCAGGAGTAGGCCCGGCATCGCCCCGAGTGCCATGGCGGTACCGCCGGCGGCCCGGCGGAGCCGGCGGAGCGGGGACGGGCTGTCGACGTAGAGGAGGGTCAGGCTGCGGGTGACCCCGATGCGGAACCACCGCCGGAGCAGCCACGACGCCCGGACCCGACTGGCCGGGACCCACTCGTCGACCACGGCCTCGTCGTTCCAGCGGAAGTCGCCGCCGGCCCGGTGCATGTGGGTGAAGAACACTCGGTCCGACCCGCCGGTCAGAGCCATCCGGTTGTCGAAGCCGCCGTCCGGCACAAGCGAACTCCGGAGGATGACCCCGGAGGTCCGGGTGTGGAAGAACGGGAACGGCTGGTCGGTCTCGAACCGTTCGGTGCCGAACGCTCCGGTGTCGACGATCCAGGCCGGGGCGCCGGGTTCGAAGACCGGCTCGGCCGGGCCGGCCACCACATCGGCCCCGGTCCGGCGCTGCGTCTCGATGATGTCGCGGAGCCAGTTCGGCCGTGGGACCTCGTCGTCATCGAGCCAGCCCAGCCAGTCGGTCCCGAGGGTCTTGACCTCGTCGAGGGCCCGGTTCCTGGCGAAGGTGATGCCCCGCCGCTCCTCGACCGCGTAGCGGACCTGGTTACCGAAGATTGTCCGCTCCCCGGCCCAGGCCGCCGGTCCGGTCTCGTCGTTGTCGACCACGACCACGGTGGTGTCGACGCCGTCGACCGGGTCCATCTGCTCGAGTCCGTCGAGGAGACGCCGCAGCCCCTCCGGCCGGCGGAACGTCGCTATGCACAGTGCGAGGGTGAAGGTTGGTTCGTTCACGGGAAGCCTGCTCAGGGCGCTTCGAATTGGCGGTCCGGTTTGCCCGGCCGGCGGCGTGCGTCGTCAGGGGCGGCCGACCGGCGGCGGGAGGATGAAACGAATCTACCGCTTGGCCAGCTCTGGTTGCGGCACATCCCCGTGGGCTGTGGCCAGGATCCGCTCGAACCGATCCCCGATGTGGACGATGTCGAAGGTCGACTCGGCGTAGGCCCGACCGGACCGACCCATCCGCTCCCGGAGGCCCTGGTCATCAGCCAGACGCTTGGCCTCTGACACGAACCGCTGGGCGTCACCGGGACCGACCACGATGCCGGTGCCGGTCCGCTCGATGTTCCGGGCGGCCAGGTTCTCGTCCGGCATCGCACCGAGGATCGGTCGGCCGGCACAGAGGTAGGTCAGGACCTTGGACGGCACGGAGAAGCCGCCGGCGTCTGGCTCGAGCAGGACGAGCAGCACGTCGGCCGAGGCCAGCATGTCCGGCATGTCCTCGAAGTCCTGGAACGGCAGCAGTTCGATGTTGTCGTGGGGCTCACGCTCGCGGTTGAGCCAGTTGGCCCCCCGGCCCTCGGAGGCCACGATGACTCGGACGTCCGATCGATTGTTGAAGCCTCGGGCCAGCTCGAGCAGGATCGACGGCTCGTGCTTCAGGCCGAGCGAACCGGCATAGAGGAAGACCAGCTCGTCTGTGATGCCGTGGCGCTCGGCCCACGGGTTCTGACGGGTGCCGGCCGGCAGCTCGTCGAGCGGGGCCCAGTTCTCGATCACGTCGACCCGGTCGACGTCTGTTCCCCACTCGGCGATCGTGTCGATGAAGTCCTCGCTGATCACGACGACCCTCTCACTGGAGCGCAGCAGCCACTTCTCGAACCAGATCAGCGCCTTGCCGGCCAGGCGACCGGGGGTGCCGAGCTTGCGCTCAAGATGGCCGGCCATAGCGATGCTGTAGACGTCCTGCTGCCAGAAGACCACGGGGATCCGGCGCATCAGCAGGGCCAGCTGGAGGACGACGGCCGCCACCAGCGGCGTGTTTGCGGTCAGCACGACCTGGGGCCGGCGGCGAAGGATGGCGATCGAGATCCGGACGCCGTACTCCAGCTCCTGGAGGAACCGCTTGCCGGTCGAGTACTTGGCGAACGGTCGCCACAGCGGCACGGCGATGCTGGCGAACGACCCCTTGGTGTCCTCGTCGCCGACATTGCCCTTCGGCGTCTGGAACGACGGGCAGTACAGGTGGGTGGCCTCGTAGCCCCGAGATGCGAGTTCCCGCGCCAGTTGCACCTGGAACGGGTGCCCGGAGAAGTCGTGGACGACCACTCGTTCGATATGTTGGCTCACGCGAGTCACAGGCGTATTCCCTCCGCCAATCCGCTGATCTTGATCAACATGTTAGGAGTGGGTCGAGGGCGCCAACACCGTCAGGATTGCCCAGTACGGCCGGCGTCGATCCCCTTGTTTCCGGGCCTTTTGTGGGCGAAACAGCCCACGCGTCACCGCCTTACGCCTTAGCGACGAGCTCCTGATAGGCCTGGATCTGCGCAAAGGTGACCGCTCGCATGTCCTTGCCATCCACCTGGGCCCGATACCAGTCGATGACCCACTCCAACGCCCGATCCAGGGTCAGCTCCGGCCGCCAGCCCAACCGGGCCGCAGCCTTCGAGCAGTCGAGCTTCAGCAGCCTGGCCTCGTGGGGTCCGCCGTCGCGCTCGATTCGGTAGTCGGCGCCTTCGCCCCACCGCTCGGCCATTTGCTCGACCATCCAGCCGACCGGGCGGGCATCGGTGTCCGCCGGACCGAAGTTCCAGCCCTCGGCCTCCGCGCCGTCGCCGGAGGCCAACCGCTCGGCCAACGTGAGGTAGCCGCGAAGCGGCTCGAGCACGTGCTGCCACGGGCGGATCGCCTCCGGCATGCGGATGATGACCTCTTCATTGATGGTGAAGGCCTTGACGATGTCTGGGATCAGGCGATCGGCGGACCAGTCGCCACCACCGATCACGTTGCCGGCCCGTGCCGATGCCACCCAGGCGGTGTCCGGGCCCTCGTAGTAGGACCGCCGCATCGAGGAGGTGATCAGCTCGGCGCAGCCCTTGCTTGCCGAGTAGGGGTCGTGGCCACCCATGGCCTCGTTCTCCCGGTACGGCCACTCCCACTCGACGTTCTCGTAGCACTTGTCGCTGGTGATGACCACGACGGCCTGGAGGTTCGGAACGGTGCGGGCGGCGTTGAGCACATTGGCCGTGCCCATCACGTTGGTCTCGATCGTGTACAGCGGGTCGGCGTAGGACGCCCGGACCAGGACCTGGGCTGCGAGGTGGAACACGATGTCCGGGCGGACCTTTTCCATTGTCTCGGACACGAAGGCGGCGTCGGCCACCGGCCCGATGTGGGAGTCGATCAGCTCGTTGCCCCGGACGAGGTCGAACATCGCCGGGTCGGTCGACGGGTCGAGCGCCAGGCCGTGGACGTTGGCGCCCATCTTGGTCAACCACAGGCTCAACCAGGTCCCCTTGAACCCGGTATGACCGGTGACCAGTACGGTCTTGCCTGACCAGAACGGGTGGTTTTCGATGTCGCTCGTCACGCCGCAAACCGTAGCGTGCGGCAGATCCGGATCGGCGGGGCAGTGTCACCTGGCTCGGCCACCTGGCCGGTCGCCTGCCCGTCACCTGGCTGGTCACCCGGTCGCTGCCGCCCGATTCTCGCCGACATCCTTGCCGACGGCCGGGGCTGGATGGGAGGGGATACATTGCCCTCGTGGCGATCCCCCTCGTTTCGCGCCGGCTCCTGCTGCTGCTCGTCGTTGCCGTCGCCGCCCTGGCGGCCTGCACCGACGACAATGCCGATCCACCGGTCAACGTCGGGACCCCGCTACCCCGCCCGGCGGCGATCGACTGCGGTGTGCCCCCCACCGATCCACCGGACGTGTGGCCGGTTGCGGTGCCCTCGGCGCTGACCGCCACCCGATTCGACGTCGATGAACGGACCTATACATTGTCCGGCGTGACCGGGGACGCTGCGGCCCTGCTGGCCCAGCTGTTCGACGACACCCTGGCCGACTACGACGTCGTCGAGGTCGAGGACGACGATGTGGCCCTGGAGTTCTCCCGGGGGGACGCCTTCGGGACGCTGGTCTTCACCACCCCCGGAGAAGAGGTCGCAGCCGGCTGCTCGGCCGTCGACCTGACCGTGGCCTTCAACGGCCCGGCCCCCATCGACCAGTTCGTCGCGGTCGAGGCGTTGCCATCGGACGGTGCCGCCCCGTTCCCGCCCCCGGCCGACCCGGTTGGCTCTGGCACGGTCACCACCGGCCGGGGCGCCTACCCGGTGCAGGCGTCGGTCTGTCGACTCGATCCGGCCCAGATCGTGGCCGTCGCCCCGGACGGTCAGTTGATCATCGAGGAGCGGGACGGCCGGCTGGAGCTCTCCTGGACCTATCTCGACGGGGCGGTGGTTTCCGACTCGGACGCCACCACGATCGCCAGAGATACCAGCAGTCTCTTTGCTGCTGGAGACGGCGAGAACGAGGCCGGACCGGAGACGATTCTGGCCGAGATCAGGTGTGATGAATCGACCCCTACGACAACACCCTGAGTGTGCCATTCGCACCCCGGGAGTTAGTCCGAACCGCCCTAGTTCAGTGTACTTTCACTCACTCATGGGATCTGGGGTCGACGATACCCTGACGAATCGAGTCGAGTGGGCGACCGAGCACACACACCCACAGCGAATCAAAGCGCAGGAGGGAATGGCGTGAGAATTCTTGTAGCCGGCGGTGGCGGATTCATCGGTGGCCATCTGGTGAAGTCGTTGCTTGCAGACGGCCATGACGTCCTGTCGGTCGATGTCAAGCCGCTTGACGAATGGTGGCAGGTCCACGACGGGGCCGAGAATGCGGCCGAGGTCGACCTGCAGCGGCGTGACGCCTGTTTCACCGCCGCCGAGGGCGTCGACGAGATCTACAACCTGGCCGCCGACATGGGCGGTATGGGCTTCATCGAGAACAACAAGGCCGCCTGCATGCTGAGCGTGCTGATCAGCACCCACATGCTTGAGGCCGCGGTCCACCATCAGGCAAGCCGGTTGTTCTACTCCAGCTCGGCCTGCGTGTACGCCGCCGAGCACCAGCTCGATCCGAACGTGACCGCCCTCAAGGAGGAGCACGCCTACCCGGCGATGCCCGAGGACGGCTACGGCTGGGAGAAGCTGTTCAGCGAGCGCATGGCTCGCCACTTCCATGAGGACTTCGGGCTCATCACCCGGATCGGTCGGTACCACAACGTGTACGGCCCGATCGGGTCCTGGACCGGTGGCCGGGAGAAGGCGCCGGCCGCCCTGTGCCGGAAGGTCGCCACCTGCGCCGTGACCGGTTCGAACGAGATCGAGGTGTGGGGCGATGGCCTCCAGACCCGGTCGTTCATGTTCGTCGACGACTGCGTCGAGGGGACCAAGCGGCTGATGCACTCCGACATCGACGAGCCACTGAACATCGGGTCGTCGGAGCTGGTCTCCATCAACCAGCTGATCGATATCATCGCATCGATCGCAGGTGTCGAGGTCAAGCGTGTGCACGACCTGTCCGCTCCCCAGGGGGTCCGGGGTCGCAACAGCGACAACACCAAGATCCTGGAGCTGCTCGATTGGGAGCCGTCGACCTCGCTGGTCGACGGTCTCGAAGTGACCTATCGCTGGGTCCACGAGCAGGTCGAGAAGTCACTCCTCACCACCAGCTGACCTTGCTCGGTCGGCCTGCTGCCACACCGGTCACCGAACGAAGAAGAAGGTCGAGATGACATCGCATCGCACCTCGGTCCTGGTGGTCAGCCCTCCGTCCGAAGTCTGGGGCGCACAGCTCTATCTACTGGAGCAGGTCGAGGCGTTGGCCGAGCGCGGGGTCGACCTCGCGCTCGGTACCCCGGCCGGTTCACCGTTCGCCGAGGCCTGGGTCGAGCGGGGGTTCGCCCTCGAGGACCTGCGGCTCGAACTCCACGACGGCCTGCGCCAGCAGGACACGACCGCACGGCCCGGACCTCGATCTGCTCTCCGGTCTGCGTTCGGGGTCGGGCGCGGTGTCGGGGTCGTCCGGTCGGCGGCCGCCGGCCACGACGTGCTCCATTCGTTCGCCCTCCGGTCCCATATGGAGGTGGCGGTCGCCGGTCGGTTGAGCCGCACCCCGGTTGCGCTCGACCTGGTCAACATCGTTCGGCCGGGTCTCGGCCGGCGGGTGCTGCAGCAGGCGGCCAACCTTGCGACCCTGACCGTCGCCAACTCGGCGGCAAGTGCCGCGGTCCTGAAGCCGAAGACCAGGGTCACCGTGATCCACCCCGGGGTCGACCTCGATCGGTTCACCAGAGGGCCGGCCGATCCGGCGCTGCGGGCCGAGCTGAGTGGCGGTGTCGATCGACCCCTGGTTGCGATCCTCGGCCGCATCGACGTCCGCAAGGGCGTCCAGACCCTGGTCGAGGCCATGGCTCTGGCCGGCGGCCCGGCGGCCGATGCTCGTCTGATCGTCGTGGGGGAGGCCGGTACCGGCCCGGCCGAGTTCGCCGAGAAGCTCAAGGTCGATGCCGCCGCCCGTCTCGGCGATCGGGTGCTGTTCGCCGGTCGCCGGTCCGACATCCCGGAGATCCTCCGCTCGGTCGACGTCCTGGTCAACGCTTCGGTCGCCGAGCCGTTCGGCCTGACCGTCCTGGAGGCCCAGGCGGTCGGCACCCCGGTGGTCGCCACCCGGGCCGGCGGGGTGGTCGAGTTCGTCGAGGACGAGGTCACCGGCCTCCTGGTCCCGCCGACGGACGCCCCGGCCATGGCCCGGGCGATCGAGCGGGTGCTCGGCGATCCCGCCCTGGTTGAGCAGATGACCGAGAAGGCCTACGCCAACGCCAACCCGGCCCGAGGCCTCGCAGCCCAGTACGACGAGATCGCAGACATGTACAGGGCGGTGGCCGCCGGACGGGTCCCGGACGGGAGCCGACATGGCTGAGCCGACCAGGACCCCGGGGCAGTGGATCAACCACGGGACCATTCGTGAGGTCTACGACAGCTGGTGGGTGTCGCTGACGATCGACGAGGTCGAGAAGCCGGACGGCACGACCGTCGAGCACGAGGTCATCCATGGCCCGAACGCCGCCGGCATGGTCATCCATCATCCCGACAAGGGCTTCCTGATGATCTGGCGCCACCGGTTCATGCCAGACAGCTGGGGATGGGAGATCCCCGGCGGGATGGTCGACGACGGCGAGGATGCCGAGGCGGCGGCCAGGCGGGAGTGCCTGGAGGAGACCGGCTGGGAGGCCCTCGGGCCGGCCCGGCACCTGAGCCGGCACCACCCGTCCTGCGGGCTGGTGAGACAGACCTTCGATCTGTACCTGGCAACCGATGCGGTCCACCGCGGCGATCCCAGCGACGCCAACGAGGCGGCGGCGGTGTCGTGGCGGACCGAGGACGAGGTTCGACAGGATCTGGCAAACGGCGGGATCTCCGACGGCTTCACCCAGTTGGCCATGGCGCTGACCCTGGCCGGGATCTCCCGGGCCGATGAACAGAGCGAGCGGGCGTCGGTCGGCGGTTGACGGCGACGGATCGGATCCGACAGGAACCACGAGTTGAATGAGCACAATGAGCGAGGGAAGGCGGCCAGAATGAGGTGGTCCAGGTGAAGGTAGGACTGTTGGCGGGCGGCGTCGGGAGCCGACTGTCCGAGGAGACGACCCTTCGGCCCAAGCCGATGGTCGAGATCGGCAACAAGCCGATCCTGTGGCACATCATGCGCTACTACTACGAGTTCGGCTTCGACGAGTTCGTCGTCGCCCTCGGCTACAAGGGCGAGTACATCAAGCGCTGGTTCTTCGACCACGCCCACCTGGCGTCCGACCTCACCGTCCGGCCGGCAAAGGGAACGGTCGAGTCCCACGGCGCCGCACCCGAGGACTGGACCGTCGATCTGATCGAGACCGGCCTCAACACCAACACCGGCGGGCGGATCAAGCGCCTCATTCCCTACATGGGGGACGAGACGTTCATGCTGACCTGGGGTGACGGGGTCGGCAAGGTGGACCTCAAGGCCCTGCTGGAGTTCCACAAGTCCCACGGCAAGCTGGCGACCCTGACCGCGGTCCGGCCGCCGGCCCGCTACGGCCACCTGGAGCTCGACGGCAACCAGATCGTCGAGTTCTCGGAGAAGCCCCAGGCCGCCGAGGGTTGGATCAACGGGGCGTTCTTCGTCCTGGAGCCGGAGATCGCAAACTACATCGACGGCGACGACACGCTGTTCGAGCGG
>JBCCFN010000001.1:0-55512 GCA_039029715.1 Actinomycetota bacterium | reverse complement strand
TATATGTGGTTCCAGAAGTAGGGACGCAGCCCAAGCCAGAGAGTTTCGGCAACGCCGAAACTCCAAGCAACCCGAAGGGGTGCCGTTCGCCTATATGTGGTTCCAGAAGTAGGGACGCAGCCCAAGCCAGAGAGTTTCGGCATCGCCGAACGAGTTATGGCGCCACGGCGAAGCCGGCCTCGGTCAGATGGCGCCGGAACGTGTCGACGTCCTCGAAGCGCCTGGCCGTCATACCGATCTCGATTGCGCCCCGCAGGTTCCCGGCCGAGTCATCGGTGAAGAACACCTGGCGCGGGTCGACCTGGAGGTGAGAGCAGACGAGCTCGAAGACCCGTCGGTCCGGCTTGGCCACCCCGAGCTCGGCGCTGTTGAAGATCGCATCGAACCGGACATCCAGGCCAAGGTCCGTCATCTCGGCCGGGATCGTGTCCGTCCCGTTGGTCAGCACCGCCACGACGACACCGCCCGATCGCAGCCAGTCGACCTCAGCCAACATCCGCTCATCGACGACACCGTGACCGCTGAAACACTCTCGAGCCGCAGCTGGACTACCGACCCGCTCACCGATCTCCTCAACCCAGTCGACCCGATGCATCCGCCCGGTCACGACCCGCCCGATGAGGTCTGACTCGAACGCGGTTGCGCTCAGGACGCCGGTGGCCAATCCGTGACGTCTCTCGATCGACTCCCCGCGGTCCGGGTCGAAGTGGCGGACCACCCCGTCGAGGTCGAGCAGCACCGTGGTCAACGCCATGGGTTCAGTATCGCCGGAGCAGCTGCTCCACCGGTCGGGTGAGCCAGGTCGCCGCTCGATCGGCGGTTGCGGCCCGGCTCTCTGGGAAGCGCTGGGCGTACAGCAGGTTCCACAGCAGCGCATAGACCTCCCGTAGCTCGTGGTGCCAGCGGACCGAGTAGCTGCCGAGCTCGACCCCGAGCGCATCGGCGGCCACCCGACCGGCGGCCGGCCAGGATCGATGGAGGGATGCCAGATCCCACGCCGGCGGCCGGCGGTTCGTGTCCTCAAAATCGAACCAGATGATCTCGCCCCGATCGTCGAGGGCCACGTTGCTCCGATGGGCGTCGCCGTGGACCAACTGCCACCGGTCATCGGGCTCGCCGGCCCGGAGCGTCTCGACCACGCCGGCGATCCGGTCCACGGTCGACGCCTCGGTGGTCGGCGCAACGGTCCGCATCAAGACGGCGACCTCTTCCCACGGCTGGCCATCGTCCGCTTCGGCGCCGTCGCCACCGCCGAGATGCGACGGAAGGTCGCAAAGGGCTGCCGACAGCTGAGCAAACGCCCGGCCGACCCGCACTGCGTCTGCAGAAGAGTCGAAATCCACGGGCGCCAGCCGGTGATGGTTGAGTAGCAGGCAAGCGGTGCCGTCGACCTCGTGCGGCCCCGGATCGACCAGATCGGTCGTGGCGACGATGTTGACGCCGCGTGCCATCAGCGCATCACAGACGACGCGCTCTCGCCGGAGGTAGTCGAGGGGCCGTCCACGCATCTCGGCGGTCAGGGTGGCGACCCTGGCCACGATCGGGGCCGGCGCCAGGTGGACCACGAGGTTGGCTCCGACCCGGATCACCCGGGGCTCGGCGGCCTCGACCCCCAGGGTCTCGACGAGGCGGACGACCGGCTCGACGAGCGGGTGGGCGGCCTCCTCACCGCGGTCCCCGCTCACCGGTCGACGAGCGGCAGGAGGTCGAGGTGCGACGAGATCACGATGGCCGACGGTCCGCCCACCGACGCCCCGACCGAGCGGACCCGACTGCCGGTCGGGTCGTAGCGCAGCGGGGTCATGCCGGCCGCCGCTGCCCCGTCCAGCTCGTCGTCGCCGCCGTCGCCGACGAACAGACAGGCGGCGGGCTCGACATCGAGCCGACGGGCCGCGAGCTCGAAGATCTCCGGCGCCGGCTTCATGATCCCGACCTCGGCCGACAGGATGACCGCATCGAACCAGCCGGCCATCTCGTGCTCGACCATGGCCAGACGAACGTCGCTGGTGCAGTTCGAGACCAGCCCGACCAGGATCCCTCGATCCCGGAGGCCGGCGATGGCGGCCCGCCCGTCGGAGAACGGCTCGGCGAAACAGGCACCATGGGCCGAGCGCCTGGCCGCCATCGCCGCCTCGATCATGGCCGGCGACCAGGTGTACCCGAGCCTGGGACCGAGCCGGGACAGATAGCGGGCCAGGTCGCCGGTCTCCCGCTCCGATCGGGTGGCATCCCAGTGGGGTCGAAGCTCCTCGACCGACACGCCGAGTGCGGCGGCCAGCAGCCGGAAGGCGCTGCGTCGAGCCTCGCCCGGGAACGGGATCAGGGTCAGCCAGAGATCGAAGACGACCGCCCGAACCGACGGACCGGCGCCGATCACTTCGTCCACGGGCCCCGGCCGTCGGCGTCGAGGAGGCCGGCCATCCGCCACAGGCAGCCGCTGGCCCCGGTGACATAGAGGTCCCGCCGATCCGGTCCGCCGAAGCAGAGGTTGGAGGGATTCGCCTCGGTCGTGTACTCGGCGACGAGGGCGCCGTCCGGACCGAACACGGCGATCCGAGGGCCGGGCCCACCCTTGCCCCACCCGCAGGCGACCAGCAGTGAGCCGTCGGCCGTGGTCGTCATGCCATCGACCCCCCGGTGGTCACCGAAGTCGTGGAGCACCCGGTGCGGCCCGAGGGTCAGGTCGTCGAGGATCGGGTAGGCCCGTAGCTCCCGGCATTCGTCCGGTGGGGGCATGTGGGTCTGGGCCACGTACAGGGTCCGACGATCGGGGCTCAGCAACACCCCGTTCGGCCTGGTCGTGTCGAAGGTTGCCCGTCGAAGGTCGTAGTCGTCACCGGTCGGCGTCGCCAGGTAGACCGACTCGTGATCGAGCTCCAGGTCGTCCCGGGTCGGCCCGTAGCGGGGGTCGCTGAACCACACCCGACCGGCCTCATCGATCGACAGGTCGTTCGGGCTGTTGAGTCGCCGCCCCTCGAAGCGGTCCGCCACCACAGTGATCGACCCGTCCGGGTCGTAACGGACCACCCGGCGGCCCTCGTCCTGGCAGGCGTAGAGGCGCCCCTGGCTGTCGAGGGCCAATCCGTTCGCCTTCGCGGTCCCGGTCCGGTGGACCTCGGTGACTCCGGTCTCGGGGTCGAAGGCCAGGATCCGACTCGGCGGGATGTCGGTGAAGAGGAGGCGCGCCCCGTCCCACACCGGGCCCTCGGTGAACCCGAACGGGCCGGCGACGGTCTCGAACGCCGGCACCGTCACTCCTCCAGCGCCCCGTGGACGACGACCCCGTCGACCATGGTCAGCGACACTGCGGCGTCTGCGAAGGTCCGGGGGTCGTCGGTCGACAGGCGGGCGTCGACCACGCAGAGATCGGCGACCTTGCCGACGTCGATCGAGCCCTTCCACCCGTCGGCGTCGTCCTGCCATGCACCGGCCGCGGTGTAGGCGTGGATGGCCTCGTCGACCCGGATCCGTTGATCGGCGCCGTAGACCTCGCCGTCATCGGTCTCCCGCAAGACGGCCCCGGCAACGCCGTGGCGCCAGTTCGGCTCGCAGACCGGGGCGTCCGACGACGCCGCCAACACGCTGCCGCTGTCCAGCATGGCCCGCAGCGGCCACTGCCACTCGCTCAGCTCCCGGCCGAACATCCCCTCGATGGCCCGGGCCGAGGTCGACTTCAGCGACGGCTGAACGTTGAATCCCAACCCGAGGGCCCCGGCCCGGGCCAGCAGATCCGGCGGAGCCAGCGGGCCGTGGATGATGTAGTGCCGGTGCGGCCGGGGGCCGGCGGCCAGCGTTGCGGCGAACCCGTCGACCACCGCCTCGATCGCCAGGTCGCCGGTTGCGTGGACCCCGACCTGCAGCCCCCGATCATGGCCGGCCCGGATCAGCAGCTCTAGTTCCTCGACCCGGTCGGCGTCGGTGTCACCGCCGACGGTCAGGCACCCATGGCTGCCGTCGGGGTAGGGGGTCGACATCCACGAGGTGCAGCTCGGCGGCACCCCGTCGGCGAAGATCTTGAGGCCACGGACGTTGAACCACGATCGATCGCTCTCCGGCCGCTCCCACAGGTCCAGTCCGGCCACGGTGTCGTCCAACATCGACGCCGCCAACGGGCTGAAGCAGACCAGGACGTTTGTCCGCATCGGGACGTCGTCCCGGCCACAGATCCGGCGGAGCAGCTCGTAGACCCGGGCGCCACCGAGGCGATCTTCTGCGCCCGGCAACGGGTTGAGGGCGGCATCGGTCATCGAGGTGATGCCCTGGCGGTGCAGCTCGCCGATGGCCGCCCGAACCGCGGTCTCCAGCTCGGCGTCGCCGAGCGACGGAGCGGCGGTGGTGATCAGCATCTGAGCGGCATCGACGAACAGGCCGGTGAACTCGCCGGCCCCGTCCCTTCTGGCCAGTCCCCCGGCCGGAATGACGGTCTCCCGGTCGATGCCGGCGGCAACCATCGCCGCCGAGTTGACCCAGATGGCGTGTCCGCTGAAGTCGCCGAGCATGACCGGGTTGACCGGCGAGACTGCGTCCAGGAGGTCAGCGGACGGCTCGCTGCCGTCGAGATCGGCCAGGGCGGCGCCGACCCAGCCCCGGCCGCGGATCCAGGTGCCGGGCTCGACGGTTGCGGCCTGCTCGGCCACGGCGCCGGCCACCGACCTGACGGTCGGGCAGACCGCCGGCGACACGTCGATCGAGACCGGAGGTCGGCCACTGGCGAAGCCACCGATGTGGAGGTGCCCGTCGTTGATCCCCGGCAGCAGGGTCCGGCCGCCGAGGTCGACCACCGACGTCGACGGTCCGGCCGAGTCGACCAGATCGTCGTCGCCGAGGGCGCTGATCCGATTGCCGGTCACCGCAACCGCGCTCGGTGGACCGAGCGGTCCGGCCGGGCCGGCCGAGCCGAGGACCTGGCCGTTGCGGAAGATGACGTCCGGGGCGGCCGTCATGGCGATCGCTCCAGCCACAGGGTCCGGGGGCCGCAGAATGACACGTTGCGGATGAACCGGGACGGCCGGTCCGGCACCAGGCGGAGGTCGGGGGCCACCGCCACCAGCTCCTCGAGCACGATCCGCAGCTGCAGCCGGGCCAGACCGGCCCCGACGCAGAAGTGGGCACCGTGGCCGAGCCCGAGATGCCGGCGGACCTCGGGGCGGTCGAGCACGAACCGGTCCGGCTCCGGGAACTGTGCTGCGTCGTGGTTCGCCGATCCGTAGACGAGGAACAGGTCGCTCCCGGCGGGGACCGTCACCCCGTGCAACTGGACCTCCCTGGTGGTCCGGCGCCGCCAGTTGAACACCGAGGTGTTCATCCGGAGGCTCTCCTCGGCCGCCGCGGCGGCCAGCGACGGGTCGGCCACCAACGCCGACCAGGCGGCACCGTCGACCAGGAGGTCCCGGACCATGTTGGTGATCTGCGCCGTCGTCGTCTCGTGCCCGGCAAACAGGAACGACCAGCAGTAGTTGGCGATGTCGTTGAGCGAGACATCCTCGTCCCCGCTGCGATGGAGGCGCACCAGGTCGCCGACGAAGTGGTCGCCGGGGTCGGCAAGCTGGGACTCGATGTGGTCCTCGATGTAGCGCCAGAACCGGACGATGCCCTCGGCCTGTTGCCGCTGCCGGGCCGACGAAAGGTCGCCGAAGAACAGCTCCATCCTGGCGTCGGCCCAGCCCTTGATCTCCCGGACGTCGTCGTCCGGGATCCCGAGGAAGGCGAACACGACCAGGGCCGGGAAGTCGAGCGAGAACCGGTCGACCAGATCGAACGGCTCGTCCATTGGCAGGTCGCCGAGCATCCGCTTGGCCAGGGCCCGGATCCGAGGCTCGAACTGGGCCACCTTGCGAGGGTGGAGGACCGAGGTGAAGATCCGTTTCCGCTCCCGATGGTCCTCGCCGTCGATGTTGACGATGAACGGCCGGGCCCCGAACCCACCGGCCTCCAGGATGGCCGGGACCGCCGGATCGAGCGGGGTGATCGGTTCCAGCGCATTGACCGAGGAGTACGTCTCCGGATCCGACAGGGCCGCCTTGATCGTCTCGTATCTGGTCACCACCCAGTGCCCGGTGGCCTCGTCCCGGAAGATCGGGGCCTCGGCCCGGGCGGCGTCCAGATGCGGATGGGGATCGGTCAGCAGGGTGAACAGATCGAAGCCCGGCGGGCTGTCCGGGATCACCGCAGGTACCCCGCCGGGAGGTACTGGGGTCGGAAGCCGTTCCATCCCTGATCCGGCCCCGCGGCCGGGTCGACCAGCCGAGTGTGGAACACCAGGTCCCCCTCCGGCGTGACCTCGTAACATTCGACCGAGCCGATCCCGTCCGGTGTGGAGGGCGAGTAGCTACCGTCTGGCTCCCGCTTGATCCCGGTGCAGGCGATGAACCGGTTGCCGTTCGGGGTCTGGGTCACCCCACCGACGTAGGTGCTGTGGGCGATGTCGCGCCCGCCGTAGCGCCACTCCTCGGTGGCAGTCATCGCCCCCTCGTCGATCCGGTAGCCGAGGGCGTAGGTCGACAGTTCGTCGACCGGCTGCGATGGGGTCGGCGGCCGGCTGCCGTGATTCCCGTTGTCGAACAGCAACAGGACGCCATCGTCGGTGAAGGCGGCATCGTGTTGGTGATAGAACGGCCGGCCGCCGTCGACCACGAGGACCCGTTCGCTCCAGGGCTCGGCCCAGTCCGGCTCGCTGAGGATCCACACCAGGTCACCCTGCCGGGACACCTTGATCACCGCGTCCTGGTGCCGGAGCGAGACGATGAACCCACCATCGAGCGGATCGACGCTGAGGCCGTTGGCGTGGGTCCAGTCCGCCACCCCGTCGAAGCCCTGGAGCGGCCAGTACGGCAGGTAGTGGCTGTGGGAGCGACGATCGTGATCCAGCAGCTCGTCGAGGGCGACCTCCCGCTCGACCGTCCCGTCCCGGTCGAACACGATGATCGTGTCAGCCATGGAGTCCGGGAACTCCGGGTTGTCGTTCACCCCCCGCATCAGCCGGACCGACAGCGTGGCCAGTCGGCCATCCGGGAGCTCGGTGGCAGCATGGTGGAGCTTGAGGGTCGGCAGCGGGATTGCCTGGGGATGTTCCGGGATCCCGTCCGGGTAGAGCAACGCCGGGTACCACTCCCCGACCAGCGCCCCGGTGCGATCCAGTTCCTGTAGGCAGCCGCCGGCCGTGACCGCCAGCAGCGTTTCCCGACCGCTGGCCCGGCAGTCCATGAGGGCCTGAGGGAGATCCCGCTGCCAGACCACCCGACCATCCGGCCCGAGCGCCACCAGCAGTTCCCGGTCGCTCGTCTTGTGAATCGACCGGGTGTTGTAGCCGATGGCCAGGAGGATGACACCGTCGTCCCGGCGGGCCGGATCGACGGTCAGGGTCTCGAAGCGGGGCTCGGGGCGGGACATCAGGGCACCGGCGGCTCGTAGGGGTCGGGGGTGCCGGGCTCGATGATCGGATGGTGTTCGAGGCTGGCGCTGAACTCGGCGATCACCGGCGCAGTGACCCTGGTCAGCCAAGTGTTTGCGGGAAGGAACACGTCATGACGTTCGCGCGGATCCTGGTACAGGTCGAATGCCCGGGGGACGCCGAGTTCCACCGCAGGGTCGAGCATGTACTCCTGCCAGACGTGATGGAGCTTCCAGTTCCGCCACTTCACCGCATGGAGCCGATCGCCGACAAAGCACAGGACGCTCTCCCGGCCGGAGTCCGGCCGCTCACCGGTGAAGAACGGGACCAGGTCGATCCCGTCGATCGGCCGATCGTCCGGCACCGCTGCGCCGCCGAGCGAGGCGAGGGTGGTGAACAGGTCGACCGCATGGCAGATCTCGTTGCTGAGGGCCCCCGCCGGGATCCGACCCGGCCACCGGATCAGGAACGGTACCCGGAGCGACCCCTCCATGGCCGTGAAGTACGACCCGCCCCACGGCCCGCTCCAGCCCCGCCACGGCAGCACGTCCTCGGCCCCGTTGTCAGAGGTGACAACCACCACGGTGTCATCGGCGACGCCAAGGGCCGCCAGGTGATCGAGCAGCGCACCGACCCTGGTGTCGAGCTCGACGAAGGCGTCTGCGAAGTCGCCGTTGCCGGTCACCCCGACGAAGTCGGGATGGGGCAACGTCGGGAAGTGGGGGAAGGCGATCGGGAGATAGCAGAAGAACGGGGTTCCGGCGGTGACCTGGCGGTCGATGAAGTCGGCGGCCCTGGCGAAGCACTCGGCATCGAATCGGCGGCGGGCGTCGGTGTCGTAGGGGCCGACCTGTTGGCTCGGCGACCCGGCGGTCCCCTCCCAGAGGACCTCGGGGGAGACCACGGGTTCTTGGCCATCGCCCGTGGACCACAGGGACGAGTCGTGGGTCTCGAGCAGACCCCACCACTCGCCGAACCCGCGGGCGTTCGGCTGTCGTTGTGGCTCGCTACCGAGGTGCCACTTCCCGAAGTGGGCCGTGGCATAGCCCGCGTCTGCCAACAGCTCGGCGATCGTCCGTTCCCAGGTGACCAGCCCCGACGGTCGCCCTGCCCGTGGGATCCGGGTGGTGCCGGATCGTACCGGGATCCGCCCGGTCATCACCGCAGAGCGAGACGGGGTGCACTGGGCCTCCATGTTCATGTTGGTCAGCCGGAGTCCCTGGGTGGCCAGGGCGTCGATCCGGGGCGTTGGGGCTCCTCGGACCACGCCCCCGCCGTAGACGCCGAGCTCCCCGTAGCCGAGGTTGTCGAAGAAGACGAAAACGATGTTGGGTGTGGTGGCGGTCGTCACGGCGACTCCGGGGTGGCGGCGTCGTTGACGGCCCGCATGAACTCGTCAGGCGGCACGCTCCAGCCGGCGGCGATCGTGCCGAGTGGCGTCCGCTGCGGCTGGCCGCCACCGGGCGGGCGGGGACGGTCCGCAGCGGCGAGCAGGGCGGCCTGCTCGGCCCGGATGCGGCGGTCGGTCTCGACCGGGTCGACCACTGCGCACAGCTCGTCGTCGAGTTCGGCCAGGAGCGGTTCGATGGCCGGCTCGTCCGCCCGGTCGTCGAGCTCGTCCGGGTCCGCAGCCAGGTCGAACAGCTGGGGTGGCGTTCCGTCTGCCAGGTGACGGACGAACTTCCATCGGCCCCGCCGGATCATGAACGACGCGGCGGTCGACGACGGGCCGTGGTACTCGGAGAACACGGCCCGGTCCGGATCGTCGGCACCGCCGGCCACCGACAGCAGCGAGGTGCCAGGAAGGTCCCGATCCTCGTCGGTCTGGCGACAGCCGGTGACGTCGAGCACCGTCGGGAACACATCGACGAGCGACACCGCCGTCTCGCAGGTCGTGTCGCCATCCACCCCTGGTCCCGCCATGACCAGCGGCACCCGGGCCGAGGCGTCGTACAGCAATCCCTTCATCAGGAACCCGTGACTGCCGAGCATGTCGCCATGGTCGGAGGTGTAGACCACGACGGTCTCATCGGCCAGGCCGCTCTCCCCCAGTGCCGAGAGCACCAGCCCGATCTGGGCATCGACGGCGTTGACCATGCCGGCATAGACCCAGCGGAGCCGGCGGAGCTCGTCCTCGTCCAGGGCGTGTTCGTCGTACCCGGTCAGGCGACGGCGAGCATCCAGCTCCGGATTCCGGGGCCAGTCCGAGGACCGCCAGGCCGGCGGCAACGGGATCTCGACGTCGTCGGCCGGCAACCGGGCGGCCGGGGCCCGGAACGGGTAGTGCGGGTGGGCGTAGCTGACGTGGGCGAGCCACGGCCGGTCCCGCGGCGCCTCCTCGGTCAACCAACGACAGGCCGAGGCCGTTGTGTGGCGGTCGTAGCGCTCGTACTCGGATGGACCCGGCGCCGCATCGAGCGCGTGGTCGACCATGATCCGGTTCGGCCGGGCCGACCCCCTGGCCCAGCTCTGGATAGCGGCCCCGTAGCCCCGCTTGGCCTGGAGCGGCAGATGGGTCCGAAACCCACTGTCGGCCTCCGGGTCGAAGTGGAGCTTGCCGAAGGTGACCGCCACCCGGTCCGCCTCTCGGAGCCGGTGGCCGAAGCTCGGCGTCACGCCACCGTCGTACGGCGAGCCGTTGTCGTAGGAGCCGATGGTCGAGCCGTACCGCCCGGTGGCCAACGATGCCCGCGCCGGCATGCAGATCGGGTTGTTGGTGTAGGCCGCCGTGAACGTGGCCCCTCGCACGGCCAGGCGATCGAGGTTCGGGGTGGTGACCAACCGATCGCCGGCGTATCCGCAGAAGAACGGGTTGTGCTGGTCCGAGGTGATGAGCAGGACGTTGGCCATGACCGGCGCCTCAGATGACCAGCGGATCGACCCGGTTCCGGATGGCCCGGACGAGGCTGAGGGCGGCCATGGCCGAGGTCTTGGGGTTGGCCGGCAGCGGGTTGTTGGCGATCGAGACCTCGAGCGAGCCGAACGCCCCGGCGGTCCGGATCTCGTGGCGGTTGGTCGTGGCGGCGGGATCGGCAACCAGCACGATGGCGGTCTCGTCCGGGCCGATACCGGCCAGGGCGGTGGTCATGGCCACGTTCGCATTCTTGGGGAAGGCCGAGGCGGTGGCCGCTGCGGTGTCGCGGAAGAACACGGTCGGCTCGGTCAGGTCATCGAGCGGGCACAGCCGCTCGGCCGGCGTCCCCCGCCAGGCCGGCGGCGGTTTGACGATCCGGTGTTCGACCTCGTCGATCCCGAGCAGTCTGGCGCCGGCCAGGGCGTCGATCCCGGCCAGTGCCCCGGTCTGGATCTCCAACCGGGCGCCGTGGTCGGCGGCGCTGCGGCGGAGCGAATCGAGCAGGGACGGGTCGGCCAGCGCCGATACCGAGGACACGATCAGATCGGCCCCGTCAGCCAGGGCGGCGTGGCCCCAGGGGTCGACGCTGTCCCGGCCCGCGGCCTCGGCGACCACATCGAGGTCCAGCCCGGCCAGCTGGTCTGGGGCGGTCACCAGCTGCGCCCCGGCCGGCAGGTCGTCCCGCGCCAGGTCTGGCCGGCGGACCCCGACGGCCACGATCTCGACCGACTGGTCGGCGAGCAGCTCGGCCACGGTCCGACCGATGGCGCCCCAGCCGATCAGCCCAACCCGCAGTGGCTCGGTCATCACCCGCTCAGACCTGGAGCCCGCACCGGTAGAACGCCTCCCTGGTTGCCGCCTTCTCCTCGTCGGTCAGCTCAAGCAGAGGGAACCGGACCCTGCCACCGACCTGGCCGAGCAGCTCCTGCCAGTACTTCTGGTGGGCGTGGGGCTTCTCGGCCGGCCGGGTGCCCCACAGGGCGTCCCGCACCGGGTCCAGGCTGGCGCTGATGGCCTTGGCCTCGGTGGCGTCGCCGGCCAGGGCGGCCTGGGTGTAGTCGTGCATCCGCCGGTCGACCGCGCTCTGGAGCAGGTAGGGCGGGGACGAGCACAGGTACAGCTTCCACCGCAGATCCAGGATGTTGTCCAGCCACTCCGGTTCCGAGGCGGTGCTGACCTGGATCCGATCCGAGGCCAGCTCGGTCAGCTCGGCGTACATGGAACGATCGACGCTGTACTTGATCGCCACCACGTTCTCGATGTCTGCCAGCCGGTTGCACAGCTGCGGCGACATCAGGTAGCCGCTCGACGGGTGGCTCCACAGTGCGATGCCGATGTCGACCGACGCTGCGATCCGGCTGTAGTACCCGAGCAACGTCTCGTCGTAGCCGGTGAAGAAGTGGAGGGCCGGTGCGTGGACAACGATGTAGTCCGCCCCGACATCCTGGGCGTGACGGGCCAGATCCAGCACGACGTCGAGGTTCTGGTCCGAGCATGACATGATCGTGTAGCCCCGGTCCCCGGTGGCCTCGACCGCAAGCTCGAAGGTCCGCTTCCGCTCCTCGATCGACAGGGAGAAGAACTCCCCCTGCTTGCCGGAGATGAACAGCCCCTCGATGCCGAGATCCTCGGTCCAGTGGCGGATGTTCTCCCGGAACCCGTCCTCGTCGATCCGGTGGTCCTCGGTGAACGGCAACAGTGCGGCGGCCCAGATCCCGTTCATGTGCTCCATGGCGTAGGCCTTGGCCTCGCTCTTCCGATACTGCATCGCAGCTCCTCCCGGTGATCAGACGATCGACATGCTGTGGGACACGTTCTTGACCACGGCGTAGTGGTGAAGGCCCTCGGCCCCGCCCTCCCGGCCGTAGCCGCTCCACTTGACCCCACCGAACGGGGTCTCCGGCAACGATGCCTCCAGGGTGTTGATCGACAGGTTGCCGGCCTCGACCCGATCGACCATCCGGTCGGCGTAGTCGGCCCGATTGGTGAAGCCGTAGGCGGCAAGCCCGTAGGGAACCGAGTTGGCCTGCTCGATGGCGGTGTCCAGCGAGTCGACCTCGTTGACGATGGCCAACGGCCCGAACGGTTCTTCCCGCATGACGGCCGCATCCTCCGGCACTCCGGCCAGCACCGTCGGCTCGAAGAAGTAGCCGGACGAGCCGATCCGAGTGCCGCCGGTCATCAACTTCGCCCCGTGATCGACCGCATCGTCGACCAGGCGCCGCATGGCGGCGATCCGGCGATCGTTGGCCAGCGGACCCATCTCGACGCCATCGGTCATGCCGTCACCGACAACGGTGGCCTCGCACCGGCGGGTGAAGACGTCGAGGAACTGTTCGTAGACCTGCTCGTTGACGAAGAACCGGGTCGGCGAGGTGCAGACCTGCCCGGCATTCCGCATCTTGCGGACCGCCGAGCTGAGCGCCGCCGCCTCGACGTCTGTGTCCTCGCAGACGATGACCGGCGCATGGCCGCCCAACTCCATCAGGACCGGCGTCATATGGTCGGATGCCAGGCCGGTCAGGTGGCGGCCGACCGTGGTCGAGCCGGTGAACGCCACCAGGTTGGTGATCGGACTCGGGATCAGGTGCTGGGAGATGTCGGTCGGCACGCCGAACACCAGGTTGAGCACCCCCGGCGGCAGGCCGGCGTCCTCGAACGCCTGGACGATGTGCATGGCCCCGGCCGGGGTCTCCTCGGCCGGTTTCAGGATGATCGAGCAGCCAGATGCCACCGCACCGGCCACCTTGCGGGCCGGTTGGCTCATCGGGAAGTTCCATGGAGCGAAGGCGGCGACCGGACCGATCGGCAGGTGGTGGACGATGTACTTGACCCCGGGGCCGCTGGGGATGACCCGGCCGTAGGTCCGGACCGCCTCGCCGGCGTCCCACTCGAAGAATTCACAACCCCGGATCACCTCGAGCCGGGCCTGCTCGAACGGCTTGCCGTGTTCGAGGGTGATCGAGTGGGCGATCTCGTCCTGTCGCTCCCGCATCAGGGCAGACGCGGCCCGGACCAGCGCCGCCCGCTCCTTCGGCGCGGTGCGGCTCCACACCTCGAACCCGGCCGCCGCAGCGGCCAGGGCGTCGTCGAGGTCGGCCGTACTGGCGACCGGCAGCCGACCGATCTCGGCCTCGGTCGCCGGATTCACGACCGGCAGCGTCTCATCCGTTGTCCGCCACTGGCCGTTGATGTAGAGCTTCAGCTCCGGATAGGTCGGCATGTCAGTGCTCCTCCTTCGCTCCTAGAACGCCGTTCGAATCGCCCACAGGTCGGGGAACGCCGGGGTGAACAGGGTGGTCGCCAGGTACGAGGCACCATCGGACCCCCCGGTCCCCCGCTTGGTCCCGATCGTGCGGCGGACCATCATCACGTGGCGATACCGCCACTCCTGGAGACCCTCGTCCAGATCGGTCAGGGTCTCGCACAGGCCGGCGAACCCCTCGTCGTGATATCGGCCGACGATGACCTCCTGCAGGGCCGGACTCTCGACGATCGCCTCCCTGACATCACGGTTCAGGACCTCGGGTGGCACGTCGAACCCGTCCCGGGCCAGCAGGTGGACAAAGGCGTCCCACAGGGTCGGTGCGTCGTAGCGGGCTTGCAGCCGTTCCCCCTCCGCCCCGGTGAACCAGTCGAGGTCGATCCGGTCCTTGATCCCGAGCACGAACTCCAGCTCCCGGAACTGGGCCGACTGGAAGCCACTGGCACTGGCCAGGAAGTTCCGGAAGCTCGCGAACTCGGCCGGGGTCATCGTCTCGAGCACATCGATCTGACCGACCAGGGTCTTCAGGATCTTCAGCACCCGCTTGAGGTGATGTCTGGCGCCACCGACCTGGTGGGCGTCCAGCTTGCGGATGATGTGGTCGAGCTCGTGGAGGACCTGCTTGAACCACAGCTCGTAGACCTGGTGGATGATGATGAACAGGGTCTCGTCGTGCTCGGGTCGACCGGTCTCCTCGTCGAAGGAAACGCAGTGCTGCAACGACAGCAGCTCGTCGACCTTGAGGTAGGTCCCGTAGGTGAAGTCGTCTGTCGGTGGCGTGATCATGAGATCGACAGGGCCTCCGGGTCGGCGAGCGGGTCATCGGCCGGGAGCGGGTCGAGGGCCTGGACCAGCGCATCGACGTCGACCGACTCATCGGCAAGGCCGGCGGCGATGATCTCGGCCTGGGTCCGGGCCCGACGCTTGGCCTCGGCGTAGGGCATGGTCGAGAACATCACCATGTTGTACCGGGGCCGCAGATACCGGGGGTGGCGTTGCTCCAGGATCAATGCCAGCTCCCGCTTGGCCAGGTAGTCCGGGTCGACGACGCCCGACCGCATCTCCAGGTAGTTGTCGAGGGCCATGTCGGCAATGGCGTCGGCGTCCGGCTTTCGCTCGGCCTCGTATCCGGCGAAGGCCGCAGCGACGTCCTCTGGATTGGCCCGAAGGTGACGGTCGAGTATCCGGACCGACTCCAGGGCGGCGTTCATCCCCTGGCCATGGAACGGCACGATGGCATGGGCCGCATCGCCGACGATGACCCCTCGCCCGTCGTGGCTCCACCCCCGGGCCCGCATCGTCCCGAGCGCCCCGGTCGGGTTCTCGAGGAACTGGTCCGCCAGGTCGGGGACCAGGGAGGCAAAGCCGGGGAACCAGTCGCCGAAGAACCGATCGATCGACACCCGGTCAACCAGCGCGGCGATGGTGTCCTTGGGGGCGAACAGGGTGACGGTGAAGTCGCCCTCCGGGTTGGCCAGGGCGATCAGCATGAACTCGCCCCGGGGCCAGATGTGGAGTGCGTGGGGGTCGAGCAGGTGCACGCCGGCCGAGGCCGGGGGCAGGGTCAGCTCCTTGTAGTCGTGGTCGAGCCAGTCGGTGGCGAAGACGCAGGAGCCGGCCTCGGCCATGGCCTTCCGGACCCGGGAACCGGCCCCGTCGGCCCCGAACGCCACGCCGAACGGCTCGGTCCGACCGCCGTCGAAGCGGACGACCGACGCGTCGAAGTCGACCGACCGGACCGGTGCGTCGAACTCGATGGTGACCCGACCGGTCGCCTCGGCGGCGTCGAGCAGGATGGCGTTGAGGTCGGTGCGGGACACCGAGTGGATGACCTCATGGGCCGCGGTGCCGTAGGGCTGGAGCTCGGGGATCGGTTCGCCGACCGCATGGATCATTCGCCCCCGCATCGGGATGGTGATGGCGTCGACCCGGTCGATCACCCCCGCGTCGATCAGTGGGACGATGCCCCTGGTCGCCAGCGCCAGGTTGATCGAGCGGCCGGCATCGATGTCGACCCGCCGCAGATCGGGGCGGCTCTCGTAGACCGTGACGTCGTGGCCCTGGCGGGCCAACAGTGCGGCGAGCAGGGCACCGGCCTGGCCGGCGCCGATGATCACGATCGGTCCGTTCTCGCCGAGCCTCATCGGACGATCCCGTCCAGGATGTCGACGAACCGGTCGATGTCTGCGAACGAGTTGTAGAGCGGCACCGGTGCGGCCCGGATCACATCCGGCTCCCGCCAGTCGCACCGGACCTTCGCCGACTCCAGCTCCTCGAACACCTCACGCCCTCGGCCGTCGACGACCTGCAGGGCGTACTGACAGCCCCGGTCGGCCAGGGCCTTCGGCGTCAGGTTCACCACCCGACCGGCCAGGGTCTCCTCCAGCCGGCGGTCGAAGAACTCGATCTGCAGCTCCGACTTGCGACGAAGGGCCGCCATGCCGCCGGCCCGGTCGATGATGTCGAGCGACGCCCGCAGCGCCGCCATCGGCAGGATCGGGGCGTTCGACAGCTGCCAGGACTCCACGGTCGGGATCGGGTCGAACCGGGTCGACATGGCGAACCGGGTGTCCGGGTTGGTCCCCCACCAGCCGAGGAACTTCGGCACGGTTTGGTCCGCGACGTGGCGCCGGTTGACGAAGGCCCCGGCCACGCCCCCGGGCCCACTGTTGAGGTACTTGTAGGTGCACCAGGCGGCGAAGTCGACATCCCAGTCGTGCAGCGAGAGTTCGACGTTGCCGGCGGCGTGGGCCAGGTCGAGGCCGACCATGGCCCCGACGTCATGGCCGGCGGCCACGATGTCTGCCATCGGCAGGACCTGGCCGGTGTAGTACTGGACCCCTGGCAACAGTACGAGGGCCAGTTCGTCTCCGCACTCGGCGATGGCGGCCAGGATGTCCTCGGCCCGGAGGGTCTCCTCGCCCTCCCTCGGGGCCAGCACCACCAGGGAGCTCGCCGGGTCGAAGCCCCGCTGCCGGATCTGGGACTCGACGGCGAAGTGGTCTGACGGGAAGGCATGATCCTCGATCAGGATCTTGTGGCGGCCGGCGGTCGGCCGGTAGAAGCTGACCATCAGCAGGTGGAGGTTGACGGTCAGCCCGTTCATGGCGACGACCTCATCCCGGTGACCGCCGACCACCCGGGCCAGCGGCTCGGTGAGCAGCTCGTGGTAGTCCTTCCATGCCAGGTCGCCGGTGAAGTGGCCCTCGACCCCGAGCGTGCTCCACCGGTCCAGTTCGATCCCGACGTTCGCCCGGACCGACCGCGGCATCGCCCCGAGGGAGTTGCCGACCAGGTAGATCCCCTCCGGGACCTCGAATTCGTCCCGGAACGGAGCCAACGGGTCGGCGGCGTCCAGTTCGGCCGCACGTTGGTGAGTCACAGGCGGCCGTCCCGGCCGGCGTGGACGGTGCCGCAGTAGGGGCAGGTCCGGGCGTCCATGTCCTCGTTGAAGGCGGCGAACAGCGGTGGCAGGTCCCGATCGATCTCCTGGACCTGCAACTCGACCCGGTGGACCAGCCGGTTGCAGTTGCTGCACGCCCACTCGAAGCCGTCCAACTCACCCGGCCGCCTGGCGTACTCGACCACCAGGCCGATCGAGTCCGGATCCGGACGCTGGGGAGAGTGCCGGAGGTGGGGCGGCAGGAGGTAGACCTCGCCCTCCTTGATCGGCATCCGGTACGGGGCGGTCCCTTCCTCCGGCCAGATCCACAGGTCCATGTCGCCCTTGATCTGGTGGAAGAACTCCTCCCGGGGGTCGTCGTGGAAGTCGTTCCGCTCGTTGCCGCCACCGACGATCATCACGATCATGTCGGCCTCCCGCCAGACCTGCTTGTTCGCCACCGGTGGCCGCAGCTCGTCACGATGCTCGTCGATCCAACGTTGGAGCGAGAACGGGCGACGCTGTGCTGCGATGTTCGGGTCGTAGATGGTCATGCTGGTCTCCTGCTGCCTCAGTTGGCGGTTGCCCAGATCTCAGGGAAGAATCGATGCCTGGTGACGTCGTCGAGCCAGGCCACACCGGCCGAGCCGCCGGTTCCCGGCTTGTAGCCGATGATCCGCTCGACCGAGACGAAGTGGCGCCACCGGTAGACCGAGAACCGCTGGTCGATGTCGATCAGCGCACAGCCGAGCCGGTAGAGCGGATTGGCGGCGTCCGGGTCGGCGAAGACCTCACGCCACGCCCCCTCGACCGACGGATCGGCCCGGTACGGCTCGGACCAGTCGCGATCGAGCGCCGCCCCGTCGATCGCAAGCCCCCGGCGGGCCAGCAGTGCGATCGCATCGTCGTAGAGGCTCGGCGACCGCAGCGACGCTTCGATCGCCGGCCAGACGTGGGGGACGTTGCGGTGGGCCAGGGCCAGCCGCTCGCTCTTGTTCCCGAGGACGAACTCGACATGGCGGTACATGAACGACAGCTGCCCGGAGGCGGTACCCAAGGTGTCCCGGAACTGGTTGAACCCCTCGGTCGAGATGGTCGACAGCAGGTCCCAGGACGAGGTGAGGTAGTCCACGTACCCGCCGGCCCGACCGAGGATCGACAGGGCGTTGTCGATCGCATCGTCCCGCAGCTGATGCTGGGCGTTGACCAGCTCGAAGTGCAGTCCCCGGAACAGCAACTCCTTGACCTGGCCCATGACGAAGAAGCACATCTCGTCGTAGCCCTTGCTCCGAGGGTGCTGGAGGGAGAGCAACAGGTCGATGCTCTGATAGTCGATGTAGGGGTTCGAGGTCCCGTCGAAGTCGACCAGCGGCTCGCCGCCGGTCACAGCGACCGTCTCGGCCCGGGTCCGATCGGTCGTGATCGGCATCGGTCGCGGGTGAGGTGACGCGTCCACCCCGTCCGGGTCGACCACCACCGGGAAGTGCGGTTCAAAGATCGGCATCGGTCGCTCCCCTCCCCTCGATCACCCGGTCCGCCGGGCCTGCTCCTGGCTGCGCTGGAGGCCGGCCTCGATGTTGGCGGTGAGCGAGCGGAGCCGATCCATCAGTTCCGACAGGTCGCCGGCGTCGGCCAGCTGCTCGGCCTCCAGCCGACGAGCCTCGGCGATGAGGGCGGCCGCCAACTCGGTCCCGGCGGGGGTGAGCGACACGAACCGTTGCCGCTTGTCGACCTCCCCCGGGGTCCGCCGGACCAGGCCCCGTTGCTCGAGGCGCCTCAGGGCATTGGTCACGGTCGGTTGGGGGCTGAGCGCAGCATCGGCCAGCCCGATGACCGGAAGCTCGCCAAGCTCATGGATGACGGCGATGACCCGCCACTCCGAGCGGGCCACCCCGTACCGGTTGAGGACGGAGTAGAACGGCGCCGACAGCGTCTGGTCTGCCTGCCGCAACAGGTAGGGCAGGTAGCCGGTCAGGAAGTTGGCATCGCCGGGCACGAGCGAAAACTACATCCATATGAATCCTTGTGTCAAACATTCAGACGAATGCAGATCGTGGTCGGCGGCGCCCCACCAGTCGGTTCGCCAGCCGGCGGCTTCGGTCAGGCGGTTGCTGTTGCGGCGACCAGGGCGGCAACCGCAGCGCCGAGTGTGGTCTCGGGAGCCGCCAGGTCGAGGATCACGTCGAAGTGGTTCCGCCCCACGATCTCGATCGGCGTCCCGGCCCTGCCACTGGGCCCCAGTCTCGCGGCGAAGGCACGGGACTGGGCCTTGAACTCGGCGGTCTCGTATTGGCCATGGGCGATCACGGTCGGCGGGGCGGCGGCCAGCCGGGCTCGGTCGGCCAGGAGCGGACTGTTGCGTCGCGCCGCGTCAGCGTCGAGCCCGAGCGCCTCGTTGATCGACGTCCCGATCAGCGGTTCCAGCTCGAAGATGCCGGACACCAGGACCGCCCCGGCGATGGCGGGCTCGGCGTCGAGGCACACCATGGCAGCGAGATGGGCTCCGGCCGAGCTCCCGGCTACGACCAGCCGTGCCGGGTCGAATCCCAGGGTGGCGACGTTCGACCGCAGGGTTGCGATCGACCGTCGGCACTCCTCGACGATGGCCGGAACCGATGCCTCGGGGGCCAACGTGTAGTCGACGGCGGCGAAGCCCCACCCCCGCCGGATGCAGTCGGCGGCGGCGAACCGAGAGTCGAGCTTTGACAACTCCTGCCAGTACCCACCATGGAGGTAGACGAGGAGCGGTGGTTGACGGTCGCCGACCGGCACCGCGACGTCGACGGTGTTGGCCGGCCCGTCCCCGTACCTGAGTTGATCGACCCGGACGTCAGACATGGCGTGGACGGCCGACCATGCGGCATCGCTCCGGTTGCGATAGGCCTCAACGAAGGGGCGATAGTCGCCATCCGCCAGGCACGAACTCGGGGAGTACGCCCGCTCCCGCTCCGCCCCGGTCATTCCACGCCACCGCAGCCCCGACGATGGATCGCCAGCCACGACCTCAGCTCGTTCCCAGGATCCGGCCACCGTCGACACCAATCACGGCGCCGGTGGTGAAGGTCAGGGTGTGGACCGCGGCGCTGACTGCAGCAGCCACGTCGTCCGGCGTGGCCAGCCGACCGAGCGGGGTGGCCTGGGTCTGCACGTCGAGCGCCCCGGGCGGCATCCGGTCCGCATACTCCCCGAGGACCCAACCGGGCGACACCGACACCATCCGGATCGACGGGGCCAGGGCCCGACCGAGGGACCGGGTCATCGAGTCGAGCGCCGCCTTCGAGGCGCAGTAGGCCACGTTCGAGCCCTGGCCGGTCACCCCGGCGATCGACGAGATGTTGACCACGACAGCGGCCGGATCACCCTGGGCCGACGGCTCCTCGAGGAGCGGCCGGAGGGCCCGGATGGCGGCGAACGGGCCGCGCCAGTTGGTTGCGAAGATCTCGCCGATCAGCTCGTCATCGAGACCGTCGAGATCATCGTGGGCCACCGGACGGGTCACACCGGCGCAGTTGACCAAGACCTCGAGGCGCCCGACCTCGGCCCGGAGGTCATCGGCCAGGGCAGCCAGGGAGTCCGGTTCCAGCACCGAGATCCGGGCCGCCCGATGCCCGTCGCCGGCCAGCGAGGCGACGAGCTCGTCCGCCCGTTCGACCGATCGGTGATAGCCGACGACGACCCGATGACCGTCAGCGGCCAGGCGGCGGGCGATGGCCGAGCCGATCCCACCCGAGGCCCCGGTCACCACGGCGGTCGGCCGCCGTCGGCCGGTCATTGGCGACCGCCGGGCCGCCGAACGGCGACAGACCTCTGCGCGATCGAGCGCCGGTTTGGCACCACGGGCCTCCTTCGATCACCGACGGCCGACCCGGTGCCGGGACCGTCGGCGACGAGGAGCCTATCGCTGGATCGACGTCGGCGCCGGAGCCAATGCACTCACGGCGCGGACATCGACCGCTCAACACCCCGCGCCATACCCCGAGCACCGATGAGCAACTGTGGACGCGAGTCGTCTGTGGCGACGGCCAGCAGGCAGAGACAGACGGCGGCGATTGCCGCCGACCGGAAGCGACCGAGATCGAGCGCACCCCGAGCCCATCCGATGGCGGCCCGATAGAACCCGTCATAGGCGCTGGCAGCCAACAGCCCGGCGTCGAGATCGGTCCGAAGCTGCCCAGCGTCCATGGCCGCTTGGATGCCGGCGCGGTAGCGCTCGATGGCCATCGGTGCGGTCCGGTGCACGACGCCGGCGGCCTCCTGGGCCAGCAGCGACGGACGGCTGGTCCGCTCCCGTTCCACGACCTGATCGACGCTCCGCCCGACCAGGGCCAAGACCATGTCGAGCGGCCGCTCGGGGGACCCGTCCGGGACTGCGGAGCGATCCAGCTCCTCGAAGAACTCGGCGCACAGGGCGACCCGGATCTGCTCCTTGGAGTCGAACAGGTTGTAGAGGGTCGGGACCGACACGCGGGCGGCAGCTGCGACCTTGCGCATCGACCAGCCATCGACCCCGTCACGGGCTATAAGGTCGCGCGTGGCGGCGAGGATGCGCTGGCGCCGCAGCTCGGCATTCTCTTCCCGTAGCCCCATATCTTGAACAGTGTACAAATTCCTGTACAGTGTGCAATCTTCAGTGGTGCGAAGGGAGCTCCGGCCGTGGCCAACCCGATCGAGATCAGCAGTGAGCTGCACCGGTACGTCGTCGCCAACGGGACCCCGCCGGACCAAATCCTCCGCCGGCTGAGGGAGCAGACCCTGGAGCTGACCGGGCGCCGAGCCGGCATGCAGATCGACACCGCCCAGGGCGGCTTCATGACCTGGCTGACCCGGCTGATCGACGCCGAGCTGGCGCTGGAGATCGGGACGTTCACCGGCTACTCGGCCATCTGCATCGCCCGAGGCCTCCGGGACGGTGGGCGGCTGGTCTGCCTCGACGTGTCCGAGGAGTGGACCGCCATCGGCCGGGCGGCGTGGGAGGAGGCGGGCCTGGCCGATCGCATCGAACTACGGATCGGGCCGGCAGCCGAGACCCTGGCGGCGATCCCGACCAGCACACAGTTCGACATCGCCTTCATCGACGCAGACAAGACCGGCTACGAGACCTACCTTGACTTGGTCCACCCCAGGCTCCGCCCCGGCGGTGTGGTCATGGTCGACAACGTGCTCCAGCGGGGCCGGGTGGTCGACGACCGGGCCCAGGACGAGTCGACCGTCGCGATCCGGGCGTTCAACGACGCCCGGACCACGGACCACCGGTGGGACACCGTCATGCTGCCAATCTCAGACGGCCTCACCCTGCTCCAGAAGCGCTGATGGGCACAACAGACGAACGGACGACACCATGACGACCACCGAGCGACCGACATCGCCCCCCGCCGACGCCAAGGGATCGCCCAGGACCGGGCGCCGCATCCGCCGACTGGCGGTGTCGGCTGCGCTGGCTGCGGTCGTCATCGGCGGACTGGCCGCCGCCGTCGTGGTCTTCCAGCCCTTCGATGAGGGGTTCAACGGCGGCGGGTTCGCCAACGTGGTCAGCACCGAGACCCCGGCGGTCAACCCGCTCGAGATCCCGGAGCTGCTGGAGCCGACGATGATCGACGGCGTCGCCACCTACCAGCTCAGCCTCGACGCCTCGAGCCATGTGTTCCGCGACGGTGTCGCCAGTGAGACCATCGCCTACAACCAGACGTCAGTCCTCGGCCCGACCCTGCTGTGGCGGACCGGCGACCAGGTGTCGCTTGACGTCACGAACAACCTGCCGGAGGAGGCGACGACCACCCACTGGCACGGTGCGGACGTGCCGGTGGAGGCCGACGGCGGGCCAGGGAGCCGGATCGACACCGGCGACACCTGGACTGCATCGTTCGAGGTCATCCAGCCGGCGGCCACCCTGTGGTACCACCCCCACCTCAAGGACCTGACCGCGGCCCAGGTCTACGCCGGAGCCGCCGGGCTCATCATCGTCGAGGACGACACCGCAGCCGTCGATGCGCTCCCACACACCTACGGGGTTGACGACATCCCGATCATCCTGCAGGACCGGGAATTCGACGCCGCCGGCCAGCTGGACTTCGAGCTCGATCTCGACGACAACGGCGACCTCAATCCGGAGCTGACGGTCAACGGGACCATGAACCCCTACGTCGACGTGCCGGCCGGGCTGGTGCGGCTCCGCCTCCTCAACGGCAGCCAGGCCCGGGTCTACCAGCTGAGCCTCGACACCGGTGCGGCCTTCACCAAGGTCGCCTCCGATGGCGGCTTCCTCAGCCGACCGGTCGAGCTGACCGAACTGCTGATCGGGCCGGGCGACCGGGCCGAGATCGTGATCGACACCTCCGATGGGGTGGTCAACCTCATCGACGCCGACTTCGAGCGGGTCGTCGAGCTACGGCCGGACCCGGCCGAGGCCGGGACCGGGAGGATCCCAGATGCGCTGGCGGTCGTACCCCGCTTCGCCCCTGACGGGTTCGACAACGAGCGGTCGTTTGTGATGGAGGCGGTCGGCGAGGGCTGGGGAATCAACGGCCAGCAGATGGACCCGGCCCGCATCGACGAGACCATCCAGTTCGGCGCCACGGAGCGGTGGACGCTGTCGGCCCCCGAAGGCATCCACACCTTCCATGTCCATCAGACCCAGTTCCAGATCCTGGAGATCAACGGCGCACCACCGCCGCCGGAGGACGCGGGCTGGGAGGACACGGTGCTGGTCACCGGCGACCAGACGGTCGTGGTGGCCGCCCGGTTCGACACCTACACCAACCCGACGATGGGCTACATGTTCCACTGCCACATCCTCGACCACGAGGACTCCGGCATGATGGGACAGTTCCAGGTCCTCGACGAGTAGCGACGGGAGCCCGCCCGGTCAGGCAGCCCCCGACCGGTCAGCCCTGCTCCTCCCAGGCCAACATGCCACCCTCCAGGTTGATCACGTCCGAGAACCCGGAGGCGACCAGGAACTCGGCGGCCTTGGTGCTCCGCCCGCCGCTACGACACAACACGACGACCCGCTGGGACCGGTCCAACTCGGCGATGCGGTCCGGGAGATCGCTGAGGGGGATGTTCGTGGTGCCGGGAAGGGTGCCGGCCGCCACCTCATCCGGTTCCCGGACGTCGACGAACTGGGTTCCGGCCTCGATCACGGCCTGGAAGTCGGTCACGGGGTGGTCTCGGTGCATGCCGATCAGCATGGCACGCCGGACCGGGGTCGGTCAGAAATACCCCTCGAAGTCGGGACCGATCAGGTCGTGCTCCAGATGGAACGACTGGGCCACCGAGGTGGTCCAGACCGAGTGGGCCGCCATCGCCGTGGCCTCGACGAGCTCGGCCTCGGTCCAGCCGTGCCGGCGAGGCTCCTCCAGGTCCTCCGGGGTCACCCCGGCGGGGTCGACGGCGATCTTCCGGACATAGTCGATCAGCGCCATCTCCTTGGCACCCCAGTTGTCGTTCTCCTCGCCGTCACGGATCGCCCGGACGTCGTCCTCGTCGTAGCCGAACTCCTTGACCAGCAGCCGGGAGTGCCCGCCGGCGCAGTAGGGACGCTCGCGGGCCTGGCTGGCGGCGACGAACAGCATCTCCTTGAAGTCCCGTGTCATCAAGCCTTCGAGGAAGACCGGATGGTAGAGATCGTCCATCGCCTCGAGCGCGGGTGGCGACCACGCCAGGAGCTGGCGGAGCAACGTCGGCCGGCCGTGATCGTTTGCGAACTTGTCGATGGCGGCCTGGGACTCCGGGTCGATCGAGTCGGCCTCCGGATAGGGAATCAGCGCCACGGTTCGGCCTCCAGCCCTGGGGTTTGCGTGAGCCCACCGCCGGCGGCCATCACCGTCATGTAGCCGGACAGGCTGACCATCGTCACCGCCTCGACGATCTGGCCATTGGTCCAGCCGACGGTGCGGAGCGCGTCGACGTCTCGCTGGATCATCTTGAACGCCGTCTCGGTCGCCTTCCGACAGAAGCCGAGCAGCGTGGCCTCCGCCCCGATCGGGTCGCCGCTCTCCGCCTCACCGATCAGATCTCCGAGCTCGACCGCAGTGAGGCCGTCGTCGATCGCCTGGCGAAACATGGCCGAGGCGATGAACGGATCGTTCCGCCACCGGGCGGAGGCACCGAGGATCACGAAGCGGAGGGTCCGATCCAGGCGACCCTTGCCGACCATGCGCTGGTACATCTGGTCGAAGGCGCCGAGGCCGGTCGGGAAGTGGGCGAAGACGCCGCGGAGCTCCGCTATCGGCGGTACGGCTGTGGGGTCCGCAGCGCCGATTGGCGGCTCGGCCTCCAGCACCGGAATGAACGACATGGGTCCCCTTGCAAACGGTTGGCGTTGCGTGACTCTACCGCTCCGTCGTATTGTGCACAAAATAGTGAACGATCCGGGAGGCATCGAGGTGGGACTCAGAGTCGTCGGGGCGGGGCTGCCGCGAACCGGCACGACCTCGCTCAAGCGGATGCTCGAGCAGCTCCTGGCTGCGCCCTGCTACCACATGATCGACCTGCACCAGCGGGTCGAGGAGGATGGCCCCAGATGGGCTCGGGCCCTGAACGGCGAGACCGAGACCCTCGACGAGATCCTGGCCGGCTTCGCCGCGGCCGTCGACTGGCCGGCGTCGGTGTTCTGGCGCGAGCTGACCGATCGCCACCCAGACGCACTGGTCATCCTGTCCCATCGCAGCTCGTCTGAGGAGTGGTGGGCCAGTGCGGATGCCACGGTCTGGTCGGTGCAACGGCAGATCATGGCCGGGGACGCCCCCGAGTTGTTCGACGGCTTCCACCAGCGAATGCGAGAGCTCGCAGGATTCAGCCACGACCTGGCCGAGGAAGCCGCACGCCGGCGATACGACACCCACTTCGCAGACGTCGTCGCCCACGTGCCGGACGAGCGCCTCCTGATCTGGCATCCGGCAGACGGCTGGGAACCACTGTGCGAGCGACTCGACGTCCCGGTCCCAGACGCCAAACCCGCACACGCCAACACGACCGACGACTTCAAGAACCGACAGATCGACAGCTGAAGACCAAATTGTGCACAATAAAGTGGACAATCCCGTGGACGGCGATCTACGGTACGGATCAACGCGCTCGGCCGAGAGGAACGGCCCGGCCCAAGGGGAGACCAAACATGACCAGACAGTGGTGGAAGTTCTTGGCTGCGCTGTTCGCAGTCCTGCTCATTGCTGCAGCCTGCGGCAGCGACGACGACACGACCGACGAGGCCGATGCCTCGGCCAGCGAAGCGAGCGACAGCGCATCGGCATCCGAGACCGGCGACGAGTCGGCCGGCGGCGAGACGGTGAAGGTCTTCAGCATCCTCGACGAGAACGAGGCCCAGGGCCAGTTCTTCCCGGACGCTCGGGCCGGGCTGGAAGCGGCCGAGAAGTTCATCAACGACAACGGCGGTATCGGTGGGCGGGGGGTCATGATCGACCTCGAGGTCTGCGTCGGCGAGATCGACCCCAACGTCAACGCCGAGTGCGCCAGGGAGGTCGTCGACTCCGGGGCGTTGGCCGTCGTCGGCAGTGCGATCTGCACCAATGACACCGCCTACCCGATCCTGACCGAGAACAACGTGGCCAACATCGGGCCGGTGACCTGCCTGCCGTCCACCTTCTCCACCCCCAACTCGTTCCCGACCAACGCCGGGATCCAGGGGCTGGCCACCCTGGAGGCGAGCATCGGCTGCACCGTGCTCGGCGGTGAGACCATCTATCTGAGCCTCGTGGCGAACGACTCGATCCTGGCAACCGCCCCCGGCTTCGACGCAGCGCTCGAAGCCAACGGTTGCGAACCGTCTGCCCGGATCGTCGAGGTCACCCAGGGCACCCTCGACGGCGGACAGGTCGTCGCCCAGTACGCCGGCGCCGACGTGGTGCTCCACCTGCTGTCGCCGCCGATGGCGCCGAGCGTCATCAACTCGGCGGCCCAGCAGGGCATCGAGGCCCAACTGGTGTTCGGTCCGACCAACTTCAGCTCCCGTGCGCTGACCAACACCGGCGACAACGCCGAGGGCATCATCACCGCCCGCTGGTATGCGGCACCGGACAACCCGAATGCGGCCGAGGGCTATGGCATCTACCGGGAGGCGCTCGAGGCAACCGGTGGGCTGGAGTTCCTGGCCGACGAGTTCGGCACCACCGCCTTCGTCGGGGTCTGGGCCCTTGACCAGGCCCTCCGGGACTGTGCCGACTGCGAGCTCACCCGGGAAGGGGCGCTCGAGGCCATGAACCAGCTGTCCGGGTTCAACGCCGGCGGGATCGCCCCCAACATCGACTTCAGCACCCCGCCCACCCACTCGCTGGCCGAGATGTTCCCCCGACTGCACGTCTGGGGCGGCTTCACCGGCGTGGTCGAGGGGGGCGAAGTGGTCACCTTCGGAGACGGCGCCGTCGTCGAACTCGGCTAGTACCGCAACGTCGCAATTGAATCGATGGTCGGGGTGGGGCTCCCTGGAGTGGGGGTCCCGCCTCGGCCACTCCTCGGGGGAACAACGGCATGACCGACGCACTCACCTTCCTGTTGCTCGGCCTCGGTTCTGGCGCGGCCTACGCCATCGCCGGGATCGGTCTGGTACAGATCTACCGGGCGTCTGGGGTGATCAACTTCGCCCACGGCGGCATCGCCTTCATGGCCGCGGCGATCTACGCCCAGCTGAGCACCGACTGGGGATGGCCGTGGGTTCCGTCGTTCCTCATCGCCCTGGCCGCCTCGGTGGTGGTCGGGATCCTCATGCAGCTGCTGGTCATGCGACCGCTCAGACACTCGGCGGTCCTGGTCAGGATCATCGCCACCGTCGGGGTGCTCGCCATCATCGAGCAGGGCATCCCGCTGGTGTTCGGCAACATCACCCAGCGGACCCAGACGGTGAAGAACTTCTACCCCAGCGGCGGCATCGACGTCCTCGGGGCCAGGCTCACCTATGACCGGATCATCATGGTCATCATCGTCATCCTGGTCGGCCTCGCCCTCAGTGCCTTCATGCGCCGGACCACCTTCGGGCTGGCCACCAGCGCAGTGGCCGAAGACGAGCTGGTGGCCCAGACCCTCCGGGTCAACCCGGACCGGATCGCCCTCGCCAACTGGGCCCTCGGCGGTGGTCTGGCCGGGCTGGCCGGCCTGCTGACCGTGCCGTGGACCGGGCTGATCGCCAGCACCTTCCTGCTGCTGGTCGTACCGGCACTGGCGACCGCCCTTGTCGGACGGTTCGACTCGTTCGCCCTGACCGTGATCGGTGGCCTGGCCCTCGGCTCGATCCAGGCGGTGGTCTTCCGTTACCAGGTCGACCTACCGGACGGGGTCCGGGCCGGCTGGAACGAGGCCCTCCCGTTCATCTTGATGATCATCCTCCTGATGCGCCGAGGCTCGGCGTTCCCCGAGCGGGGCGAGGTCTCGGCCGCGCTGCCCTCGGTCGGGCGTCGCCGGCTGCGACCGATCCCGGCGGTCCTGTGGGCGATCGCACTGTTCGTCATCGCCCTGCTGTCGAGCGATGACCTGGCAGACGCCATCAGCTCGACCGCCGGGGTCGCCATGGTTGGGCTCTCCCTCGTCGTCGTCACCGGGCTGGCCGGGCAGATCTCGCTGGCCCAGATGGCCATGGCCGGCCTCGGCGCACTGTTCGCCGCCCGACTGAGCGGCGAGGCGGGTTGGCCGTTCCTGGCCGCCCTCGGGATCGGGGTCCTCGCCGGTTGCGCCGCCGGCTCACTCTTCGCACTCCCGGCGCTGCGGACCAGAGGCCCGACGCTGGCGGTGGCCACGGTCGGGCTCGGAGTAGCGGTCGAGAAGACGATCTTCACCAACCAGCGGCTGTCCGGCGCAAGCTTCTCCGGCATCCCGATCGAACGTCCCTCGATCTTCGGCTGGGACATCAATGCCATCGCCCATCCGGAGCGGTTCGCTGCGGTCTCGGTGGTGTTCCTGGTGGCCCTGGTGTTCATCGTCTCCAACCTCCGAGCCGGACCGGTCGGGCGGCGATTCCTGGCGGTGCGGTCGAACGAGCGGGCGGCGGCGGCGCTCGGGGTCTCGGTCGCTCGGGTCAAGCTGGTCGCCTTCACCATTGCGGCCGGCATCGCCGCCGTCGGCGGTGTGTTCCTGTCGTTCAAGTTCGAGAACGTGTTGCTGCTGAAGTTCAACTTCTTCCAGTCCCTGCTCTCGGTGGTGTTCACCCTGATCGGCGGGATCGGCTACCTGCTTGGGCCGGTGGCCGGCGCATTCATCTCCCCGTCTGGGATCGTCCCGTTCCTGTTCAACGACATCGAGACGATCGAGCGATGGCTGATCATCGTCGCCGGTGTCATCGTCATCGTGCAGCTCATCGCCGCCCCGGACGGGGTGGTGCGGGACGTGGCCAGGCGGTTCAACCGATCACCGAAGACGCTCGACTTCGAGATCCTCAGCGACGACGGGGAGAACCTGGCGCCGCCGGCCACCCTCCAGGTCGAGAACCTCTCGGTCACCTATCCCGGCGGGTTCACCGCTATCAACGGCTTGGACATCGAGGTGCGGCCGGGCCAGATCGTCGGCCTGATCGGGCCGAACGGGGCCGGCAAGACGTCTGCCATCGATGCGATCTCCGGCTTCATCCCCCATGCCGGCGCAGTCAGACTCGACGACGCAGACGTCGCCAGCGCCTCGCCGACCGAGCGGGCACTGGCCGGCCTCGGCCGAACGTTCCAGACCGTCGAGCCGTTCGACGATCTGAGCGTTGCCGAGAACTTGGCGGTTGCCGAGGAGCGCCTGCAGTGGAGCGAGTGGCTGAAGGCGCTGGTCAGGGTCCCACCGCTCCGACTCTCGGCGGCGACCGGCCGGATCATCGACTCGTTCGAGCTGGAGTCCGAGCTGCCCAGCTTCCCGAATGAGTTGCCCCAGGGCCGACGGCGGCTCCTCGGGGTGGCCCGGGCCATGGCGGCCGGGCCGTCGGTGCTGCTGCTTGATGAGCCGGCGGCCGGCCTCGACTCGACCGAGACCGGCGAGCTCGGGGCCGTCCTCCGTCGAGTGGCCACCGACTCTCAGGTCGGCATGCTGCTGGTCGAGCACGACATGAGCATCGTCACCTCGATCTGCGACCACGTCGTTGCCCTCGACTTCGGGCGGGTGATCTTCTCCGGTCCGCCGGACCAGGCGATGACCGACGAGCGGGTCCGGGCCGCCTACCTGGGCATCGCCATGGCCGAAGACCAGGCGGGGACGGTGACGACATGAGCGGTATCAGCGTCGAGGGCCTGCGGGCCGGGTACGGGACCCAGGAGGTGCTGCACGGGCTCGACTTCAGCGTCGGGGCCGGCGAGGTCGTATCGATCCTCGGCCCGAACGGCGCCGGCAAGACGACGACCCTGCTGGCGCTGGCCGGCGCGATCCCATCGACCGGCTCGGTCATGCTCGGCGGTGAGCCGGCGACCGGCGGCCTGGTCGACCGGGCCAGGAGCGGGCTGGCGTTCCTGCCCGAATCCCGGGCGATCGTCCGCCGGCTGACCGTTGCCGAGAACCTCCGGCTGTGCGGCTGCGACCCCCAGGTCGTGTACGACCTCAGTCCGGAGCTGCAGGCGCTTGCCGAACGACGGGCCGGTCTCCTGTCCGGCGGCGAGCAGCAGATCCTGTCGTTGACCCAGGCGATCGCCACCGAACCGTCGATCGTCCTGGCAGACGAGCTGTCGTTCGGGCTGGCCCCGATCATCGTCAAGCGCATGCTGGAGCTCGCTCGGGAGGCGGCGGACCGGGGCGCAGCGGTGCTGCTGGTCGAGCAGTTCGCCCGCCAGGCGCTCGGGGTCTCCGACCGGGCCTACGTCCTCAACCGTGGGACCTTCGCCCTCGAGGGCCAGGCCGGCGACCTGCTGGCCCGGATCGACGACATCGAGGCCTCATACCTCGGCGGCCACACCGACGAAGCGTCGGCCTAGCGGGGCCGGTGTGGCCGGGCCGGTGGTCTGCGCGGCCGCACCGAGGATCAGTAGGTCGTCTTGCCGCCGTCGATGTTGAGCAGCTGACCGGTGACGAACGCGCTGTCGTCCGAGGCCAGGTAGGCGACCGCACCGATGAGGTCTGCCGGCTCCATGACCCGGGCGATCGCCCGGTCGGCCTTGCTCGGCTCCCGGACCCGCTCGAAGTACCCGGCGGCCAGCACGCTGTCGCTCTCGGTGAACCCGGGGGCGATGGCGTTGACCCGGATGGACATGGCACCGAGCTCCCGGGCCATCGACCGGGTCATGCCCATCACCGCCGCCTTGGATGCCACGTATGGCAGCAGGAATGGCGGGCCGTAGAAGATGGTCCCGGAACTGACGTTGACGATCGAGCCGCCGCCGGCCTTCTCCATGCTCGGCACGCAGGCCTTGCAGGCCTGGAACATTCCCCGGACGTTGACCCGCATGATCGTGTCGAACTCGTCCTCGGAGACCTGCATGAACGGCTTCAGATCGAGGTCTGCGAAGATGCCGGCGTTGTTGACAAGCACGCTGACATCGCCGAACTCCTTGGTCGCCGCGGCGACCAGGCCGGCGAGCTGGTCATTGTCCGTGATGTCAGCCTCGACCCCGATGGCGGCACCACCGGCCGAGGTGATCCGCTCGACGGTCCCGCTTGTGTCCTGCAGATCAGAGACGACGATCTGCGCGCCGCGTGCGGCCAGGCCGGCCGCCAGTTCTGCGCCGATCCCCCGGGCCGAGCCGGTGACGATCGTCGTGCGTCCTTCAAGTTGCATGCTGCTGTCTCCTCGTGTTTCTGGTTCGCAGGGTGAACTCAGAGCTGGATGGTGACCCACTTCCACTCGGTCATGGCGTCGATGTCGACCTCGGTTCCCTCCCGCCCGACACCGGACTCACCGTTGCCGCCAAAGGGCACATGGGGCTCGTCGTGGAGGGCCGAGCCGTTGACGTGGCACATGCCGGCATTCACGTTGTTGGCGAAGTGCAGTGCCGTCGTGAGGTCCCTGGTGAAGATGGACGAGCTCAGACCGTAGTCGGACTCGTTCGTCCGCTTCAGTGCCTCGTCGTAGCTGTCGACCGGGTAGACCGACACGACCGGGCCGAAGGTCTCCTCGGCACACAGCGTCATGTCGTCTGTGACCCCGGTGAGCACGGTCGGCAGGCACCGGTTGCCGTCCCAGGTCCCGCCGGTCACCACGGTGGCCCCGGCGGACACCGCCTGCTCGAGATGGGTCCGGACCCGATCCCGCTGGCGAGGTGAGATCAGGGGCCCGATCACGGTTTGGGGGTCACGAAGATCTCCCGAACCGAGCGTGGAGGCGGCGGTGGCAAACCGCTCCAGGAACTCGTCGTGGACGTCTCGGTGGACATAGATCCGGCTGGTCCCCATGCAGACTTGCCCCTGGAAGGTGAAGATCCCGTGGCAGGCGGCGGCGACCGCCTTGTCCAGATCGGCGTCGTCGAGCACGACCAGGGCGCTCTTGCCCCCGAGCTCCAGGGTCACCCGGGCCTTGCGGGCCGCACACACCTCGTTGATGTGCTGGCCGACAACGCTCGACCCGGTGAAGGTCACCATGGCCACGTCCGGGTGTCCGGTCAGGCTGTCGCCGATGGTGTAGCCGTCGCCGGTGATGACGTTGAGGGTGCCCGGCGGCAGGCCGGCATCGTGGTAGACCTCGGCCAGGGAGGTGGCGAGCACCGGCGCATGTTCGGATGGCAGCAGCACCACGCTGTTCCCGAGCGCCAGCGGGTGGGCGGTCAATCGGACACCCTTGATCAGTGGCACGTTGAACGGCGTGATGGCGGCGACCACGCCGAGCGGCTTGCGGATGCTGATCGACATCCGGTTCGGCATGTCGGACGGGATGGTCTGGCCGGTCATCTGCCGGGACATGCCGGCGGCGGCCCGCATCATGTCGACCGACTTGCCGAACTCGAACATCGCCTTCCCGAACGGGGAACCGATCTCGTCGATCAGGATGTCTAGGAAATGCGCCTTCCGCTCCTCGAGGATGGCTGCCGCCCGCTGGAGGATCGCCTCCCGCTGCTTCGGCAGGGTCTGGGCGTACTCACGGCCCGCAGCGTTGGCGGCGGCGACGGCGCGCGCCACGTCCGCCACCCCTGCCGCAGCGGCTGTAGCGTAGAGCGAGTCATCAAGAGGGTTGAGGCTGGTGAAGGTGGCGCCACCCTCGGCCTCCGTCCATTCCCCACCGATCCAGAGCTTCGTGACCGTCATACTGCAGCCCCCCAGTTGTGTACATTATCGTGCACAATACTGCTGAGGGGCCCAACCTGCCACACAGCGACGAAAGGAACAACAGAACGTGTCCTCCACCGGCTTGACGGGTGAGCTTCGCGCTGCGATCGTCTCGGGTTCGTTCCAGCCCGGTGAGCGGCTGATCGAATCCGATCTCGTCGAGCGATTCGGCACGACCAGACGGATCGTCCGTGATGCCCTTGCCGAACTGGACAAGGAGGGGCTGGTGCTACGGGAGGCCAACCGCGGCGCCTCGGTCCGCAAGGTCTCGCTGGAGGAGGCGATCGAGATCACCCAGGTCCGGTCGCTGCTCGAGGGCCTGCTGGCGGCCGAGACCGCCAGGCAAGCCACCGACGAGGAGCGGAACACCTTCTCAGACATCCTGGATCGGATGCGGGAGGCGGCGAGCGCCGACCCGGTTGGCAGCTTCCAACCGCTGTACCTGGAGTTCCACCGGCATCTTCGGGCTACCGGCCGTCACGCGGTGGCCGCCGACCTGGTCGAGAACCTGCGGAACCGCAACGCCCAGTTCCAGTTCCGGACCGCCCTGCTCCCCGGTCGGGTCCAGGAGTCGCTCCAGGAGCACGAGGCCATCACCGCCGCCATCCTGGCCCGGGACGAGGACGCGGCCCGGACCGCCATGCAGGAGCACCTCTCGGCCCTGATCGCCGCCCTTCGCTCCTGGCAGCCGAACGACACGTTCATCTGAGGCCGCGCCGGCCTACCCGGACGCCGGGACAGTAGCGCCGGCCGGTCAGAGCTTGGGGTCTGGCGCCCCGGTCTCGGCGCCGCCCTCCTGGACAAGCGCCATGTGCATCGTCGATGCCGCGTGACGGAAGGTCACGGCCTCCTGGTAGTCGGGGTCGGCGAACCACGCCTCGACGTCGGCCTGGGTCGGGAACTCGAGCAGCACCATCCGACCGTCGTACCGCTCCCCTTCCAGCGTGGTGACCGGCTCTCCCCTGGTCAGGAACCTGCCGCCGTACTTCTTCACGATCGCCGACGTCCGATCGGTGTACTTGCGGTAGCCGTCCGCGTCGTGGACGGTCATCATGGCGACGACGTAGGCGGGCATGGTCAACCTCCGTGGGTCGGTGGCCTGACCCGCGGTCCGGGCGGCCTGGGGTGAGAGAACGTCACGTCGAGTCCCCGTTTGCGGCGACCGGCGCAGCGATCAACCGATCGAGTAGTCCCGGAGGAGCTTGTTGAGCTCGATCACGTGGAGCTCTTCCTCACCGATCTGGGAGCGGGCGAACTCCTCGAGGTAGACCGACTCCCCCTCGGCGAGTTCGAGCATCTGCCGGTACAGGTCGAGGGCCCGGCGCTCGTGCTCGATCGACTCTCTGAGGACCGTCTCCAGCGAGTGATCGTGGCTCTCCTCGATCTCTGCGATGCCCTGCTCGGGGTGACCGCCGAGCCCGGTCAGGATCTCGCCGACCTGCTGGGCGTGGAGCAGCGACTCCGAGGCCTGCATCTTCATGAAGTCGACCAGCGGGAGCCGATTGGGGCCGGTGATGACGAGCGAGTAGTGGGTGTAGCGGACCACGCCGGCCAGCTCGGCCTTCATGATCTCGTTGAGGACGTCGAGGAACTTCTTGGTGTCGAACATCTGGTCTGGCATGTCGTGACTCCTACGCCGGGGACCCTCCAGTCTAGAGGTGCCCGATTCGGCTCAACCGCCCGACCTCAGTCGCGCCACGCCCAGATCGCAACCGCAGCGACCGAGACCGTCGCTGCAGAGATGATGAGCGGCACGGTGCCGTCATCGCCCCACAGGAGGCCGGCCGCCAGACCGGCGATCAGACCGGCGCCGGCGCTCGTTCCGTTCCAGGCGCCGAGCACGGCCCCTCGGCGTTCGGCCCCGGCGCTCTGGAGTACCCACGCCTTGGTCGGCGCCCGCAGCAGCGCATCGGACACCCCGACAAGCACGAGTACGAACCACAGCGCCGAGGCCGCCGTCGTCACCAGCGCAACCAGGAACGCAGCGGCCAGGACGGCCTGCCCGAGAGCAACCATCCGGCCGGCCCCGAACCGGTCGGCCAACACCCCGCCCGGGATGGCGAACACTGCGGTTGCGGTCCGCAGGAGGGCGAAGGCGATGAGGACCGTCGACGCGTCTGCGCCCTGGTTCAGGCCTCGGACGATCAGCAGCGAGACCGGCACGGTGGCCGCTGCGCCGAGACCGAGGATGGCGATCCGGCGCCGCTGCACCACCGCAAGGCTTGCGACCCGGCTGGACTCGCCTGTCGGCGCCGGATCGGCCGTCGTGTCGAACCGCCGGAGCAACAGGATCACGCTGATCGCGCACGGAAGGAAGGCGGCGGCGAAGACCGCATCGAACGACTCGTCGAAGCCCCGATACACCGCAAGGCCGATCAGCGGCCCGATCGCGCCGCCGAGCTTGTCCATCGCCTGCTGGATCCCGAACGCCGATGCCTGCCGGTCCGGCCGGCTGCCGGCCAACAGCAGGTCCCGGGGCGCGTCCCGGATGCCCTTGCCGGCCCGGTCGACCACCCGGACCCCGAGGACGAGGAGCCAGGTCGAGGCCGCAAGCAATGCCACCTTGGCCAGCGACGACAGCCCGTAACCGAGCCGGACCAGTCCCGGTGCCCGCCTCGGGGTCACCACCCGGCCGACGAGTGGGGCGACGACGGCCACCGTCGCCGCCGCCACCCCGTCGACGATCCCGACCACCAGCGGCGAGGCCCCAAGGGCGACCGTCAGGTAGAGCGGCACGATCGGCACGACCATCTTCGAGCCGAGATCCTGGAACAGCGACACCCACCCGAAGTGGACGGCGGTCGCCGGCCCGGTCGTCGGTTCGGTCGAGGACGTCACATCGATCGACCCTAGGCTGGCCGCTCCCGACTCGGCTGGTTGCCGGGCGAGGTTGGCCCGTCGGTTGGCCCGTCGGGTCCACCAACCTCGCCAGACGACGCCTCAGCCGATGAGCTCGACGGTGAAGCTCACCCCGGATTGCAGGTCGTAGCCGGCCGTCAGCTCGACGACCAGCACCGTGTCTGAGTCGACCCTGACGTTGAGGTCGGGGTTGTCCGAGGTGAAACCGGTGACGCCATGGGGCTGGTCGAAGGTGAAGTAGTAGCGGTCGACCTTGCCCTCGGGGAACAGCCCGAACACGTTCATCCAGAAGGGATCGTCCGCAGCGGCGATCACCTCGAAGGCGATCGAACCCTCGCCGAGGTCGATGCGGTAGAGACCGTTGAGGTCGCCGGCCGCCGTTCCGTCCTGGGCCAGAGCCGTCGGGAACTCCACCGCAGAGGCCGAGTACGTTGCGAACTCGTCGAAGGCGTCGTCCGCCTCCCCGAAGAGACTCGGGTAGGTGACCTCAGGCTGGCCGGGATCCTGCAACGTGTTCCGGAGGGTGACCTCGGTGACCGACGACAGCGGGGCGCCCGCTGCGCCGTCGTCACCATCGCCGCCCCCACCGACCACCGTGCCCTGGAAGTTGAGGAACGCCGTGCCGATGATCGTCTCGGTTGCCATCTTCCAGCGGCCGTCCTCCAGTACGGCGGTGTAGGCGTAGTCGTTCCAGGCGATGTCGACCGAGTTGTCTGGCAGGAAGTGCTGCGCCTGGATGTAGGCGACGACGTCTGCACGGTCGCCGTCCTGGTCGACGTCGATGTTGAGCACCTGGTGTTGGGTGGCCACGTAGCCGGAGTCAACGAAGAAGTTGTTGGCGAAGACGGCCCGCATCTCACCCAGGGAGGCGAACTCCTGCACCGGGCACCCGTCACCCGGGCAGACGACCGATGGGGCGCCGGGGAAGGCCTGGAAATCGAACACGTAGTCCTCGGTGAAGCACGCATCGAAGCCGGCGACGCCGGCATCGAGGTTTCCTCGTCCCACCGCATCGATCGAAGACGCGAAGCAGCGGGCAAGCGCGTCCGGGCCGTCCGCCTGGCCTTCGGTTGCGGCCGCGGTGTCGGCGGCCTCGTCTGCCACCGGAGCCTCCGGCTCGCTGGCCGAGCTCGCCGACTCGGGATCGTCGTCGCTGCTGCACGCGGCCGCAATGACGAGGACGGCGAGCAGTAGTGCCACCAGCCGGCCACCACGCCGCCACGTCGGTCGGAACCGTCGGTTGTCGTTCACTGTGTCTCTCCTCGTGTCACGTCCCAACCTCTGGGACCTTTTTCGCAGCGTCGTCGCAAGTCGGAGGAGCGTCGAGGTGCCCCGCCGACTCCTCCTGGTCCGATCTTGACCACCGGCCGGACCTCGACGCCGGGGTCGCCGACCGGCGGCCGATCAACTGCGGTCCTCCCACCAGTGGGGCCGCCGCCAGCGTTACGATTGGGCCGATGCGGTTGGTCGTTGCGCGCGAACCCGTGCCGGTGGAGCCGAGAGCGACCGGATCATGACGCTCGACGACCAACGGGAGAACCCGCGGACCACCCGGGTCAGGCAGGTCGCTCTGGATGCCGCGGTCGGCTTGCTGCTGAGCGGCGGCACCGACGAGGTGACGGCGGCGAAGATCGCAGTGGAGGCGGACCTGGCCCGAACCACGATCTACCGCCACTGGCCGGATCGATCGTCGCTCCTCCTGGCGACGATCGATCACCTGATCGAGCCGCACGGACCGGCGCCGGACAGCGGCGACTTCGCAGCCGATTTCGAGCGGACGCTCTCGAACCTGTGCAACCGCCTCACGATGAAGAAGGTTCGACCGATCTTCGCCGCACTGGCCGACCGCGCCTCACACGACGAGACGTTCGCCGCCGCCCAGCGCCGGTTCGTCCTCGGCCTGCTCGACCAGACGATCGCCGTGATCGATCGCGCCAAGATGGCTGGCGAGCTCCCGTCCGATGTCGACGGCGTTGAGCTGGCCAACCGTCTGGCCGGCCCCATGCTCTACCGGTGGCTGGTGATTCTGGAACCGATCGGGCAGGCCGACGTCGACGAGGCGGCGGCGGGCTTTCGGGCCGTCCTGTCCTGACGGCTCGTGCCGGGACCGCTCGACGATTTAAGCAACGTGTTGTACCCTAAGCTACACTTTGTAGTCGAAGGGAGCGGATGCGATGGCCAGCTACCGGCAACACACGCTCGAGGCACCAGTGCACGTCGACTACGAGCCAGACGATGCGGGCATCGGGCTGCCATACGAGGTGCTCGACCGATCGCGGATCCTGGCCAAGAAGTCGGTCGAGGACTTCGATCTCCGCCAACGACCGGGGTTCCATCAACTCGTCGTCTGCACCGGGGGCGGGGGCTCCCACGTCGTCGACTTCGAGCCGGTGCGACTCCGGCGGGGCAGTGTCCTGAAGATCCACCCGGGCCAGGTGCAGCGATTCGTCGCCGATCAACGGTTCGACGCAACGATGATCGTCTGGCCCCTGGACTCGCAGCGGGACAACGTCGGCCTACCGGACTGGCTTCCCGGGAGCGACACGCCGACCCGATGGGAGCTGGGTGAAGCAGACCTCGACCGACTGCTCGGTTGGCTCGCGGACCTCGCAGCGGAACAGGCCGACTTCGATGGCACGCCGGCCGGGCGTGAACTCCTTCTGGCCGTGCTCCATGCGTTCCTGCTCCGGCTCAAGACCGCCCTCCCGAACGGCGACGTGGCGACCAGTCGCCTCCCCCGCCCCTACCTCGACCTCCGCACCGCGATCGAAGCCGATCTGTACGAACGACCGACCGTCTCCGCCCTTGCCGCGGCGATCGGTTACAGCACGAGGACCCTCGATCGGGCCTGCGACTTCGTCGTCGGCAGGACGGCGAAGCAGGTCCTCGACGAGCGGATCGCGCTCGAGGTCAGACGACTCTTGACCCACACCGACCGCTCGGTGGCCTCGATCGGGGCCGACTTCGGGTTCACCGACCCGTCGAACTTCTCGAAGTTCGTCAAGCGCCAACTCGGACAGCCGCCCTCGACGATTCGCCACCACCCCTAGCAGGGTGCGGCCTCGACGTTGGCGTCGCTCACGGGATGTCGGCGGGGGTCAGATCCGCACCGGTCACGAAGTTGTAGGCGTCGACGACCACCGCCAGCACGACCTCGACCTCCGCCGCAGTCTCCGGCGTGAACACCATCACCACCCCGGGCCAGAAGCCGTCACGTTCGGCCCAGGGGTGCAGCTCGCCCCACCCGGCCCCGTCGATCTCGGCCGCAGATGCCACCGAGGTCCAGACGTGGAGACTCCCGTCCGGATGCACGTGGGCGAACTCGCTGCTGCCGGCGATGACCTCGGCCCGGGCCAGCGTGCTCTGATCGACGAAGGCCAACCCCCGAGCCCCGGGAAGCGACCGATCGGACGGTCGATCCTCGATCCCGGGAAGGGAGAAGATCCGGCGACGAAGCTCCTCGTCGAGTTCCGGCACCGGGGCGGCATCCAGTTGGACGTGCGGGACATCGCCAGAGGTCTCCCGCCGCGGGCCATCACGAGGCGCCAGTTCGATCGCCTCGCCGGCGTCGAGGACGAGTTCGTCACCCGTCGGACCATCCCCCTGGGGGAGGCTGACCGAGCTGCAGGCCGCGGCGACGACCACTGCCGGGACCAACCACGCCGGAGACCGACGACGGCCCGGCGCAGCGATCGTCGCCGATCGCCTCACGGGTGCTGACCGACCGACGCACCGACCGCACCCGGTCCGGTCGCACCGATGGGAGTTGTGATCGTGTCGAGCGTGGCGTGAGTCTCGTGATCCACCGGTGCCTCCTGCCCCGCCTCGTCGTCGTCGGCACCGCCGACCCAGTCGAGATCTTGGACCCGCCCGCATCCGTCGTCGAGGTGTGCAACCGACAACGGGTGGTCCGATCTCGACCATCCGTCACCGGTCGCACCCCACGGTCCGACCCGGGTCCGGCCGAGGTCAGAAGAGGCTCTTCTGGGGGCGGATGACGAGTTCCTCGATGTTGAGCTCGATCGGCTGGGACACGACGTACTCGACCGCCCGGGCGATGTGGCCGGCATCGCCGTAAGCGTCTGGCATGGCGGCCTGGAATCGGTCGATCTGCTCCTGGGAGACGCGACCGGCCTCATCCATGTCCACCTCGTCGATACCGACGGCGGCGGCGAACCCTTCGATGATGGCCCGGTCGGTGTTCCGGGCGAAGTTGGTTGCGAACGCGCCGGGCATGATCGAGGTGACCCGGATGCTGTCGTCCTCAAGCTCCTGACGCATGGTCGAGTTGATGCAGTTCACGGCGTGCTTGGTTGCCCCGTAGACCCCCGACTCCCTCCGGATGGCCGCGACGGAGGAGATGTTGATGATGTTGCCTTCGGACCCGGTGGCCCGCATCGCCCTGATCGCTGCCTGACAGCCGACCGCCAGGGCGAGGACGTTGACCTCGAGCATGGCTCGCCAGAACTCGGGGTCACCATCCGCGATGGTCTCGCCGGTCTTGCCGAAGCCGGCATTGTTGACCAGCACATCGAGCCGGCCCGTCGACTCGGCTGCGCCCTGGATCCACCCCTGCAGTGCTGCGCTGTCGGTGACGTCGAAGACCGCAACCTCGGCGGAACCACCGGCCGCAGTGATGGCCGCCGCCGACGCTTCCATCGGCTCGGCGGTCCGGCCGGTCAGGAACACGTGGGCTCCGAGCGAGCCCAGGTGTTCGGCGATCAGACGGCCGAACCCGCTAGAGGCACCGGTCACGCAAACGGTGCGACCCTCGATGGGGCGATTCGTTGTCATGGCTACTCTCCTTTTACGTTCTGGCTTGAAAACGTCAGATCGAGGGTCGGCCGAGCGATCGGGCAGGACCGCGAGTGCGTCATGACGTCCCTCGATTCGGGAGCGACCGACGATCCGATAACCTCGACCACGACGTTCATCGGCCGAAGACCCCAACCCGTTGATTGACAACCAGGGGCTCGAATGTCAGCCGACGTGGACCAGACTGACATTTCGCGGGTGATGTGTCAAGCTTGGCTGGTGTCATGCCGGACGACCCCGGAGCGAGAGCGCCGTGCCGAGCAGATCAGGCGCGCCGCGATCGACGTGTTCGCCAGCCAGGGCTTTCGTGGCACCTCCATGGCCGATCTGGCCAAGGCCGCCGGCGTCTCACGCCCGACCGTCTACCAGTACTTCGACAACCGGGCCGACCTGTTCCGCTCTGCGTTCCAGGCCGTGTCCGAGGATGCCACCGATGCCGCCCTCGCCGCCCTCATGGCAGACGGCTCGGTGACCGAGCGCCTCGACGGATACCTCCAGCGACTGAAGGCCGATGGGTACGAGAGCCTGGCCGCCACCCCGTTCGGCACCGAGCTCATCGAGGCCAGGCACGAGTTCGCCGCGGACGTCGCAAACGCCGCCTACGAGCGAGCCCGAAGCGGACTCCGGGCCTTCATCAACTCCAAGTCCTCGGTCGATGCCGAGACCCGCGCCATCGCCATCGACCTGTTGATCCTCTCCCCCGCCGGGCTTGGCGGCGACCTGCCGTCACCGGCCACCTACCGTCGAAGACTCACCGCCCTCGCCACCGCCGCAGCCCACCTGCTCGAAACCCGATGACGTGCACGGGCCCGTGCCCTCGGCCTGCCGACTGACCAACTGCGACGATGAGCATGCGCAGGATCCCCGATGCACCGGGCTCATGGACGGCAAACGCCACCGAACCTTGGTTGGCGGTCCGACTGGGTAGCCTCGGTCACCGTGCACGCGGTGGATACAACGGCCGGCCTGACGGCGGCCCAGGTGGCCGAGCGAATCGAGGACGGGCGGATCAACGACGTGCCGGCGGCGCCGGTCCGGACCCTGGGCGAGATCATCCGGGCCAACGTGTTCACCCCGGTCAATGCCATCATCTCGACCCTGTTCGTCCTGATCATGGCGGCCGGTTACCCCCGCGATGCCCTGTTCGCCGGGGTCGTCATCTCCAACTCGGTGATCGGGGTCGCCCAAGAGCTCCGGGCCCGGCGGACCCTCCAGCAGTTGGAGCTGCTCAACGCCCCGAGGGCCACCGCCCGCCGGGACGGGCGTGAAGTCGAACTCTCGGTCGCCGAGGTCGTCGCAGACGATCTCCTGGTCTTACAGCCCGGCGATCAGGTGGTGGTCGACGGCGAGATCGTCGATGCCGTCGGGCTCGATCTCGACGAGTCGCTCCTCACCGGCGAGGCCGACCCGATCGAGAAACACCCGGGCGACCGGGTGCTGTCCGGGAGCTTCGTGTCATCGGGCTCCGGCACCTACGTCGCGACCGCCATCGGGGCCGAGGCCTACGCCGCGACCCTGGCCGAGGAGGCCAAGGTCTTCAAGCTGGCCGACAGTGAGCTCCGGCGTGGGGTCGACAAGATCCTTCGCTGGCTGACCTTCATCATCCCCCCGGCGTCGCTGTTCCTGCTGTGGCGGCTACTTGGGAGCGACGAGGTCGATCGGTGGCAGGATGCCCTCCAGGGCACTGTGGCCGCAGCGGTGGCCATGGTGCCGGACGGGCTGGTGCTGCTGACCAGCCTGGCGTTCATCGTCGGCGTGATCGCCCTGGCACGCCGCCAGGCCCTGGCCAAGGAGCTTGCATCGGTCGAGTTGCTGGCCAGGGTCGACATGCTCTGCCTCGACAAGACCGGCACGATCACCACCGGCGAGATCTCCTTCGGCGACATCGAGGTCCTGCCCGGCGTCGACCCGGAGTTCGCCACCGATGCCCTGGGGGCGCTCGGCCCGGCCGACCCGAGCCCGAATGCCACCCTGGCCGCGATCATGGCCGCCCACCCGGCGCCGAGCGACTGGACGGTAGAGCGGATCACGCCGTTCAGCTCGGCCCGCAAGTGGGCGGCGACCCGGTTCGTCGACCGAGGCACGTTCTTCCTCGGCGCACCGGAGATCCTCATCGACCCTGCGGACGCCGACGCCCTGTCGCGGGTTCGCCACCATGCCGAAGCCGGCAGCCGGGTCCTGGTCCTCAGCCACGCCGACGGCGATCACCCGGCCGAGATCCTGCCAGACGGCCGCCGCCCACTGGCCCTGGTGCTGCTCGAGGACACGATCCGTTCCGACGCCCCGGAGATCCTTGCGTTCTTCCGGTCCCAGGGGGTCGATCTCACGGTGATCTCCGGCGACAACCCGGCCACGGTGGCCGCCGTGGCCCACCGGGCCGGCGTCCCGAACGCCGAGGCCAGCATGGATGCCCGGGCGCTCCCAGACACCGACAGCGACGCATTCGCATCACAGGTGGCGGCGACGGCGGTGTTCGGCCGGGTGACCCCCCACCAGAAGCGGGCCATGGTGCGCTCCCTCCAGAACGATGGCCATGTCGTGGCCATGACCGGCGACGGGGTGAACGACGTGTTGGCCCTCAAGGACGCAGACATGGGCATCGCCATGGGTGCCGGCAGTTCATCGACCCGGGCCGTGGCCCAGCTGGTCCTGCTCGACAACCGGTTCTCCACCCTGCCCCGGGTCCTGACCGAGGGCCGACGGGTCATCAACAACATCGAGCGGGTGGCAAACCTGTTCATCACCAAGGCCACCTATGCGGTGCTGTTGACGGTGCTGGTCAGCATCATCGGCTCCCCGTTCCCGTTCCTGCCCCGGCAGCTGACCCTGGTCGGCACGTTCTCGATCGGGCTCCCCGGCTTCGCCCTCGCCCTCTCCCAGAACGAAGCCCTGGTCCAGCCGGGCTTCCTCCGCCGGGTGCTGACCTACTCGCTCCCGGCCGGGGCCTGGGCCGGGGCCTGCGCCTTCGTCGTCTACGAGATCGTCCGCCGGAGCGACCGTATCGATGCGCTGGCCGACGGCCGGACCGCAGCGACGATCACGCTGCTCGGTGCCGGCCTGGTCACCCTGGTCGTCGTCAGCCGCCCGCTGCGGCCGTGGAAGGTCGGGCTGGCGGTGCTGATGGGGGTGCTGTACGTGCTCCTGATGTCGATCTCGGTCCTGCGGGACTACTTCCAGCTCGTGCTCCTCGACGGCAGGGGCTGGACGATCACCGCGGTCGGCGCAGTGGTGGCCGGGCTCGGCGTGTGGCTCGTCCCGGCCTGGGTCGCACGGATGCTCTCGGCCCGCTGACCGACCCCGGGCTCCTACCTCGGACTCACCGTTCGGTCGGGGCGTGTCTACCGGGTTCCCACCCGCCGGCAGCCAGCACCCGGCCGGCGAACCCGCTGGCCTCGTCCTCGAGCTCGGTTGCGACCGTGTCGTTCCACCGGTTGAGGAAGCCGTACAGGGAGATCACCCCGACCAGGCCGGCGATCTGGCGGTCGTCGAAGTGCTGGCGGAGGTCATCGAAGTGCTCATCGGTCGTCGTGTTTGGCACCGAGGCTGCATGGAAGGCCAGACGGAGGGCGGCCCGCTCTGCGTCATCGAAGTGCTCGGAGGTCTCCCACAGCCAGAGGTCGGCGAGCTTCTCCTCCGGCACGCCGAGGTTGTTCGCACCGGCGGCGGTGTGAGCCTGACAGTACCGGCACCCGGACACACTCGATGCGATCTGGCCGACCATCTGGAGCAGGGTCGGCTCGACGCCGGCGTTGAGGAAGACGGCGGCACCCAGCTCTCCGAACCCTTCGAGGAGGCCGGGGACCCTGGCCATCGTGGGTGCGGAGTTCGGCACGAAGCCGAGGACCAGCCTCGTCGCTTCGAACTGGGGTTCGAGATGTGCGACCTCGGCGGCCGGCAGTGGGGTGATTCTTGGCATGGAACGTCCTTTCAGTTGGAGCGGGTGGTGTCCGGACCGGGCCGGTGCAACGAGATGCGGGCGAGCAGCCAGGCCCCCAGCGCGGCGAAGACGATGGACAGGACGAACTGCCGCGACGATCGCTGGGAAACGAAGTCAGACGCCGTCCAGGGAGCGGCCGCCCCGTCGACCGTGCCGGTCGGGGTCGAGACGCCGAGCCATGGCGACAGGTGCAGGGCGAACGCGCCGATCATGATCGCCACGACCAGGGCACTCCCGGCCAACCGGGCCCAGGGGGCCCTCGACGCCGGGATGAGCAGCAGCACCCCCGCTGCGACCTCGCAGACGCCGGTGGCGTAGGTGAGCAGCGGGTCGACCCACTCGAAGCCCGATTGGTATTCGATGTACTTGAACGACGGGCCCCGCCCGGTGAATTTCGCTGCCCCGAACAGCAGGAAACTCAGGCCGACGAGGACAGCCACGACATGCTCGATCCGTCGCACGGCCGTGCTCATGCGTCGAGATCGACCGGTACGGCCCCTGCATCGTCCTCGACGTTGCGCTTGGGCGGAGCCAACCGGGCCAGATCCGGCTCGTAGTGCCCGACCAGGATCGAGGCCAGCATGATCGTGACCGTGTTGTAGGGGATCAGGTCGACGAAGTACTCGACACCGTCATAGGTGTAGTTGAGATACATCGAGATGAACATGTTGCCGACGGCCAGGATCGCCCCGAACACCCGGGTGCGGGGGATCAGGACCATGATCCCGATGGCGGCGGCGAACACGTTGCCTGCGATGTTGAGGGCGTCCGGCGGCGGCTCGGCGGTCACGTACTGACCGGAGCCCGAACCCGATGCGGCCAGGAACATGGCGATCGCCACCAGGACGGAGATGGCCGTGTAGCCGAGCCGTTCGTTTCGGGTCTCTCGGCCGGAGACCGGGGACGGGGCGAGGAGGGAGCGGAGGACGTTGTTCGCTGTCGTTGGGCTTGACATGCGGAGCACGCTAGCAAATACTGAGCAAAGTCTCAATACTGAGATCTAACTCATTTCTGCTCATCTCTGATCCTGTGTACCCGAAAGGTCCGCACCATGCCGTTCGTTCGATTCCTCCTCACGACGATCCGGGGCTTCTTCACCATCCTGGGCATCGTCGCCGGCGTTGCCGCCATGGTCATTGCCTACTTCGTCATCACCGGCCCGCCGGGCACCGGCGGCGGCCACGCCCACGGCGCCATGCTCGACCCCAAGGACGAGATCCCGGTCGTGTTCGACATCGGGCTCGACCCGCTGGCCGGCGAGGAGATCGGGCTGGTCTACCAGTCCTGGCTGTCACCCCAGCAGGAGGCGGAGGAAGAGGAAGACGTCCCGTCTGGGGCCCCCGAGGTGTTCCTGTCGACCGAGCCCTCGACCGACCGAGAGGAGCGCGAGTCCCGAGGCCACGGCACGCTGGCTTTCAACCGCGAGCTGAGCCGGGCCTACGTCCACCTCGAGATCGCAAACATCGACCCGGACGACATCAACCTGGTCCACATCCACTGCGGTCGACCGGGCCAGCTCGGCCCGATCATGGTCGACTTCGGGGCAACCGGCGATGTCAGCGAGTACTTCGCAGACGGGGTGCTGTCCTACGAGGTCACGAACAAGGACATCGCAGCAGCGACCCAGGGCGAGGGCATCGTCGGGGCCTTGACCGCCGGGTGCCCGATCATTCGGGCTATCCCGGGTGACCGCCACCGGACGGTGGCCGGCATGGCCCACATCGCCGCCGAGGGCGAGCTCTACTTCAATGTCCACACGGTCCAGCAGACCTTCTATGGCGACATCCGGGGACAGCTCCAGCCGGTACCCGAGGATCAGATCGCCGAGGCGACCATCAACCTGCCGGCAGCCGGGTAGCCACCGGTCGTCCTCTCGACCTCCCAACCACGACCATCACCAAGGAGACCCTGCACCGATGCCGATCACCCCACTGCTGCAACTCAGCCACACGACGATGGCCGTCGAGGACCTCGACGTCATGCTCGACTTCTACTGCAACGTCCTCGGCTTCCGGGTCACCAACCGTGGTTCGGCCGGCGAGGAGGCGGACATGGCGTTCATCTCCCAGGATCCGGCCGAGCATCACCAGATCGTGTTCCTCACCGGGCTGAACGCCGGCGAACACCACTTCGTGATGGCCGACCACCTCGCCTTCCGGACCGGGTCCCTCGACGATCTCCGGGCGATCGCCGCCCGGCTGGACGAAGCCGGCGTCGAGGGGGTCATCCCGATCAACCACGGCAACGCCTGGGCCCTGTACTTCAACGACCCGGAGGGCAACGGCCTCGAGTGCTTCGTCGACTCACCGTTCCACGTGGCCCAGCCCTTCGCCGGCGGGCTCGACCTCTCGGCCAGCGACGACGAGGTGACGGCCGCGACCAAGGCCGAGATCGAGGCGCTCCCCGAGTTCGCGCCGATGAGCGAGTGGCGGGCCGCCTTCGAGGCTCGCCTCACCGACGGGAGCTGACCGATGGAGATCGGGATCAACGGAACCAACACGCTCCTGAGCGGCGACCTGAGCGCCATTCGGGTCGACATCCAGGCGGCGGAGACCGACGGCTTCAGCGCCTACTGGCTCGCCCAGTCCGGCAGCATCGATGCGCTCACCGTCTACGCCGCCCACGGAGCTGGCGATGTAGCCGGTGACGGGGCCGGTGGCGGGGCCGGTCACGGCGGGACCGAACTGGGCACCGCCGTCATCCCGACGTGGACCGTGCACCCCCAGGCGGTTGCGGCCCAAGCGTTGACCACCCAGGCCGCCATCGGTGGACGGCTGGTGCTCGGCCTCGGCCTGTCCCACGAGCCGACGGTGCGGACCCGATGGAAGCTGGAGTGGGAGCGGCCGGTGAGACAGATGCTCGACTTCCTCGACATCCTGCAGCCGCTCCTCACCGACGGTGCGGCAGATCACGACGGGCACTTCTGGAGCTACAGCGGCGAGATCCAGCAGGTCGGCACCGCACCGAAGGTCATGCTGGCGGCCCTCGGCGAGCAGATGCTCCGGATCGCCGGGCGCCGGACCGACGGGACGGTCCTGTGGTGTGTCGGACCGAAGACGCTCCGTGACCACATCGCCCCCACCATCAATGCCGCGGCCGCCGACGCCGACCGGCCGAACCCGGCGATCGTGTGTTCGTTGCCGGTGTGGGTGACCGACGACCCCGGACCGGCCCGAGACTTCCTCGACCTGATCCTCGCCAGCTACGCCGAGCTACCGAGTTACGCGGCCATGCTGGAGCGGGAAGGCGTCGATGGGATTGGCGAACTGGCCATCGTCGGGTCCGAGGCCGAGGTGACCGATCGGATCGGCGCCCTCGAGGACGCCGGGGCGACCCAGCTCTCGGCCGCGCCCGTCGGCGGATCACCCGAGGAGACCGCACGGACCCGGTCGGTCCTCGTGGCCGCCCAGACCGAACGGACGGCCTGACATGGACCTCGGGATCAGCGGTCGACGGGCCATCGTCTGCGCCTCGAGCAGGGGGCTCGGCTACGCCTGTGCCGACGCCCTCGCCCGCGAAGGGGTGGACATCTGGATCAACGGGCGAGACGTGGCAGCACTGGATGAGGCGGCGGTGAAGCTCCGCCGACACGGCGGCCAGGTCACCACGGTTCCCGGCGACATCGCAGCCGAGCAGACCCGGGCCGCGCTCCTGGACTCGTGCCCGGCCCCGGACATCCTGGTCAACAACAACGGCGGTCCCTCGCCCGGCCGGTTCCAGGACTGGGACCGGGACGACTGGATCGCCGCACTGGATGCCAACATGCTGGCGCCGGCTTTCATGATCCAGGCCGTCCTGGACGGCATGGTCGAGCGGCGGTTCGGGCGAATCGTCAACATCACCTCGGCCATGGTCAAGACACCGCTGTCACCGATGGGGCTGTCGACCGGGGCCAGGACCGGCCTGACCTCGCTCAGCAAGGCGCTGTCCCGAGACGTTGCGTCGGCGAACGTCACGATCAACAGCCTGCTGCCGGAGCGATTCGATACCGAACGGCAACGGCAGATGGCCGAGCTGCACTCGTCCCTGGCCGGGATCACGCTCGAGGAGGCCTACGACAAGATGCGGGCATCGATCGCGGCCAACCGGCTTGGCCAACCCGACGAGTTCGGGGACGCCTGCGCCTTCCTGTGCAGCGCCCAGGCCGGCTACATCAGCGGGCAGAACCTGCAACTCGACGGCGGGAGCTACGGAGGATTGCTGTGACCGAACCGGAGATGCAACCGAGCGGGGTGCCGACCCAACCGATCGACGTCGACGTACTGATCGTCGGCGCCGGTCCGGTCGGGCTCGTCGGCGGGATCCTGGCCGCCGAGCACGGCCTGCAGGCCCTGGTCGTCGAACGACGAACTGGGCCGCAACGATCGCCGGCCGCCCACGTGGTCAACGCCCGAACCTTCGAGATCTGCCGCCAGGCCGGCCTCGACATGGCCCGGATCGCAGACGCCTGCCAGGACCCGGCGGAGGCCGGACACGTGAACTTCCTGACGAACCTCAGCGGCCAGCTGGTCGGCCGGATGCCGTTCGAACGCCAGGGCGATGAGAACCTGGCGGTCACCCCGACCCCGCTGCGCAACCTCTCCCAGCACCGGTTCGAACCGATCCTGGCCGACGAGCTCCGATCGCGCCCGGGGGCCGACCTCCGATACGGCCACCGCTGGGAGACCTCGACCGAGGATGCAGACGGCGTGACCTCGACCATCACCGACCTCGACCGCAACACCTCGTTCACGGTCCGGAGCAGGTACGTGATCGGTTGCGACGGTGCCGGCAGCAGGGTCCGCAAGCTGCTCGATATCGAGATGCTCGGGCCGCCGCTGATCCAGTGCACCTTGGCCATCAACTTCGCCGCGGACCTCCGGGAACTCATCGCCGACCGGCCCGGTGTGCTCCACTTCATCCTCGACCCGACGGCCGACGGCGTCTTCGTCCAGCACGACGTGGCCAAGGACTGGGTGTTCATGCACGGGATCGACCCCTCGACCGAGTCGGTCGACGACTACGACGACGCCCGGTGCCTCGAGGTCATCGGCAAGGCGATCGGCACCGAGGTCGAGGCGACGATCCTCGGTCGTGGCACCTGGTGGATGAGCGCCCAGACCGCCTCGTCGATGGGTCGAGGGCGGATCTTCCTTGCCGGTGACGCCGCCCACCGCTTCCCTCCGACCGGCGGGCTCGGACTGAACAGCGGCGTCGCAGACATCCACGGCCTGCTGTGGCGGGTGGCGGCGATCGAAGCGGGCTGGGCCGAGGCCGGCCTCCTGCACAGCTACGAGCAGGAGCGGCTGCCGGTCGCTCGACACAACTCGGACCAGTCACTGGCGAACGCCGTGAAGATGCTGCACCTGGCCGAGGCCCTCGGCATGGATACCGATCCGACCACTGCGCAACTGGAACGCGCCATCGCAGACGAGTCTCGGGCCAACGCCATCGCCGAAGCCGTCGCTCTCCAGGAGGAGCACTTCGACCTCGTCGGTCTACAGCTGGGCTACGTCTACCAGGAGGGTGCGCTGTGGGGTGAGGATTCGGAAGACGAACCCTCGAGCCCTCGGAACTATGTCCCGTCTGCCCGGCCGGGCGCTCGCCTCCCTCATGCCTGGCTCGATCACGTCGGCGGTCGCTCGACGCTCGACCTGATCGACCGATCCCGACCGACGCTGGTGACGTTCGGTGACCACGCCCGGTGGGAGGCGGCGGTCGGCGACGACGTCCCGGTGGTGCAGGTCCGGGTCGGCGTCGACCAGGCCGCTCCCGGGGAATGGCGCCAGCTCTGCGGCGTCGAGGCCTCGGGCGCACTGCTCGTCCGCCCGGATCAACACGTCGCCTTCCGCGCCCAGGACGCCGATGCTGCCGGCGTCCTGGCCGCGGCGCTGCAGACCGTCGCCGGGAGGAGCTGATGGCGGTCAACGTCGCCCGATATCGGCGGGCGGATCAGGTTGGGTGGGGTGTGGTCGACGGCGAGTCGATCCGCCCGATCGTCGGCGACCACCAGACGACGGCGGCCTTCGTCGAGGAGGCTGCGGACCGGGTCATCCGGGGCGAGGCCGTCACCACCGAGCCGATCGGGATCGACGAGGTGACCGTGCTGTGCCCGATCACCAGCAACCAGCAGTTCCTGTGCCAGGCGATCAACTACCGGAGCCACATGACCGAGTCGGGCATCGATCCGGCGTCGAGCCCGTTCAACATCTTCTTTCGCAAGGCGTCCTCGTGTCTGGCCTCGGCCGATGCCGACATCGTCGTCCCGCCCCACGTCCGGTTCTGTGACTACGAGGTCGAGATCGGCCTGGTGCTCAGGCGGACGGTGAACGGGGCAACGTCGATCGCGCCGGGCCGTCTGATCGATCACGTCGCCGGGCTGGTGATCGTCAACGATGTCAGCGCCAGGGACGTGCAGCTGGCAGAAGGCCAGTTCTACAAGGGCAAGAGCTACCGAACGTTCGGGCCGGTCGGCCCGTGGCTGACCCTGGTCGATGCCGACGACCTCACCCGGTTCGATCAGCTCCGCCTCCGGCTGTGGGTCAACGGCCACAGCCGACAGGACGGCACGGCGGCGGAGATGATCCATCTGCCGGCCCCATCCCTGACCGAGCTGTCCGCCGTCCAGGACTGGGGCCCCGGCGACCTACTGGCTACCGGCACGCCGGGAGGCTGCGCCCTCCAGGCTCCGCCGAAGCCGATTGCGGCCGCGATCCAGCTGGTGTCACCGAAGCGGCGAGCGGCGCTGCTCAGGAGGTCGGCAGCCCGCAATGACCGCCGTCTCGTCGCCGGCGATGTCGTCACCGCCGCCATCGACACGCCGGACGGGGCGATCGACCTGGGCCGGCAGCGGAACGAGGTGGTCGACGACACCGCAGCAGGGTGATCCCCTCTGCAAGACCACGACGGCCGGACTGGAGAACCCTCCAAGTATGAGATCCGCCTCAGTATTGAGAGTTACCCATTGCTACCATGATGTCGATGACCGGTACTGAATCGGAGCCGACCCGGACCCGCGGCTTCAAGAAGAAGGAACGGACCCGCCGCCTACTGATCTCCGCCGCGATCGAGGAGATCGCCAGCAACGGCGAGGCGTTCACCATTCTCGATGTGACAAAGCGGGCGGACGTCTCCAACGGCACGTTCTACAACTACTTCGATGACCGCACCATGCTCGTCGACGCGGTCATCACCGAGGTACTGAGCGCGTTCACCGACACCAGCGCCGAACTGGTCACGCTCGACGACCCGGTCAGGCGGTTCGCCACGATCACCGCACTGCTGCTCGAACACGCCGCAGCCAACCCCCAGATGGCGACGGTGATGCTGCGCCTGCAGTCGACCACCTCCACCGACACCAGACGGGCCGACCCGTTCCGCCACCTCCGCCATGATCTGAACGAGGCGGCGGAACTCGGACGCCTGAACCGGGAACCGACAGACGCGGCGGTCGACCTCGTCGCCGGTGCGCTCTCCCGGGCCGTCTCCCGGATCGCAACCGTCGGAGCGACAGACGACTATCGCGCGGACATGATCCGTCTCCTGCTCGAAGGCTTCGGCCTCGACGGACCCGAGGCCGAAGCGCTGGCGACCGAGGCCGTGGCCGCAGCCCCCGAACTCAGCCGGGCCTACCTCCGGGCCGAGGCTCCGTAGCCTCCCCCCGGCCGTTCTCCGCCGCCGGACGCATCACCGGGCCTGGTTCGCCGGCACCAGCCCCAGGTTTGCCAGGGTCGCGGTCAGGGATGCCACGTCGAACGGCTTGAACAGATAGTCGTCGGCGCCGGCGTCGAGGGCGGCGGCGACCGCCTCCTGCGCCGCATCGGCACTGACGATGACCAGCGCAGTGTCGGCGAACGTCGGATCCTGCCTGATCCGCTCAACCAGCTCGATGCCGTCCATCCCAGACATGTAGCGGTCGATCAGCATGAGCTCCGGTGGGGGTCCGTCCAGTTGGGCCAGGATCGAGAGGGCCTGCTCACCGCTCTCGGCCTCGAGCTCGACGGTGAGGTCGGCCTGCCTGGCAACACGGGTTGCGACCACCCGGGCGGTGCGGAAGTCGTCCACGATCATTGCTCTCATGGCCATCTCATCGGCCTGGACCAACCAGGAGTTGACCCCCGAGCCGCCTCCGGTCCGAGACGTAGAATCGCTGGTCGAGGATCGACCGATCACCCCTGGGGGAGCCGGCATGGATTACGAGCAGGTGTATGCACACGGCGGGCCTCGGTATCAGGACCTCGTCGCAGCCGAGGATGCAGACGACGAGCTGTGGCCGGCCCTCACCCCCCACCTCGAGGGCCGGCCCCGTGTCGTCGAGATCGGAGCCGGGACCGGGCGGGTCACTCGGCTGCTGCGACGAGGTGGCCTGCCGACCATCGCCACCGAGCCGTCGGCGAGCATGCTGGCCGAGGCGATCAGACTGGCAGACGCAGGTGCAGGTGCAGATGCCGACTGTCGGTTCTGTCGAGCCGAGGCGGCTGCGCTCCCCTTCCGTTCCGGGATCGCAGACGCAGCCGTGGCCGGCTGGGTCTTCGGCCATCAGCGGGAGTGGCGCCCGACCGACTGGCGGACGATCGTTGCCGGCTTCCTGGCCGAGTGCGATCGGGTCACCGCCGGTGGGACGATCATCGTGATCGAGACGCTCGGCACGGGCCATGAGCGCCCGCACCCGTCGCCCGAGCTGGCCGAATACTACGACTGGCTGGAGACGGAGATGGGCTTCGGCCGGACCTGGATCCGCACCGACTACGTGTTCCCGACCGTCGAGGCCGCGGCGGCGATCACCGGTGACTTCTTCGGGCCCCACTTCGCCGCCCTGGTCCGCAGACGCCGGTGGTCCCGGATCCCCGAGTGCACCGGAATCTGGGTCCGCCCCGCCACTACGGAGCCCGCGAGGACCAGAGCTCGTTGAGTGCTGCCTCGAGGGTGTCGAGGATCAGGGGGATCCTGAATCAGGCACCGGGGACTTGCGCAATTCTACTGTCCGTAGAGGGCAGTATCGTCGCCGAGGGCTCGCCGACCGAGATCATCACCGCCGAGAACGTCGAACGGGTCTTCGGGCTCGCCACCGTCGTCATCGACGACCCCGTCACCGGTTCGCCGTGTGCGTTCCGGCGGTGAGCTGAAGGCCGAGCCTTCCGATTCTACGATTCGTAGATTAGGTTTGCTTGACATGACGGATACGACGTTCAGCGCCGAGGAACTCGAGCAGCTCGAGGTGATGCTCGACATGGCAAATGGCCAGATGGGTGACAGCATCGCCATGCTCGCCCGATGGGCCGAGGACGACGATTCGATCACTGCCGCGACCCTCACCAGGGTCGACCCCAGCGGTGCCGAGATCGCAATCGACCCGGCACGGACGATCCGACTCGACTTCACGACGCCGATGGAGGGTCTGCACGATCTTCCACCGTCGATGGGTGGCCTCCTCGAGGTGGCGCGCCTGGCCCGCCCCCACGAGCCCATCACCAAGATGGAGGAGCTGCTCGACCACGACCACAGCGACATGCGGCTGTCGTCGTGCACCATCACTGCGGTCGAGACGCTCTCCCCACGCCTGAAGGCGATCAGTGTCCGCGGCCTCGACGGCGTACCGGACCTCGGCACCGACCAATCGGTGGCGCTCATCATCGATCTCCCCGGGCGCCCCATTCCGGACGGTCTCGATGCCGAGGCCTATCTCGAGATGGAGTACGAGGATCGTCCAAAGGCCGCGACCTACAGCATCCGAGAGATCGACCCGGCGGCCGGCACCGCGACGTTCTGGGTCATGACCCATGGTGACGACCCCGCGACCGTGTCCGGTTGGGCCACGACGGCAGCGGCCGGCGACGAGCTCGCCGTGCTCGGGCCCCACGAGGGCATCACAGACGTCGGCGCCGTGCGCTCGTTCGTCGGGGTGTGCGACGAGACCGCGTTCGCTGCCGTCGCCGCAACGGTCGAGGCGCTGCCTGCGGAGGTCGGCGTCCGGATCGTCGCCGAGGTCGAGGAACCCGGTCACGAGATCGACCTGACCGATCGTCCGGGAGTCGAGGTGACCTGGAGCTACCGGTCCGAAGCCGGCATCGACGCACCCTACGCGTTGGCTGCGGCGGTCCGAGCCGAGATCACCGAGGCGGATGACGGTGTCTTCGTCATGGGCGCCGGCGAGTCCCGCTGCCTCACACAGGTCCGCAAGTACCTGCGACACGAGGTCGGCATGGCCGCCAGCCAGGTCTCGCTCATCCCCTACTGGCGCCGAACCGAACCGGCCTGAGCAACCAGGGAGCCTTCGCCGGCTCGTAGCGCCTCGATACCGGCGGGGACGACATCCGGGTGGCGCTGAAAGACGTCGCCCTCGTAGTCCTTGAGGATCACCTCCAACAGGTCGGGGCCCAGCTCCGCTGCCCAGTCGGCAGGGGGACGTTTCCAGGTGTGGTTTCGCCAGGCCATCTCTATCGCACAGCGCCGGATGGCACCGGCGGTGCGTTGTCCGAGACCTTCTTCCGCGTGCTGCGGCCAGCCCGGTCGGACTGGCCGACCGCCTCGTGGAGCTCGGCGGTCGCGTCCGATCGACAGGTCCTCGACCGTCCTGTGAACGACGAAGGCCCGGAACTCTGCCGTTCCGGGCCTTCGGTGTAGTGGCGGGGGCAGGATTTGAACCTGCGACCTTCGGGTTATGAGCCCGACGAGCTACCTGGCTGCTCCACCCCGCGTTGAGGTGATGACAAGCCTAGCGGGCAGGTGCCCCTTCCCCACCACTCATCATCAATTCACTACACCCTACAGCTTAGAAAAGATAGACAAAGCCTAGATTTCTCCAGTAAAAATCAGCTTTGTGCATTCAATTACTGCTTTGCTAAGGAAATAGATAGCATGATTCTAC